>JBNKLQ010000384.1:4609-4859 GCA_050292445.1 Promineifilaceae bacterium (SeqCode) | reverse complement strand
GTAGAGACCGATTGGGAAACAAATTAAGCCGATCAAGCTGCTAAACAATCCAAAGATGATTGATACACCCCAGGTGATATTGAGTAAGCCATCGACCAAATAGATAACGGCGATCAATTGAATATTGCCTGGCTTTGACATGGGAATTTCCTCCTTCCATTTGTATGGTAACAGAAACAATGACTGGCACATTTGGCTGCAAAGATGTTTGAAATTGTAGCTGTCGAAGGAATCATATACCTGATAAAAA
>JBNKLQ010000384.1:0-4599 GCA_050292445.1 Promineifilaceae bacterium (SeqCode) | reverse complement strand
TGACCAGAGGATAACAAATGTCAGGTCAGGTATGTTTAAGTGCGAGGTAAGCCATGCCCAGGAACATTTTTTGCACGCCTACACCCGTGTTGGCACTGGTGGTGAGGTAGGGTGCTTTGATTGAGTTAGCAAATTGTTTGGCTTCAGTTGGGTTGTAATTGGGCTGAAGGTCGATCTTGTTGCCAACGACCAAAAAGCGCTGATTTGGCACAATGGCAATGATTTCTTCATGCCAGCTTTGCAAATTGGCTAAAGAGTCAGGATTGGTCACGTCATAGACAAGAGCGGCCGTTCTGCTGCCACGATACAAACCAGTGCGGACGGACTGGAAATGGATTTGCCCCGCCATGTCCCAAATGGAGAGCTTGATGGTGCTGCCTTTGAGTTCCACCATTTTAGTTTGAAAATCGACGCCAATGGTGGCCACGCGGGATTGCTCAAAGCGCCCTTCACAATATTGGCGAATGAGCGAAGTTTTGCCCACGTTGCCATCGCCAGCAACCACAATTTTGAGCAGCGGAACAGAGGGTGTCATTGGCGAATTACCGTTTCCACTTGCCGAGGAAATGCTCATGGGGGAAAACAAGCTCACTTGGCTCAACTGGTGAATTTGCCAGCAAGGCACGATTGGCTTTTTCAAATAGTTGGTGGAGCTGCTCAAGGAAATTGAGTTGCTTTGTCGCTGGTTCGGCCGAAAAAATGGCCATCATGGTGGTGAACTGGCCCGGTACAAAACAAAGCCAACGCCCGCCTTCAATGGCCGTGGCTTGGAGACCACCGCCAAAAATTTCGGCCGTGGCGGAGCGGAAGGAGGAGAGCATGGGCACAAACAGGGCGGGGTCCACTTCAAATTTCCCCAATGTGCTGATGGGCATGCCGGAGTTATTTTCGTAGATGGCGTAGCCTTTGGCCTTGGCGGCATGCTGCTGCCTGATCAACACACTTTCACCCTCTTGAAAGGCATCGCCCCATTCGCTTTGCCCCTGGTCTGTTTCGATGAGCGTTTCCACGGCGCGCATTTCGCGCTGATAGTGAGTGTACAGCTTTTGGAATTGCTGTTGGTTGATGGTGCCGTTAGCAAAATCATCCGCCAAACGGCCGATTTTGTCTTGCAGTTTCTCCAGAAATTGTTGGGCGGCCGCTTGGCCTGACGGCTCGGCTTGCGGTTGGGGTGGGGGAGACGGCCGTTCCGCCACTGCCTCATTTACTTTTTGGGTAGGAACGGCCGTTTGTTCACGTACCGGCGGTTTTGCTGGGGGCGATAAAGACTTGGTTTCTTCTTTTGCGTTCGACCCACCCAGCACACGTTTTAGCCAATTTAACATAGATTCTCATGCTCCAGTAGTATCACAGTACTATGAGTATAGCAGGCAACGGCCGTATCCGGCAGTTAAATCAGCGTAAAGGAAAACGTGTGCTAGTTGACATGCTCAGTAATCAGTATTCAGTGGGCCAGTAATCAGTTTTTCGTAAGCGTGAAGCCAAAACTGATTACTGAATACCGACCTACTGACCACTGGTATCTAGCTGTAACCGTCCGCAAAAATATCAATCATCAAGTATGGATCGCCCAGCGGGTAAAGGATGGGGCAGGTGCAGCCGTTGTCGATGTATTCGCGCACCTTGGCCTTCACTTCTTCTGGCGAGCCGCTGGCGGTACACATTTGCACCACGTCGTCCGGTACCAGATGCATGGCGTTTTCAATCTCTTCTTCGGTGGCGGGCCAGGTGAGCACCTGATGGATTTCATCCAGCAGTTCCTGGCTAACGCCACTGGCTTTCATGAGATGTGGCTGCTGGCCCAGGTATTGGGTCATCATCTTGCGCGCCCCATCCAGCGCTTTTTTGCGGTCGTTATCTACAGAGCAGATCATTAGCTGGGGCCGGTCGATGTCGTCGATAGAGCGGCCTGCTTTTTTTGCGCCGCGTTCCAAGGCGTCCATTGCCCGCAAATTGTAATCTGGATGCACCAGATAGTTGAGGCAGACGCCGTCGGCAATTTCGCCGGTCATTTCCATCATTTTCATGCCGGTGGCCCCAATGTAGATGGGCACGTTGCGTGGGGTTTTACGGCCGTGCACCACATCCAATTGAATCCCATCCACATGATGAAATTCGCCGTGATGGGTGACCATTTCCATGTTAAGCAGCTTGCGCAAAACTTCCACCGTCTCGCGCATGGCAGAGAGCGGCTTGCGGCGGTTGATGCCCACCTTGCTGGCCAGCGGATCCCACCAGGCTCCAATGCCACAAATGATGCGATCTTTCGCTAGATCGTCCAGCGTCAGAAACGTGGCGGCCAGCAGGCCAATGTTGCGCGTCCAGTTGTTGGTGACGCCACTGGCAATTTTGAGCGTGGTGGTGTGGGCAGCAAAGGCAGCCATCGGCACAATGGCGTCACGCACCAGACGGCTTTCTGCTTGCCATACGGCTTCAAATCCTTTTGATTCAGCATATTTGACGAGTTCAATGCCCTCGCGGATGTCATGGGCATCTTGCAAATAGAGTGCTACGCGGTCTTTTGACATGAGTTCTCCTTTGTTCAGTGGTCAGTATTCAGTGAGTCATCAGTGGCCAAAAACTGAATACTGACCTACTGGTCACTGATTACTGTTTACTGGAATGTCCATTCACGCGCCGGGTTAAGCCTCGCTTGGGAATTCGCATAGGCAATTTGTAGCGGCGGACGCCATCATATTGGTAGAGGGCGTTGGCGACCGCGCCAGCGGTGGGCACTAGGCCAATTTCCCCCACGCCTTTGGCTCCGTAAGGGCCATACGGGTCGGGCACTTCGACGCCGATGATTTCCATTTCGGGCATCTCTTTCGCCCGCAGGATGCCGCAGTCACGCAAGCGGGTAGATTTGGGACGGCCGTTTTCCATCACCAACTCTTCACTAATCGCATACCCCAATCCCATGTGAATCGATCCTTCCAACTGCCCTTCAAACAGGGTGGGGTTAAAGATTTTACCAGCATCGTGGGCGGCGGTGATTTTTTGGATACGGCCGTCTTTGTCCAAGGTCACTAACTGTGTGGCATAGCTGTAGGAGTAGTGGGTGTACACCTTCTCCACCATCGCCCCCGGCTTGGTTGTCCAATCGATAACAAAATAGCCTTCATAGCTGCGACCCACCAGCTCGTCCAGCGAATGCGTTTTTAAATCTTCTTTCAGCTGTTTGCAGGCGTCGATGAGGGCGTTGCCTACCAGCGACGTGGCGCGTGAAGCGGTGGTCATGCCCGCTTCCTGCTCCGACATGGTGTCTACCCGCACCTCCACAATGCTGGGTGAGATGCCTGTTTCGTTGCAGACCACCTGCTGGGCCATCGTGTTCACCCCCTGGCCCATCTCGGTCCAGCCATGATCAACCAGCACCTTGTCCGGGGCCAAAATTTGCACCCGTGCTTTTGATTCATCCGGCATACCATTGCCGATGCCCGTATTTTTAATGCCGCAGGCGATGCCCGCATAAGGTGCAGCATCATACGCCTCTTTCACGGCCAGCAACGTTTCGCGCGCGCCTGCACCCCCTTCGATCACTTGCCCGGTGGCGGTCATGTCGCCATTTTGCAGGGCGTTGTCAAAACGGAACTGCCAGCGGTCGAAGCCGCCTTTTTCGCACAGCTCGTCGATAAGTGATTCCAGGCCAAAAGCGCTTTGATTCACGCCAAAACCGCGCATTGCCCCGCAGGGAATGTTGTTCGTGTAGACAGCGATGGCTTCTACATCGGTCACGGGAACATCATAAGCACCAGTGGCGTGTCCAGCGGAGCGTTCCAGCACTTTCATGCCAACCGAGGCATACGCCCCAGTGTCGCCAAGGAACTTGACCTTCACAAAGGTGAGCATCCCATCAGCATCGCAGCCAATGCGGTAATCCATCCAGATGGGGTGGCGTTTGGGGTGCATGGCGATGGACTCGTCGCGGGTGAGGCGCACTTTGACTGGCTGTTGCAGCAGATAAGCAGCCAATGCGGCGTGTCCCTGCGTGGTCAAGTCTTCCTTGCCGCCGAAGCCGCCACCGTTGGGCACCAAAATCACGCGTACTTTTTCTAGTGACAGGCCCAACACCTTGGCAATCTGGTTGCGGTCGTCAAAGATGCCTTGGCCGCTGGAGAAGACCTCAACACCATCGTCTAACGGCCGTGCCACCGTGCACTCGGGTTCCATGAAGCCATGTTCAATCATTTGCGTCTCGAAAACACCTTGCGCGATGTAGGCAGAGCTGGCTTCGGCAGTGGCCATGTCGCCCCGATTGGTGACGCTGCGGGATAGCTTGTTGCCGTCTGGATGGATTTTGGGGGCGTCCGGCAGCAGCGCCTTGTGCATATCGGTGAGGGGTTCCAGCACCTCATACTCAACCTTGATTTCCGCGACGGCTTTGCGTGCGGCCGTATCATTTTCGGCGATGACAAGGGCCAGCACGTCACCTACGTAGCGAGTGGTTTCCCCTTCGGCAATCATCAATGGCCAATCCTGGCGGATGAGTCCAATTTGGCGTTCGCCAGGCACGTCTTTGGCGGTGAAGACGCGGATAACACCAGCCATTTTTTCAGCAGCATGGGTGTCGATTTTGAGGACGGTGGCGCGGGGATGGTC
>JBNKLQ010000383.1:0-4862 GCA_050292445.1 Promineifilaceae bacterium (SeqCode) | reverse complement strand
GGATTGCCACTGTTTTGGTCTCGCCCGGTTGCAGGTCTACTTTGGCGAACCCTTTAAGTTCTTTGTACGGCCGTACCAATCGCGCTTCCTCGTCATGCACATACACCTGCACAATCTCTTTACCGGCAACCTGCCCGGTGTTCGTCACATCAACTGAGACGGTCACGCCCTCCACATCTTTGAAAGTGACAGCCGAAACCTGCGGATTGCTGTAAGCAAACGTGGTGTAGCTCAGTCCATAACCAAACGGGAATTGAACCGGCACTTCTCTGGCGTCGTAGTAACGATACCCGATGAACAGCCCTTCACCGTAATGCACCACGCCGTTTTCGCCGGGGAAGTTGAGGTGGGCCGGGGTATCAGCCAGCTTAACGGGGTACGTTTCGGCCAGCTTGCCGCAGGGATTCACGCGGCCAAAGAGCACGTCAGCAATCGCGCCGCCGCCCGCCTGGCCCATCATCCATGCTTCCAGAACGGCCGCTGTGCCGTCGATCCAATCATGCATGACCACAGGCGCACCGTTGTTGAGGATGACGACGGTATTAGGCTGAACGGCCGTTACTGCCTGAATCAACCTCACTTGTTGTTCCGTCAGATCTAAATCTGGCCGGTCATACCCTTCTGATTCCTTGAAGGTGGGCAACGCAATAAAGAGCAGCGCCACATCAGCTGCTTGGGCAGTAGCCACAGCTTCATCAACCAATGTTTGTTCAAAGCAGTTGTCTTCAGAATAACCAGCAGCGAAGCTCAATTCGGCATTTCCCGCCAACTTTTGCACTTCACTAAAGGGCACGTCCACCTGGGTGGGGTTGATGTGTGAACTGCCACCGCCCTGGAAGTGCGCTTTCTGCGCGGCCCGGCCAATAACGGCAATATGCTGTGGATTTTGTAAAGGCAGCAAGCCATTGTTTTTGAGCAACACCATGCCCTCGGCGGCAATTTTGCGGGCCAGGGCGTGATGGGCGGCGACGTCAAATTTGCCCCCAATGGAACTATTGGACCCTTTTGGCGTTTGTGCTGCCAGGAGGGCGATGCGGACGATGCGCCGGGCGGCTTCATCAAGCACCGCCTCGTCCAACTCGCCGTTGCGCACGGCTTCGATGACAGCGTTGACCCGTGTTTGCTTGGGGCCAGGCATTTCCAGGTCCAGCCCGGCCTGCAATGCAGCGACCCGGTCATGGACAGCGCCCCAGTCGGAGACGACAAACCCGTCAAAACCCCATTCGTCTTTGAGAATATCGGTAAGCAGGCGGTGATGTTCGGAGGCGTAGGTTCCGTTGACCTTGTTATAGGAACACATGACGGTCCACGGTTTGGCTTTGGTAACGGCCGTTTCAAACGCCGGTAAATAAATCTCGCGCAAGGTCCGTTCATCAATTTCAGCGCTAATTGAAAAACGCTCAAATTCCTGGTTGTTGGCCGCAAAATGTTTCAGCGACGTGCCCACACCCTTGCTTTGAATGCCGTTGATCAGGCTGGCCGCCAATTCCCCGGCCAGATACGGGTCTTCAGAAAAATACTCAAAGTTACGGCCGCATAACGGCGTGCGTTTCATATTTGCGCCAGGGCCAAGCACCACATCTACTTTCAAGGCGATGGCCTCTTCAGCCAAGGCCTGCCCCATCTCATACAATAGATTGGTATCCCAGGTAGCGGCCAGACTGGAAGCGGTGGGGAAACAGGTAGCAGGTAAGCTTTTCCAGGAAAACGCATGAACATCAGGCAGGCGGCGAATGCCGTGCGGGCCATCTGAAACGAGTAGTTCAGGCAAACCCAGACGATCCACAGGTGTGGTTGTCCAGGAGCTGGCTCCAGTACATAAAGCAGCTTTTTCTTCCAACGTCATTTTGGTGACGATGCCTTGAACATCAGTCATGATAGACTCCTTTCTCTCAATTTTGTAAGTCGCCCGGACGATTTACAAAATCGTCCTACAAATGGTCAAATCACAGCAAACGAATCGTAAACGGACCGGACGCGCAGGGCCGCTTCGGCCTGGGATAAGTTCCATCCCTCAGGTAGCAAGCAGCTTACCGTAATAGAGCGACCGGCGGGCAAGTCAAAGTAGTTGTCGCTGAAAATGACGTCAGCACCATCAAATGAGAGTTCTACCAATCGGGCCAGAGACTGGGCAGTCAATTCGATGTGCAGCAAGTTCTCCTCACCGCGGTAGGTCACCTGCACCGCCGGATCGGCCAGCAGTAGATGTTTTGTGGGCGCGAAGAAGGCCGTTTGCAAGGCCACCCGGCTGCTGTCCCGCCACAATTCAGCAATAAAAATTAATTCTCGCCGGTTTTCATCAGAAACCTGGTCATTCAGGTCAAAAGTTTTAATATGTGTTGTAGCCAGTGGGGCGGCCTGCACTGGCTCTTCTCCGGCAGTTAGTACCGTGCCATCCAGCGATTCCAGCGACCAGCGCACACTGCCGGCCCATGCTTCGCGCTGATCATTGGTGATATAAACGCCCTGTTGTGGCGGATCGTCTTCAATCGAGAGCAGCACCGGTGCATAGAAGCGGCGGGCCGCATAATGCAGTGCTTTCCAACGGCCGTAATAATCCAGGCTGGACCAGGAGGCCACCGGCCAACAGTCGTTCAGCTGCCAATAGAGCGTACCCGCCACCCGGTCACGGGCTCGCCGCCAATGCTCCACGCCGTAACGAATACCTTCGGCCTGAAGCACCATACTCAAATAAACCAGTGAAGGGAAATCTTTGGGCAGGCGGAAGGTATCGAGCATTTGCCCCACCATCAGGCTGTTGCCGCTGTCGTTTTTCTGGTGCCGTTCCATGATGTAGGAGGTCATGTTCCAGTCGGCTTCCTCAGCAAAGGTGCGGATGGTCGCCAGCGGCGGCAGTGCCTGGAAGCCAAATTCGCTCATGAAACGGGGAAACTGATCGCGGTAGGCGGTGAACGGTTTACGGCCGTGCCACACATCCCAATAATGGGCATCCCCTTGCGCTTGCCCATTTGGATCGGCAAACGGCGTGTCGGATGAGGGCGAACTGGGCCAGTACGGGGTGTCCGGATCAATGGTGGTACTCCATTCGGCCAGCGTGTGGTGGAAGAAGCGGTCATAGGCCGCTTTCATGTCTGCTAAATCCGGCCGCGTCCAGCCCCAATCAGCCCAGCCTTGTTCCATTTCATTGTTGCCGCACCACAGAGCCAGGCTGGCCCGATGGCGCAGGCGGCGCACGTTTTCTTCCACTTCGATGCGCACGTTTTCCAGGAAGTCAGGGTCATCCATTGGGTAAACGCTGCAGGAAAAGATGTAATCTTGCCAAACCAGGATGCCATAACGGTCGCATAAATCGTAAAAGCGATCTTCCTCAAAAAAGCCACCGCCCCAAACGCGCAGCATGTTTTGATGAGTCTCTGCCGCGCCGCGAATGAGCATTTCCAGGGAGTCATCAGTGAGGCGGGTAGGGAAGGAATCAGCCGGAATCCAGTTGGAGCCTTTGGCAAAGATGGGCACGCCGTTGACGATAAATTCAAATGAACGGCCCCATTCATCGGCTTCCTGGCGCAGTTCGATGGTGCGCAGGCCAAGTTGGTAGCGGCGCCGGTCCAGCTCCATATCCCCCTGGTGCAGGCTGACGATGACCTGGTAAAGGGGGTGCTCGCCGTAGCCGTTGGGCCACCAGAGATGGGGATTGGCAATGGAGAGGTTGAGTGTGGTTGTGGCGGCGGATACGGCCGTTTCCTCCATCATCTCTTCCCCATCCGGGGCAACAACACGCAGGCGCGCCGTCACCGCCTCATCCGTCCACTGCTCAAACGCCAAAGCCGCCGATACGGTCACCTGTCCTTCGCTATGGCTCTGCCGCAAATGGACATCCGTCAGGCGGGCACTGCTAGCCCCTTCTAATCGAATATCTTGCCAGATGCCGATAGGAGGCAGCTGCGGTCCCCAATCCCAACCGAACTGGCAGGGCGCTTTGCGCAAATAAGGACTGCCAGGAATCGCTTGAGAGACGCCGGGCAACGGCCGTTCGGCCTGCTTTTCCGTAATGTACTGCACTGGCGAAGCAAAGGTAATGACGAGTTCGTTGTTAGCCGCTTGAAGCAGGTCTTTGACATCCCAGCGGTATTGGCGGAACATGTTGTTGGTTTGGCCTAATTCGCCTCCATTCAGGCTGACGGTCGCCAGCGTATCCAACCCATCACAAACCAGCCAGATATGCGACTGCTGCAAAAGTTCAGGCGCGGCAGAAAATTGCGTACGATATTCCCAATCTGCTTCTGCCACCCACTGCACCTTTTTTTCGTTATCACCCACAAACGGGTCAGGGATGCGGCCCAGGGCCAGTAAATCGGTATGTACGCCGCCGGGAACAGTGGCAGGCAGCCAATCGTCTGTCCCAACTTGTCGGAAACGCCATGTGCCAGTCAAAGTTTGAATTTTCATTCTTAGTTCTCACTCTCGCTGTGAACCTGTTGCAACAAGCCCGCCACCATATCTTCGGGATGCATCGGCAGCACGTCTTTCTCAAACATCAGCACACTAACCAGCGGCATGTCGCTAAACATCTCCATGACATCCATGCCAATAGCCCCATCGTTGCCGTAGCGTTCGTCGTCGCCGCTAAACCTTTTGCGGGCCTCGCTTTCCATCATTTCGTAGAAGGGGCCAAAGACGACCTTGCCACGTGGGTCAGCCATCCATTCACGGATGGTGGATTCTTTGTCCAGAATGCAGGGCAGGTCCAGCGTGGATTCCAGCGTTACCGTCAGGCTGTGGCGAATATCCGCCGCCGAGGCGGCGATCAGAATGTCAAACTCGCCATCCTCGGTAATCCACTGCTTATATTCAGGGTGATAATAAGCAAAGGCGCGGAAATCGAGCGGGATGGAGACGGTTTT
>JBNKLQ010000382.1:0-4867 GCA_050292445.1 Promineifilaceae bacterium (SeqCode) | reverse complement strand
ATGTGTAACATTTAGGCCGCGAATCCAGCCGTACGTGCAGCCAGTATACCCCTAGCCCAGACGTGCTGACCCACAACGGCCGTTCCCCCACTGCATTCGTTACAGCCAACCCCACCCGCTGCCAAAACTGATGCTGCTGATCTGGCGGCGCGCTGCGGCTAAACCCAGCCAGATGGGCAAAATCATCATCAGGAGCTTGCGGACAAGGCACCACCAGGTGGGCATCTCCGCCTAAGTTGGCAAAATCCACAACTGGATCATTGGTGAAGTAATTGGCAAAGGCGCGCCGATCGGCAGGCACCTGGGCCAATTGCGGGGCAGCGACGAGGACACATTCAAACGGCCGTTCCAGCATCGCCTGCGTAACTGGCGGGTTTTCCCAAAAGTAAGCGTCAAACGGGGCTTCGGCCAGCAGCTTGATGAAAAAGGCGCAGAACGCTTCGTCGCTTTGCCATTTTTGTAGGACTTGGGTGAAAGTGAACGGGCGTTCCTTGTCGAGGAGGGTATGGTGGTGGATACGGCCGTTTTGCAAAACCTCTATTTTTGTCTTCATGACACATTAACCAGGCGCTTGAGCTAGGCTACCCTTCGATTTCAGGGGGCCGCAATGTATTTCCACGTAGCCCAGCTTTTTGTTTAGCATGATAACATGAACGTGTACCAAATGTTTGCGGCTTCGGGAAGCGCTATGCCACCGAAGCCACAAACTGGATTTTTTACTGCTAGTTGGTCATTTAAAAGACCGTGTGTAAGTAAAGGTCACGCCTGGACGCGCCCAGTCGCTCGAAATGGGCGAACTTCGATCGAGTGGTTGGTTGCGTCTGCTACCTTGCTAGCCCAGGCCAAAGCTGTATCTAGATCGTCTGCGTTGATGATGTAAAATCCGGCGATTTGTTCCTTCGACTTAACAAACGAATCGTTGCCCATGACAGTTTCGCCACCGTTCACGCTGACGCTAGTTGCCGCATCGGGGCCATGAAGTTGCAATGCGCCGCCAAAAACGAACGTACCGGTCGCATCCATCTCGGCTTCCAGTGCAGAAACACGCTCCATAAAAGTCTGTACTTCTTCAGGTGTCGTTGGTGCTCCAGAAACTTCACCCTCTACAGCGTAAGTTGACAACAGATATTGTTTCATTTAGACATTCTCCTTTATGAATTTATTTTTGAGCTTATTTATTATTTGGCGTTGAGGACAGTTTCGATATGCTCAGCCATCTTGGCAAAGGCCTGTTCCCAACCTTCGTTTGCCCCTGAGCTTGCTGGCACACCGACATGTGTCATCACCATTTTTGTACGCTCACCAAGATCTTCCAATTGGACGATGACCTCGGTCGTGGCCGGATACCCATCAGGAATTCCCATGGCAGAAGGCGAAACCAAATTGCCATTTTCATCAGCCGGGCTTTCTGTATAGACGAGCCGCTGGTTAGGCACAATTTCTGTGTATTCACCAACTGTCCACATTTTCATGCTGCCCTCAGGCGATTGCATTTCCATGCAAACCAGGCGTTTGCCACCAACCCGCACATCCATTTCGGCTACGGGCACGGTAAATCCTTGCGGCCCGTACCATTGCTTAAAATGCTCCGGCTGAACCCACAGCTGCCAGATGAGGTCTACAGGTGCCTCAAAAATTCGTTCAACCACAACAGCATCTTTAGAAATTGCGTTGTCACTCATTATTTTGCTCCTTTTCTTTAAGCTGATTGATATAGTCGTCCATCTGGTCAAACCGTGCCTCCCAAATATGGCGGTACTGTTCTGTCCAGTTGGCAATTTCTTGCAGGGGCGTGGCGTCAAGAGCACAGGGACGGAATTGCGCTTTTTGTCCTCGGGCGATAAGCCCGGCACGTTCCAATACTTTGATATGCTTGGAAATGGCCGGCAAACTCATCTTAAACGGCTCTGCCAGTTCATTGACGGTTGCCTCGCCCTCTGCTAAACGGGCCAGAATTCCCCGCCGCGTTGCGTTTGCCAGGGCGGCAAAAGCCTGGTCTAGTTTTTCATCATCACTCCTTATCATCACAGAAATCCTTTATTTAACTAGCTGGTTAATTAACCGACTGGTATAATAAGACCGTTTGTTCTATTTGTCAAGCCAATGGCCAACAAGATCAAGTTTTTCAGTTAATGCAACCGGACGCAGATAAACGCCGATAACGCGGATAAAAACAAAAATCAGCGTTTATCTGCGTTCATCAGCGTCCTATTTCTTTGGAAACTGGACGATTGACCAGCATGATTCTCCTCGACAACCGCCTACAACCTGATACGATCTTCCACGAACAAGAGGATCCATCTGATGACCCGATCTGAATTCACCGTTGCCAACGCCTACAATTACGATCACCGATCCACGCTGCGCTGGTTGCAAAGCCACATTTTGCGCTACAAAGGGCTGCTGCTCACCTTTTTACTGACCACGGTGGGCATGGCCTCGGCGCAAAGCATGACGGCCGTTACCGTGGGCTGGGCCTTCGACAGTGTGATTCAAAACGAAGGGCGCGCTGGGCTGACCGTGGCCGCGCTGTACGTGGTAGCTGCTTACGTCGGCTACGGCCTATTCGACATCGTGAACAGCCTCTCGATTCGGGTGCTGGCGCAGCGGGTGGAGCGCAACGCCCGCGACGAGCTCTACCTGAGCCTACTGAGCAAAAGTCAGACGTTTCACGGCCAGCAGCGGGTGGGGGATTTGATGGCAAGGGCCACCAACGACGTGCAGCAAGTGAATTTGTTTGTCAGCCCGGCGCTAGGCACCACCACCGAGTCGATCCTGACCCTGCTGATACCGCTCATCACCATTACCACATTGGACTTCAGGCTGCTGCTTGTGCCCATCATCTTCCTTATCGGCACGACCTTTGCCCTGCGCCGCTACAATAACAATCTCAGCCCCGTCGCCACCCAGTTGCGCGCCACATTTGGCACAATGAACGCCGGTCTGGCAGAAACGATTTCCGGCATCGAAGTAGTCAAAGGATTTGCCCAGGAACCGGCCGAAGAGGCCCGCTTTACCCACAACGCAGGCGCTTACCGCGATGCCTTTGTGCGCGAGGGGAAAGTGACAGCCCGCTACCTGCCGCTGCTGCTGTACGGTCTGCTGATTGGTGTTGGTTTTGGCCATGCACTTTACCTGTTTATGCAAGAGGTGGTGTCCGTGGGACAGGTAATCACCTTCATGGCCCTACTGGGCACGCTGCGCTCTCCCATTCGCTTTTTGCTGCGCAATATTGCCACTTTCCAGCAAAGTCTGGCCAGTGCTGAACGTATTTTGGAGATGATTCTAACGGAGACGGAGCTGGACCAAAACGAAGCGGGCGTGGCGCAGGAGATGGTGGGGGAAGTGATATTTGAGGGGGTGAGTTTTGGGTATGGGATGGTTAGTAGCGAGTCTGCGAGTAGCGAGTGGGCGAGTGATGGGGTTGCAGGTGAGCAAGATGGAGCATCACTGGTGTTACGGGATATTTCTTTCAGGGCGAAGCCGGGACAGACGGTGGCGATTGTGGGGCAGACGGGCGCGGGGAAGAGTACGCTGACCAAGCTGCTGAATCGGACGTTTGATGTGGGGAACGGCCGTATCCTCATCGACCAAGTAGACGTGCGTGAGTGGAGCCTGGACAGCTTGCGGGCACAAATCGGCACTATCGAACAAGACATCTTCCTCTTCTCGCGCACCATTGCGGAGAACATTGCCTTTGGCGCAAGGGCGGACGTGCCCCAAGCAGAAATCGAAGCCGCAGCCAAGCAGGCTCAGGCGCATGAATTCATTCTGAGCTTCCCTGATGGCTACGAGACGAAGATTGGCGAGCGCGGTGTGATGCTTTCTGGCGGGCAACGGCAGCGGCTGGCCATCGCCCGCGCCTTCCTCAGCGATCCGCGCATTTTGGTGTTGGACGATTCCACCAGCGCCATCGACAGCAACACCGAGGACCAGATTCAGCGGGCCATGCACAGCATTTTGGCCGGGCGCACCACCCTGCTCATCACCCACCGCCTGTCGCAAATACGCAGCGCAGATTTGATTTTATTGATGAAAAACGGCCGTCTTATCGCCCAGGGCACCCATGAGGAGCTGATGGCGGAGAGTGGGGTTTATAGGCAGATCTTCGTTCGGTGAACGGTAATCGGTGGTCGGTAATCGGTAAACGGTTACTGCTCACCGATAACCGATTACGGATTACCGATTACGGATAACGGAGTAAAAATGGGCATCACCGGCGGACTAAACCCAGAAGAATACGACCGAAATTACAGCGACCGGGAACTGGTGCGGCGCATTGTTCGTTATTTTCGGCCGCACATCGGCAAGGTGCTTCTGGTGGCCTTGATGGTGTCACTCATCTCCATTTTGGCGACAGCGACGCCGATCATCATCTCGCGGGGGATTGATACGCTGGCGGAGAATCCGCAGTTACAGCTTTTACTGACGCTGGCGGCCATCGTCACCGTGATGGGCGCGCTGAGCTGGGGCTTCAACTTCGTCAGCCTCTGGTTTTCGGCGCGGGCCGTGGGCGAGGTGGTGCTGGCGCTGCGCGAAGATGCGTTTCGGGCCGTGATGCGCCGCGATTTGTCGTTCTACGACCAATACGCCTCCGGCCGCATCGTCAGCCGGGTAACCTCCGACACGCAAGATTTTTCCACCGTCGTTACCCTCACGATTGACCTGCTCAGCCAGATTGTGCTGGTGCTGGTCATCGGCACTGTCTTGATGACACAAAATGTGCGGCTGGCGCTGATCACCTATGCCGTGGGGCCGATTGTGATCACGATTGCCCTCGTTTTCCGGCGGCTGGCGCGCAACGCGATGCAGCAGGCGCAGCGGGCGTTGGCCACGGTCAACGCCACCATCCAAGAGACGGTCAGCG
>JBNKLQ010000381.1:0-4940 GCA_050292445.1 Promineifilaceae bacterium (SeqCode) | reverse complement strand
AACTGTTGCTGCCAGTCCGCCGCCGACAGCTCCACCTGCAAATCCAGGCGAGCGCTTAACCCAGCCCGGCGCAGCAGATCGCCGTCGGTGATGATGCCCTGAGGACGGCCGTTCTCATCCACCACCGGCAAACTACGAGTCCTTTTGTGCAACAACAGCCTGACAACCTCAGACGCAGGCGTGTTTGGCGCAACGGTGACCACTTCGGTGCGCATGACATCTTGCACCGGCTGGGCCAACGGGTCTGGTCGGCGGCCCGGCGCATATTGGATCACATCCACTTCTTCCACGGTGATCAAACCCCCATTCACCATCTGCCGCACCTGAGGCAGCAACCGCTCCACAACTTCCGCCTGGTCCACCCATTCCACGCGAATGGGCAGGTCGGTAGACAGGTCCACAATTGACGCCGTATGAATGCGGCTCTCCGCACCAAAGCCAGCCAGACCGCGGACCACCGTGGCCCCCGAAGCGCCCTCTTGTTTTAAAAATTGCAGCAGAGCCATGTACAGTGATCCACTGTGCAGCGCTTTTCCCTGATAATGATCGCTTTCACCAATATAAATGGTGACCCGTAAAGCTATACCTTGTAATTGCATCTTCTTTACCCTCCACTTTGCAGCCAGCGTGCCAGTGTAGCACCCAACACAGCGCCAATCAGCCCAACCAGATTATTGCTCACAATATTCAACAAGCCACGCCACAGACCAGCGTCTCGCCACAGATTCATGCTCTCCACAGCATAGGAAGAAAACGTGGTGAAAGAGCCTAAAAAACCTACAGCCAGTAGCAATCGCGCCTCTGGCGACAGTTGCAGCCGCTCCGTGCCTAATGTCAACAAAAACCCCAACACAAAGCTGCCAACGATGTTCACGATCAATGTCCCATACGGAAAATCTGCCCCGAGATGATTTCCAGCCCAGGTGCCAACTAGATAACGGGCGTTAGCGCCTAAAGCGGCACCGAGGGCAATCAATAAATAACGATTCAAACGAAATTCTCCTTCGTAAATGTGGGTCGGATTGGCAATCCGACCTACGGTTATCATTTATGGTGGTGGGTCGCCACCCATGAAGTCTCCTCTACACGACAGCAAGTGCGTCGCACCTCTGAAACTTAATAGCATAATTGTGCTTGGCTCACTACAATTGCGGTATGAGTGATAACTTTCGTGCAGATAACTTTGTTCTCTACAAAAATCAGGCCGCACGGGTGACCAACGTCGGCGCTAAAAAGATTAATATTGTACTACAGGATGGCACGGCCGTTTCCGTACGTCCGAAAGATATTGAACTGTTGCATCCCGGTCCGCTGCGCCAGTTTAGCGATCTGGCCAAACCTGAGGGCGAACTGCTCACCGCCTGGGAATTGCTGGTCGGAGAAACCACCAATTTGGAAGAGCTTTCTGAGCTGGCCTACGACGATTTCTCCCCCGCCACCGCCTGGGCCATCTGGCAGGCGGTAGAAGATGGCCTCCATTTTAGCGGCACCATTGAGGAGATTACCGTCCACACGCCAGAAGAAGTGACGACCGAAAAAGAAGCCCGTGCCGAAAAAGCGGCCGAAGCGGAAGCGTGGGAAGCATTTGCCAACCGCGTGAATCAGAACGAATTTTTGCCGGAAGACGGCCGTTTCCTACAAGAAATCGCCGCCGTGGCCATGGGCCAGCAGGAACGTAGCCAGGTACTGCGCAGTCTGAACCAGAGCGAAACACTAGAAAACGCCCACGCCCTGCTGCTCAGATTGAGCTACTGGGATGAAACCATCAATCCCTACCCCAGCCGCATCGGCGTTACCACCAGCCAGCCAGAGGTGCCGCTGCCCGATTTGCCGCCAGAAGAGCGGCGTGATCTCACCCACCTGGTGGCCCTGGCCATTGATGATGAAGGCAGCCGCGACCCGGACGATGCGCTAAGTTGGGAAAACGGCCGTCTCTGGGTTCACATCGCAGACGTCGCTGCGTTGGTCACGCCAGACAGCCTCGCCGATTTAGAAGCACGCGGTCGGGGAGCCAATCTTTATCTACCAGAAGGCACCATCCACATGCTGCCAGAATCAGCCACCTCGGCGCTGGCGTTGGGTCTAAACGAAACCTCCCCTGCGCTCTCCTTTGGCCTGGACGTGCAGCCAGACGGCACCATTACCAACCTGGAAATTATGCCCAGCACGGTGCGCGTCACCCGCTTGAGTTACGATGAGGCGGAGGAGCGGCTGGACGAATCTCCGTTCAGCGAACTACTGGCCATCGCCCAGGCATTTGAGGCGCGACGCGTGGCCAGTGGTGCCGTACAGATTGATTTGCCCGAAGTGAAAATTCGGTTGGATGACGAAGGTGAGGTGGAGATACGGCCGCTCCCCGCCTTACAAAGCCGTGATTTGGTGCGTGAAGCGATGCTGATGACCGGTGAAGCCGTGGCCCAATTTGCTCGGCAGCATAACATCCCCATCCCTTTCACCACCCAAGACCCGCCCACAGAAATTGTGGAGGGCAACACGCCATCGGCCAACTTTGCCCGCCGCCGAACGATGACGGGCAGCCAGCCGGGAAACACACCCGGACCACACGCTGGGCTAGGGTTGGACCAATATGTACAGGCCACCAGCCCGCTGCGCCGCTACCTGGATTTGGTGGTCCATCAACAGCTGCGCGCCTTTTTGCGCGGCGAGCCACTGCTGGACGAACAGGCAGTGATGGCGCGGGTAGGCGCGGCTTATGCCGTCAGCGGCGATACGCGCTATGCGGAACGATTGTCGAATGCCCACTGGACGGCCGTTTATCTGCTGCGTCAGCCAGATTGGACGGGAGAGGGTATTGTGGTGGATCGGCGAGGCAAGCGAGACCTTGTATTGCTGCCAGCATTGGGCAACGAAACCTCTATCTACCAAAAAGAGGCCACGCCATTAGACACAATTGTTGAAGTTGCGTTAAAAGGTGTGGATTTACCGCAAAGAGAGGCGCATTTCGGATTTAAACGGCCGTCTGTCTAATTGACGATTGCCGCTGTCAGCTCCTGCAAAAATCGGTCGCGGTCAAGATGATAAATTGAAATGGCCGCTTCGATGGAGTAAAAAGGTGCCACCACGCAGCCAACGCAGGCCATATTGTTCTCTTGGAAGACAACGGCCGTTTCCGGCCAGCGCTCCAACACGTCAGAAATGATCATTTTGGCAATCTGTTCAGATGTCATGGGGGATTTTTGAGCCATAATCGCCATTCCAATACAAACGCTATAAATCCTCAGCCAAAACCACCAGCTCATGCGCTTTACATAACACAACACGCTGCCGCTGGCTGGCAATCCATTCAGCCCGTTCCCATTTACTCAAAATGCGGCTGACGTTATAAACGTTTGTGCCCGTCATTTGGGCCAAGTCCTGGCGGGAAAGCGGCATATCAATCAACACACCTTGGTCCAACTTCTTGCCAAACTGCCGCACCAGCCGCAATAAAGCTCGTGCCACCCGCTGCTCAACCTGCCGCGTAGCAATATCCCGGTAGCGATCTTGCAGCTTAACAAACCGTTGGGCAATCATGCCCATGCCATTGATTGCCAGCCGAGGGTGCACAAGCATGAGCTGCTTCATCTGTTCGCGCTGCCAACAGATTGCCTGGCAATCGGTAACGGCTTCAGCGGATAGCGGATAATCAATTTCGCTCAGGGCGACGATGATACCTAAACCATCACCAGCCCCACAGTACCCCACAATCACCTGCTCCCCGGCCTGCGTCACCTGGGAAAGCTTCACACGCCCTGACAAAATGATGTACATCGTCGTTGCATCTTCTCCCTGATGGAAAAAGAAGCGATTCTGTTCAATCTCATAATGTTTGCTGTACTGAATAATTGCTTGACATTCTTCTTCAGTCAATCCATCCAGTAATGTGCAGCGAGTGATGATTTCTTGAATTACGGCCGTTTTCATAGGCCGAATCATATCACGTTGTAGGGCAATTTTATAAAATTGCCCTACGAATTTCGCTCCTCGTCGCACCACTTGCAGTTAAGCACGAACCCCAAAAACTGCTGCCGGCCCTCCGGTGTCAGCACCCAAGGTCGGTTGCTAAATGGCGGATTGTGCCGCACATGCTGCGTATGGCCGCAGGCCAAATCTGCCACCCAATCCCCCACCTCATCCTGATGAAAATCAATTATTGGTTGCTCCATATACATTTAACACTGCGTCCAGTTGAGCGGGAAAATAATCAAAGATTTCGCAGATTTCGCAGATAAAAATCTATTAAATCTGCGAAATCTGTTGATAAAAATCATTTTAAGAATCATGCATCATGGTTCAAAAACGTCGTGTTCGGCATTGTACAACAGCCGCACCACACCATCCTCAACCACCGTTACCGTGTCGTCAAAAACCAAACGCCATTCTACCTCATCATCCATTAGCCAAACTTGTACAGCATGTTCTCCTGGAGTAACCCACTGTGATTCCACGCCATAAATAGATCCTTCTTGGCGCAAGCCGCGCGCCTCGTAGCTCTCTTCAAGCACTTGCTCACCATCGATGGCTACACGTAGGCGAACGGGCAGCCGTGCACCACCCAGCACCTGAGCCGGGTCCACGTTTTCCGGCAGTTTCTCCAAAATTTCTGCCGAAAGCTCGCCAGAGGCAGCCGCCACTTCCCCACCGTGATTAATCACCAGGCGAATCTGGCCACCCTCTGGCACGCCGGTCTCTGTCGTTGGCATCAGCAAGATTGTGCCCAAAAAAGTGATGAATAGAATGAGCAATCCAGCCATAGAGTGGCGCAAGAAGGCAAAATGGGATGGGGGAGATACGGCCGTTTTCCCACCAACCACTGTCCCTGACTGACGCGCCAAAGCAGCCTGATCTGCATCCCCAATCATCTGTGCCCACAGCGAGAGCACCTGAGGGCGGCTACCTGGTGCCAACTCCCAAAAATGCACATTTCCCTGGCGCAATGT
>JBNKLQ010000380.1:0-4952 GCA_050292445.1 Promineifilaceae bacterium (SeqCode) | reverse complement strand
GCCCCATGCACCCCATCCACGCCGATCTGGCCGAAAACATGGCGTACAAGATGATCACGTCTGTGGTCGTCGTTCCCACCACTATCGTCTTGATTCTTATCTTCAAACCAGCCTGGCAGCCACAAACTGGGCAGCTGCTGGTTTTTCTACCATCGTTGGTGATGGCCTTTCTCATCCAGTTTTTTATGGGCTGGGCGTTGGCGATGGCTGCTTTTTGGACGACACGCATTTCAGCTATCAACCGAATTTACTTTTTAGGCAAGCTGTTTTTGGCAGGCCAGCTGTCACCACTTACCTTGCTGCCGGGATGGCTGCAAACGGCCGCTTCTATTTCGCCGTTTCGCTGGATGCTTTCTTTTCCGGTGGAATTGTTGTTGGGGCGTGTGGAGGGAACGGCCGTTTACACGGGCCTCCTGGCACAGTTAATTTGGGTTACTTTAGGTTTTTTGGCAGTCAGAACCATCTGGCAGGCTGGCGTGCGCCGCTACAGTGCCTTTGGTTCCTGACGTTTGTAATTTCACCGCAGAGGCGCAGAGAGCGCAGAGATTTTTCTCCATAGCTTTTTTACTCTGCGTCCTTTGCGCCTCTGCGGTTCGTTTTTTTCGAAGGCACACTTTAATACGAGATTAGAATGAGAATTTTACGTATCATTGCCACTTATTTTCGCATTGGTATTTTGGGCGAGCTGGAATACCGGGCCAACTTTTTTATCCAGGTCTTTGAATCGATTCTTGGTTTGGTGGTGGCGCTGGGTGGGCTAGCGGTGGTGTTCACCCATACGGCCGATTTGGGTGGCTGGTCGCCGGACCAGTTGATAGCGCTGGTAGGTATCTATTTGTTGGTGGGGGGCCTTATTAATATGGTGATTAATCCCAGCATGGAGCGCTTTATGCAGGATGTGCGCCAGGGAACACTGGACTTCACCCTGGTGAAACCGGCTGACTCGCAGTTGCTAGTGAGCGTGCAGCGGGTGGAAATCTGGAAGCTGGTGGATGTGCTGATTGGCGTGGCGGTGATTGGTATTGCTTTGGTGCGTTTGCAGAGTGAGATTGGTTGGGGGGAAACGGCCGTTTTTGCCCTGGCACTTTTTTGTGGGGCCACCATTGTTTACAGCTTTTGGCTTATTTTAGCGACCTGCTCCTTCTGGTTTGTTCGTGTAGAGAACATTTTGGTTATTTTCCAAAGCATGTACAGTGCTGGCCGCTGGCCTGTGGGAATCTACCCAGAATGGCTGCGCTTCATCCTCACCTTTTTGGTGCCGGTAGCTTTTGCTGTCACCGTGCCCGCGCAAGGGCTTATCGGCCAGCTGACCGGCGGCAATTTGGCGTTGGCCGTGGGTCTGGCAATTGCCTTATTTGTTGTGGCGCGGCTCTTTTGGCGCTACGGGATACGCTTCTACTCTGGCGCTTCTGCCTGATCCTCACCTCTTTTTGACGCAAAACTGATAGGACGCTGATGAACGCAGATTGACGCTGATTTTACTATTGATCTGCGTTGTCGGCGTTTATCGGCGTCCCAATGGGTTTCTGGTGAGAAGCGTGTTTCAGATTGTGGTTCTGATGGCTGGCAATTGGCTTTGAGGTAAAATGGGTGGCGGTATGGAGATTGCGAAAAGAAACTGGATTCAAGGTGTTATGCTTCTCATCGCCCCGGTGATGATGGAGACAGAGTGGGAGCTTGACACAACCCTGGATCAGCAAACTGAAGATGATCAGGAAGATTTGGCGAAGGTACTCATCCACAATGATGATGTGACGCCAATGGAGTTTGTTGTCATCATTTTGCAGCGGATTTTTCAGCTTTCCCCATTGGAAGCGGAGCATGTGATGATTACGGCGCATTTTAATGGACTGGCGCTGGTAGCCACCCTGCCGATGAGCGAAGCCAAAAAGCGGGTGGGAAAAGCCCATTTTGCGGCCCAGCTTGAGGGATACCCCCTCATGTTTACCATCGAGCCAGCCTGACGGTTTGGCAAACGGCCGTTTTCCTGGTTCCCTATTTACAATAGTCAGACTTATTATCTGAGAAGATATGGGACACAGATTCACACAGATTTGAATCTGTGACATCTGTGTGTATTTGTGTCCGAAATTCTTTATTCACTTTCGGAGGCACTATGAAGTTTAGTATGGCTGGCGCTGGCCCGGTGGGCCAGGCATTGATCAAACGAGACATTAACGTTCTCTCACCCTCGTACGCCCGCGAATATGCGCTGGTCGTCGATAAAGCAGAAGGGTCTGAAGTGTGGGATGTAGACGGCCGTCGCTACATTGACATGATGGCTGGCATTGCCGTGATGAATGTAGGGCATCGCCATCCCCGCGTAGTGGAAGCGGTGCGGGAGCAGATCGATAAATTTTGGCACATCTGCCTGGCTGACTTTTATTATCCCCAGGCGGTGGAGTTGGCTGAGAAATTGCAGCAGATTGCCCCGATGGACGGCCGTACCCGAACCTATTTTGGCAATTCTGGCACCGAAGCTGTGGAAGCGGCCATTAAGCTGGCCATGTACAAAACGGGGCGCACCCGCTTTATTGGCTTTTTTGGCGCGTTCCACGGCCGTACGTTAGGAGCTCTCTCCTTTACCGCCAGTAAATCGGTGCAGCGGGCCAACTATCTGCCTGGTGTGAAGGTTTACCATCTTCCTTACCCCAATGCCTATCGCCCCATTCTGGTACAGCAAAATGGCGAAAGCTACGGTGATACCGTGATTGATTATCTGGAAGAGATGGTTTTTCGTACCACGCTGGCACCTGATGATGTTGCGGCCGTTTTGGTTGAGCCGATTCAGGGAGAGGGCGGCTACATTGTGCCCTCGCCTGGCTTCTTTTCACGCCTGCGCCAGATATGTGACCGGCATGGCATTATGCTCATCGTCGATGAGATTCAGAGCGGTGTGGGACGTACCGGCAAATGGTGGGCGGTGGAGCATGAAGAGGTTCAGCCCGATATTGTCTGTTTTGCCAAGGGGGTAGGCAGCGGGATGCCCATTGGTGGCATCATTGCCCCGGAAGAGATAATGGATTGGAAACCTGGCTCGCATGGCAGTACCTTTGGCGGCAATCCCATTGCGGCCGTTGCCGCCCTGGCCACCCTGCAAGTCATTGAAGAAGAAAATCTGCTGGCCAAAGCAAGTGAAACAGGTCAATTTATCATGGATGCCCTGGTAGAGATGCAAGGACGGCATCCGAGCCTGGGCGACGTACGTGGGCGCGGCCTAATGATTGGCATGGAATTTGTAAAGGATCGGGAAACCAAAGAACGGGCGGTTGCCCTTCGCGATCATGTGATCCAACATGCATTTGAACACGGCTTGCTTATTTTGCCCTGCGGCACGAACTCCATCCGCATGACGCCCGCGCTCAATGTTCCTCACAATCTGGTGGAGGAAGGGCTGCATACTTTTGAAGCTGCCCTCACTGACGCAGAAGCGAAATATTTGTAATATTAGGATTGGCAGTCCTGTCAAAAAGTCAGAAAAGCAAATTGCCTTTGAGGACTGCCAATTCTGCCATCCGAAAATGGGTCTCATTTTTATGAAAGAAAAAATTGCCCAATTGAAAGAAAAACTGCGCGGCGGAGTGACGCCCGCCATGGCGACGCCGGTGCTGGATGATGGTGTGACGGTGAATACGGCCGTTATTCCCGATCTGGTCAGTTTTTTGCTGGATGCCGGGGTGAGCGGCCTGTTTGTGGGTGGCTCGACGGGCGAAGGAATTTTGCTCAGTGAGGCGGAACGGATGCGGCTGCATGAAGCGGCTGCAGAGGTGGTAAACGGCCGTGTTCCCTTTTTGGTGCATGTGGGCACCAACCGACTGGCCGACACGCTGGTGCTTGCCCGCCACGCCGCTGAGATTGGCGCAGATGCCATTGTAGTGATCATGCCGTACTTCTACGGCATGCATGATGACGGCCTGGCTGATTATTGCCAGGCTGTGGCTGCCAGTACCCCAGATATACCGCTGCTGCTTTACGATATTCCCCACATGGCGATCAACGGCGTTTCGCCAATGCTGCTGCACCGGCTGGGGCAAGGAATCCCCTCGCTGGCGGGCATCAAATCGAGCCGACCGGATGCTCAAATGTTGCGCCAACTCATCGATGCGGCAGCGGAAAATTTGATTTTCCTGGTGGGGAATGAAGCGGTCGCACTAGGGCTTTTGGGCTTGGGTGCCGATGGTTTGATTAGTGGTTTGAGTACGGCCGTTCCCGAACCTTTCGTGGCGCTTACCCGAGCCTTTTTCCAAGGCAACATGGCTGAGGCCCAGCGGCAGCAGCAGCTTATCAATCGGCTGCTGCCCAAACTGACGCCGGGTGCGCGCATTGGGGCCATCAAGCAAATCTTAACGGCACGCGGCATCCCCATGGGCACGGCCGTTCCTCCCAGACCCATGCCCAAGGAAGATGTGTGGTCGCAGATACGGCCGTTGCTAAACCAAGATTCATGATGCAAAAATTACTGCTGTTCGATATTGATGGCACGCTCATCCGCAGCAATGGGGCGGGGCGGCTTACCCTGGCTTATGCCCTAGAAAAGCTATTTGGCACAGTGGGGCCGCTGGAAAGCTACAACATGAGCGGCAAAACCGATCCGCGCATCATTACCGATTTGCTCACGGCGATAGGTATTGAACCAAAAGAGATCAAAAAGCAGTTGCCAGCCATTTATGAATTGATGGCTGAACATGGTCAGAAGATTTTTCAGCAGAAAGAAATGATGGCTTGTCCTGGCGTGCTGGAGCTTTTGGCTCGGCTTTTAGCCAGAGATGATGTACTGGTTGGTTTACTTACGGGCAACTCTCAGCTAACGGCCCCGCTCAAGCTGTCGGCAGCGGGTATTGACCCGCTGCAATTTAAGGTGGGTGCCTACGGTTCCGATGCGATGGATCGCAACGAACTGCCGGCAATTGGTATGACTCGGGCAACTCAGTTGACGGGGGTGCCATTCGGTG
>JBNKLQ010000379.1:0-4962 GCA_050292445.1 Promineifilaceae bacterium (SeqCode) | reverse complement strand
AAGCTGAACAACGCCAATAAGATAGAGCAAAATGGTTAACTTTTTCATGGTTCAATCTCCTTATTTTGAAAATCTAGCTAAATAAATAAACTATATATAGCTTATATGTAGTTATGAACAAAAAAAGAGGCTACTCGTTTAGTACGGCCAGTAACTCAGCGATGGTAGTTTGTGCCAGCCTGTCTTTCATTGCCGCTTCAGCCTCATTGAGAATGGTGAGCACCGCTTCCTGGGCGCGGGTGGGCTTTTCACCCGTGACACGTAGCTCAAAATCATGGCGGAACATCGCTTTGCCGGTTTCGATAGCGGAAAACACATCCAAAATGGTGACGTCAGCTGGAGCGATGGCTAACCGGACGCCCCCTTTGGCCCCCTCGCGCGTTTCGATGATGCCCACGCTGGCCAGGTTGCCCAAAATTTTTACGGCCGTTGGCCGAGCAATGTTGAGCGATTCAGAAATTTCTTTGGTGGGCACAAAATCAAAAAAACCTTGCTCCACCTTATCCCCAACAAAAAGGACCGTCATAATGGCTTGTGAAAATGCTAAAGAATAGCTCATTGTTATCGCTCGTTTCGATAAATTAATTAACTATGTATAATGTATATATAATTAGCCCTTTTGTCAAGAGGAATTTAAGAATTGTTTTACAAGTCACGATCAACTCTGCTACAATTTAGAACAACCGTTCGCTGAATGACTCTGTTGGAGGCAGCTTATGAAAACCAATGGCTTGATCGAAATTATTGTATACGTGGGCGATATGGATGCTCAGGTAAAATTTTATCGGGATGTTTTTGGCCTGGAGGTAACTTATCCCGCAGGAGTGGATAGCTATGCTGACCAGTTTTGGGTGACGCTGAGTGCCGGTGGCGTGCTGCTAGCGCTGCACGGTGGGGGACAAGGTCGATTGGGAGCTGATACGCCCAAAATTGTCTTTGGCGTGGACGATATTCACGTGGCGCGGGCGGAACTGCTGGCCAAAGGCGTCAAGGTAGACCAAGTGCGCTCGGCTGCCCCTGGCGTTTGGGTATGCGACGGCCGTGATCCGGAGGGAAATCCATTTTCGATTGAAAGCCATGATTAGAGTGAAGGGTGTCTTTTTTCTTTTGATTTTTGACTTGTTTTGAGGATTACGGCCGTTGCACCCAGGTTAACAACTCTAGCAAAAGCTCCATAGACAAACTACTGACCTGCTCCAGCCGGTTGGGCATCTTGCTGCTTTGCATCAGCGTCGTCATTTCATCTTCATCGCCGCCGAGAGCATTGCCCTTGAGCATCACCAGAGCCATCGGGCGTGGGGCGATTTCAGCCACGTGCCGGTGTAGCAGATAGGTGTACGGATTGTTGTTATGAAAGATGTGGCTGGGGGAGAGTCCGGCCTGAGCGCGCCCTATGGCAATCACGCCGGCCACTTTGTTAACCCGGCTGGCCCACAGCAAAGCCAAACCGGCCGCCAGCGGCTGGCCAATAATGATCGGTTTGCTAGGCAGCATCTGGATTAGAATTTGCAGATCAGCGGCTAAATCGTCTGGATTCAGACGATGGTTGGCGCTGGCATGCAGCAAATAACGCAGCGGATCAAGCCCATAGACATGGTAGCCTGCTTCGGCCAATTTGTTGCAGATGACGTCGTCGGTGCGGCTAAAGCTGCCGTAAGTAGACAGATAAATCACAGAGGGAGGCAGCAGGCTGCCGGTGGCAGAATAGTGATAGCTTTCCATCACAGAACCAGCGCGTAATGGCCAAAGATTGACACGGCCGTTTCCCGAATCTGGTGTGCCTAAAAAGCCAAAATTAATCCGGCCAAATCGCTCCTTGGCCCATTCAGCGATGGCGTGTAAATCCTGGTTGAAATCCTGGTCGCCCAGGACACCTTCACTATCCCCTGTGCCGCGCAAATCAAACACGAGATGTGCTACTTTACGTTTGATGCCGTGCGACCGAACTTCTTGGCGGGCACAGGTGATTACACTGGATTTGGTGAGCGGATATTTGGGAACCCACACGCGAATGGCGCGCAACTTTTCATCAGCGACCCCCACTGGCTTTACCAAAACGCAGTCCAAATATAAATTGTCGTCGGTGAGAATGCCGAAAGGTTCTTCTGTGTAAGGTAAAGTAGAGGTCATGGCAAAAAATCTTGGGTTGTATCTTGAGGAGATTAGAGATTTGCTTAATCTCCAATCTCTAATTATCGGTCAAGTTTGGAAAAGCGTAATTAGGAATTAAATCAATAATTCGATTGTACGCCTCTATTATAGATTGGTCACTGGAAAAATAGCCACTCAACATTTCTTGCAGCACAATCGACAATGTTAGCTCTTCATACAGCGTGGTTATGAGCTCGCCCTGGCCTTGTGGCAAGCCCCAGCGCCCGGTTGTGGCGATGCCTTCGCGCAGGGTGGCAACAATATCGGAACCGTATAATGAGGCCAATGATTGATCGCTGCCTGCCAGGGGTTGGTTGCCCCAGGCGTCGATGAACTGCCGGGGATTTTCGATTGTGCCCAGGCGCATAGGCACCTTGCGCTCAGGATCGACCGAAAGCCATTGATCATAGCCTTCAGTAAACCAGTAAGTTGCAAAGAGAACGGCCGTTTCCCTATCTGCTGCACTGGTAATGCCCAACAAACTGATATTGCCAAATTCTGCCCCGCTAATATTTGTAACAAAACCACTGTTTTGGGCCAAAAAGTCCGGTGTGGTGGTGCATTCCGAGCAGGTGGGCGGTGCTGCCGGGTCCAGCCCGGCCAATTGGGGCAGAATGCTGGGTGGGCCCATGATCAGCCCGGTGCGCCCCGCCAGATAGGCGTTGCGCGTGCTTGTGTCTGTCTGCACGCCAATGGGGCTGTTTTGGTTGATGATGGTGTAATAAAAGGTAAGCGCCTCGGCACAGGCCGGTTCCAAGAGCTGAAGCTCACCCGCTTCATCAACGAGCTGGCAGCCGCTGGCCAGGGCCATCTGCTCAAAAATTTGCTGGGTGGTTACCAGGTTGGCTTCGGTGGGCACGACAAAACCGGCTACCAGATTTTCGCGGTCGGTGGTGGCTTCGGCGGCGGTGGAGAGCGCCCGGAAGCTATTGGGCACAGCCAGATTACGCTCGGTAAACCAGTCTGTGCGATAGATGACGAGCTGGTGAAAGCCGCTGTTGGGCAGGGCGGCAGGCTGGTCGCTGCTGGTTTGCACCAGACTGAGCGCGTCAGGATTAAACGTGCTGGCATTTAGTTGGGTCAGGGCTGCGGCGTTGGCGGCGGTGTCAAAAATGCCTCGTTCGGCCCAGCCGACGCTGAATTCCAGGGGATGAATGATGATGTCGGGCAGGGTGCCGGAGAGAACGGCCGTATTCACCAAATCGGGCAGCAATTGCGGCGACACCAATACCATCTCCACATCCACGCTGTGCTGCGCTTCAAAATCAGCCGCCATTTCATCCAGCATTGCTTTGTGGCCTTCCGATGTTTCATTGACCCAAATGGTAATGGCTGGATTGGGTTCTGCCTGAGCGGGTGTGGTGCCATGGCTGTTGCCGGGAACGGCCGTTGGTGTAGCCACCGTTAAAATGAGCGGTTCCGGGCTGGGCGTGGGCGTAAACGCTGCTTGTGCTGTGGCGGTTGCCAGGCGCGGTGGATTGGCCAGGTTGCAGGCCGTAAACAGTAAACAGTAAACGGTAATCAGTAAGCAGTAAGTGATAAATCCCTTGTTAGCAACCACTTGCTTGTCTAAGAATCCCGTCACCTTGTCACCCCGTCACCTTGTCACCCGCAGAGCGCATCACCCTGTCATGAATGACGCGCAGGCCGGTTAGAGTTAGCCAGGGGTCGATGTGGTCGATAACGGCCGTATGCGGAGCCATCAAATCGATTAGGCCACCCGTGCCCAAAACGTGAATCTTTTGAAAGCGGTCGGGATGTTCCCCTTTTAGCCGGGCCACCAGCCCTTCGATGAGGGCCAGATAGCCAAAAACCAGGCCAGACTGCATGGCGTGGATCGTGTTGGTGCCGATAGTGTGCGGTGGGGCTTCGAGCGCTACATGGCTCAGCTTGGCGGCGCGGCTGGCCAGCGCTTCGGCGGCCAAGCCCAGTCCAGGGGCAATCACGCCACCCAAAAATTCCTGCTGCGCCGAGACCAGATCAAACTTGGTGGCGGTGCCCATGTCGATGATGATGCAGGGCCCTTGGAACAGCTCGTAGGCGGCCACAGCGTTCACCAGCCGGTCGGCCCCCACGGCTTCTGGCACATCGGCCAAAATTTTTAGTCCCATCGACAGCTCAGAAGTGACGGTTAGCAAGGGGACATTTAGCTGCGTTTGGAAAATCTGGCTAAACGTGTGGCTAAGGGCGGGGACGACGCTGGCCATGATCGCTTGATCAACGGCCGTTAACATCCCCGCGTCCTTTAACAGCATTTTCAAAATTATGCCGTATTCATCGACCGTTTGCGCTGGGTTGGTGAGTAAACGCCACTGGTGCTGCCAGGAACGGCCGTCCCAGACGCCTAGTGTAATGTTGGTGTTGCCAATATCTAGTGCGAGTAACATGGGTGGGGATTGTATAGCAGGTGTGCAAGTAGGCAAGTGGGCAGGTTTGCAACTGGCAAGTTACTTGCATACCTGCCACTCGCAAACTTGCCACTTAAACATTTTCACAGTTAAATACAATCATGTCCCAAAATGAACACGCCGAGAGGCTACAGCGGCGCAATGCCGAACTCTCGATTATCAACAGCATGGCCCAGGCATTAAACCGCTCGGTGGATTTGGAGCAGGCGCTGCATGCTATTCTGGCTCAGGTAGCTGACCTGCTTGATTTGCAAACTGGCTGGGTCTGGCTGCTGCGCGAAGACGACAACCAATCGTACCTGGCCGCTGCCCAAAATTTACCGCCGGCGTTGGCCCATCAGCCCCACAAAATGGAGGGAACCTGCTACTGTTTGGATACCTACCGCGATGGCGATCTGGCCGG
>JBNKLQ010000378.1:0-4975 GCA_050292445.1 Promineifilaceae bacterium (SeqCode) | reverse complement strand
TGGCACAAGGTGAGTGTGGATCGCTAAACGATTCTACCGTGCCTGTCATTCCCGCGCAGGCGGGAATCCATTTTAGATTCCTGCCTTCGTAGGATTGACAAGCCGAGAAGTTTTGCAATAACAAGATAGGCAACCCATGAAAACCTACTTCATCTACATCATGGCCAGCCAAAAGAACGGAACCCTCTACATTGGCATGACAAACGATTTGGTTCGTAGAGTCTGGCAGCACAAAAACGATGTCCATGATGGATTTGCCAAAAAATACGGGGTTCATCGCCTGGTCTGGTATGAGGCACACAGAGAAGTGACTGAAGCGATTCAACGCGAAAAGCAGATGAAGAAATGGCGCAGACAGTGGAAGATTAACTTGATTGAGGAAGAAAATCCTGACTGGAAAGATTTGTATGACGACCTTCTATGAGGCTGGAAAACATCTTTTTTTACGCCATTCATTGACTTTAATAGCGCATAACCTTGACTGTCATTCCTGCGAAGGCAGGAATCCACCCCTTTAGAAGCATGGATTCCCGCCTTCGCGGGAATGACACGTGGTAGGCTGATTATTTTCTTAAACCTTAACCAATCGTGGGTGAGAGACGGCCGTTTTTTGCCCTCGCTGCCAATCTTGCTAAACGATACAATCCCCCGCTTACGCTATGATTGTGATGCTGATTGTTTTCTTGGCCATTTTTGTGCAGGCGGCTTCTGGGTTTGGCCTGGCGCTGGTCTCTATGCCGCTGTTGGTGAGCGTGATTGGGGTGGGTACGGCCACGCCGTTGGTGGCCGTGATTGGCATCACGGCAGAAGTTTTTTTGCTGCGCCGCTACTGGCACGCTTTGAATTTTTCGGCTGTGAAGCGGCTCTCCCTGGCTTCGATCATCGGTATTCCTTTGGGGGTGTATGTGCTGCGTGAGGTAGACGGCCGTATCATCACCACCATTTTAGGCTTCATCGTCACTGGCTACGCATTGTACGCGCTATTTGCGCCCCGCTTGCCTTCGTTGAAACAGCCGGGCTGGGCTTATGGCTTTGGCTTTTTGGGCGGCGTGTTGAGCGGTGCCTACAACACCAGCGGTCCGCCGGTGATTATTTACGGCACCTGCCGCCGCTGGGAGCCAACTACCTTTAAGGGCAATTTACAGGCCTATTTTTTACTCAACAGCTTTTTCACCTTGACGGCTCATGCTATTAGCGGCAATTTTACGGCCGTTATCTGGCAAAATTACTTGTGGGCGCTGCCGGGTATTGGCTTGGGGCTGGTCGTGGGACGTTGGGTAGACGGCCGTTTGGCCCCAGAGAAGTTTCGTAAAGGGGTGCTGTTTCTTCTGATTCTGCTGGGAATTCGGTTGATTGTTGGATAGCATACGTAAAAGAGTAGTGAAACATCTTGTTGAAAAAGTGAGAACTCATTACACTGTCGCCTATGGATGAGCAAGAAGCGTTGAATAAAGAAGTTGTCGAGCAAGCGGCTGAAAAAGCGTCAAGAAAGCCTGTAAAACGGCGGCGACGCCAGCCGGAACGGCGCTATCGGTTCGGCCCGCATAAACGGCAGCCGTTGCCGCAGCTGCGTTATTGGCGTGAGGCGCTGTTGGTGGTTTTTTTGGTATCGGCCGTTCTCTTTCTCATCAATCCGTTTCCCCGACTGGCTCAAGCCCGGGCAACGGTGTCTCGTCCGCCCCAGCCCCTGGCGGTAACACCGCCCGCCGCACCAGACGTTGGGTACTGCATTGTGGGGAATTTCCAGGAATGGAACGGCCGTAGTACGCCGCTGGTGGATGATGGCACAGAAGGCGATCGCACCGCAGGCGACGGCATCTATTCGCGCACGGTTATCTTTGCGGAACCGGATCGCTATTTGTGGCGCGTATTGCCGTGTGGTCAGTGGGAGACGGCCGTTCCCGAAAAATCTGCCTGGGTTTTTGTTACCTCACCGAACCAGCCCATCACCTTCACTTTTAATCCCGCCATGCCTCCCAGTAATTTGTGGCCGCGCAGCTACGCACTCACCGCGAATGACACATTGCCTGCGCGCGTTGTGGCGGTTGGTTCCTTCCAAGCCAACCGGTGGGACAGCGAGGATGCCAGAACGGCGATGGAGCCCATTGGCAACGGCAGGTATCAGCTGGCCACCCGCATACCGCTGCCCAATACCTATGAAACCTATGTTGGTATCCAGGGACGAAACGAGGGCATTGGGGCCAGCGGCCGTTCTTTGGAACCAATCCCCTTAGAGTTTACGACCGAATTTCCGGCAGAGATGATCGTCATTCAATATGATGCGCGTACGGATCGCATTGCTGTGCTATCGGGCATGCCGTGGTGGCTCAGTTGGCTCAGCTTTGGTTGGGGGTCCAGAATTATTGCGGGGATTTCCATCTTGGGCATTTTTGCGTTAGGTGCCCAAATCGGCTACCGTCGGGTTGTTTTGCGGCCCGACTGGCAGTACAGTGCTGGCTGCCCCACCTGCGAGGCACATGACCTCCAGCGCATCAGCCGGGAAACCTCAGATTATCTATTGGCTTTAATTGGTGTGCCTGTACGCCGCTATAAATGTAACGAATGCGGTTGGGAAGGGCGTCGAATTTACCGCAAACATCACTGAGATCAGTAATCGGTAAAACAGGAATCAGTCACTGACCCACCGATTACTGACCTACTGCTTACTGCTGGGTTCGTAGCAAATCAATCGTCTCTACCGCATGCCGTAAATGGGGAATAACGATGCTGCCCCCCACGACCAGCGCCACATTGAGCGCATCCACAATTTCTTCGTCGGACCAGCCCGCGTCTACACATTGAATCAGGTGATAATCAATGCAGTCGTTGCAGCGCAGCACGGCTGAAGCGACCAGTCCCAGCAGTTCTTTGGTATTGCCGGGCAAAGGGCCATCGCGGTAAGCGGCCGTATCCAAATTGAAAAACCGCTTAATGCCCAAATGGTCCAGGTCCATTATCCGCTCATTCATCTTTTCCCGATAAGCCTGAAATTCATCTAATCGTGTGGTAGACATGCTTACTCCTTTTAAATGGGACGCTGATTATCCTGATCTTCCTGATTAGGGTAATCAGGTAAATCAGCGTTCTATTCATTTCTATGCAATCTGAGGTTATTTATTTGGTGAAATTTGGTAAAAGATTAGTCAGCGCCTTAATTAAGATATCAATGTCGCGTTGTGTGTTGTAGGCCTGGACAGAAATGCGGATAAACGGCCGTTCCTGCCACACCGTCAGGGGAACCTCCACCTTGTAATCAGCGTAAAGTTGTGCTTTGAGTGCTAGAATATCGGTGATAGGCGGAAAGGGCATGATGGCCATCTGGCTAAAGGCGCGGCTGTTGGGATAGATGCCTGGCAACCCAGTAAGTGCGGCAATGCCCGCCATTGCCTCTTGCAGCAGTGCGTGGCAGTCGGCCCGCACCTGTTCCCACTGGTGAGCCTCCTGGAATTGGATCGCATCGGCCACGGCAAAATAGGCGGACAAATCATTGGTGCCCAAATATTGCAGATAATCCAAAAAATCGGAACCATACGTCAACTGACGATCTTTGCCCCAGCCCCAGCCTACAACCAGCGGCTCGATGAGATGTTGGGCGGTGGGGTGGGCATGTAAAAAGGCAGCCCCTTTTGGTGCACACAGCCATTTATGACAGTTGCCGGTGTAGAAATCTGCACCAATCTGGGTTAGATCTAGCGGAATCTGGCCGGGGGCGTGGGCCCCATCCACCACAGTCAGAATGCCTGCTTCTCTGGCGCGCTGGCAGATTTTTTGGACGGGAAAGCGCACGGCCGTACTCGATGTAATGTGGCTCAGGAAAATCACTTTCGTTTTGTTCGTCACCCCTTGCCACAGCAGTTCCACAATCTCCTCATCGCTGGGCAAGGGTAAGGGAATGGGCTGCCTTCGATACGTGAAGCCCTGTTTTTGACTGAGAAAAAGCCATACATTTTCACACGCGCCATATTCGTGATTGGTGGTAAGCACCTCATCTCCTGGACCAAGTGGTAATGATCGGGCCACGATGTTGACGCCAAAGGTGGCGTTGGGCACAAACACCAGGTCATCGCTGCCTGCTTGTAGAAAATTTGCTAGATTTTTGCGGGCATCGGCAAAATGACCCGCAATTTCCGTCATGAAAAAGTGGACGGGCTGCCTTTCCAAATGGAGCTGCCATCGTTGATAAGCCTCAAATACTGGGCGGGGTGTGGCTCCAAACGAGCCGTGGTTGAGAAAAATGACATCTGGGTCTAACAAAAATTGTGTTTTCAATGAAGCGTTCCTTTCAGTTGATTATCTGAAATAAGAAGTGATCTGATCGAGTTGTGGGAAAGCGTATGAAATTAACATAGTTTCAACATACAATTGAGCAATGATAACTATTTTTCAAAGGGAGCGCTTATGGAATTCGTAAAAACCTTGCAAGATCATGTTGGCTCAAAGCTAGAGAAGTTTTTCAAAGCCACGCTGTTTCAGAGCGAGGCATTGCTGCTTGGCGTGAACTGCCTGGAGCCGGGCCAGGTGCAAAAACCGCACGACCATGCCGATCAGGACAAGTTTTATTACGTTGTGGCAGGTGAAGGACATTTTTGGTTGGGAGAGGAGCGGGTAACGGCCGTAACTGGCCAAGTCGTTTGGGCACCAGCTGGCGTAACACATGGCGTACAAAACGATAGCCAGACGCGTCTGACTCTGCTGGTGGGCATTGCGCCTGGGCCAACCAGCTAGACCTTCATTTTCCCGGAAACTGCATTAGTCTGGTAAATTATTGGGTCAGTTTCCGGGAAAATTCTAAACCTCATATATCTTGTCGATATACCGTTTAAGAATGTCGCTGACGACGCCACGTATGGGAATGGTGGCCGCGAGGCCGTAAATGGGGGCCAATCCGCCTGTCTGCTCAGGATGGGCTTTTACGTAGGCCACAGCTTCTTGTAAATCCGCAATGAAACGTTCTGCCACGCCAGGTTGGGTCTGG
>JBNKLQ010000377.1:0-5000 GCA_050292445.1 Promineifilaceae bacterium (SeqCode) | reverse complement strand
TTGAGGGTTTTTGTAGCGGTTTTGGTGACGGATTTACGGCCGTCTTGCTGCAAGCGCTCTAATTGAGGCACCAGCCAATGCTGTAGTTCCGGGTCATCTTTGGCCCAGTCGCCGAGCGTTTTCATCGTCTGGTTGAGGACAATCCAATCGTTGTGGTGGGCCAAATTGCGCTTGAGGACCGCTTCCGCCTGCTGGCGCTGGGTGGGTGTCATCAGCGGAGCCAGCGTCTGAAACAAATCCGCCAGCGTCCACTGCGCCGACGCCTGATCCAGGTCGGCAATTTCTGTCAGGAAGCCGTCGAGGAGGGGCACCAGCCATGCCGGCTTTTCGCGGGAGATGCGCTTGAGGGCATTGGAGGTACGCAGCCGCACCACTTCGTCGTCGCTCTGGTAGCAGGCATACAGCGCCCCCAACCGCTCCCGGTCCGCCAGAACAATTTCCACTACCTCCACCGTCCGCCCCAGCGAATTCGGATGGCCACCTGTCAAAACCTTCTCAAAAGATTCTTTGCTCAAAGTACCTTCCAAAAACTCAAGATGTTTATCAAGTTATCAGTGAACTTGATTATAAGAGTTTAATTTTGCTTCTTTATTGGGTAAAGTGAAACCCGTTCCCAATGCTCTAGCAATGCATCATATGATGGTTTTACTTGTCCTAATTTAATCTGCCTACCAATATAGGGAAAAATGTGATTCTTACCCCACTCTGAATTTTCTAGCGTTTCATCATCCGACCAAACTGTGAAGTCAAGGTTCAAGGTGAACAGCCCTTTTTCGAATGCCTTATCGTGCATTAAACAGAGACATAAGCCATTTGCAACATTCCCTCTTAATTCATGATTATCAGACCATCTTGCTATGTGTGCCCCAATCAAGAAGCTTCGTTCGTTTACTTCACAACTGGGAAAACAACATTCATTATTGTAATTTTCACAAATGCTATCTGAAAATTTATTCTGGCCTACTCTTGATTTCAGATGTCGAAGCACCTCATTAGTATCAACATCTCGGAGCACGGAAAATGGTTGATGAACTGTATAACCTTCCGAAGTCTTAAATAGGTTGTTGAAAAGCTCAATGCTTATCTCCGACAAATATGCACCATTAAGACATTGCAACCGTCCTGACTGTATTACATAGAAAAGCCTTTCCCGTTGCTGAGTTGGTCGTTTCTTATTATTGAGAAAATAGTCACGCAAGTAGTCGTTTTTGGAGGCGAACAAGGTTTTCAAATGTATTGGAGAAGGGAAAGGGGTAAATTGTTCTAAATCTGCACGGTAAAAAGATGAGGCGTAAGCCCAGATCCCGGGTTCTGGTGGTTTGGAAATTGTTTCATACCCATCAGAAGAAGCAATCGAATATCCAACAAAAGCAGCATTTTCTCTTCCTCGAAGATGAATTACAATATCTCCCTCCTTAATCTTTTTAACGGTTTCCCAAAACCCCCAACGAGTGCCATTAGTTTTGTGCGTAGGACTCCAAACGCATTTACCGAAACTCCAATTTCCTCCTCCATGATCTTCTTCTCGCGACATTTCTAACCAAAGCATCGGTTTTCTCCCGAAACTTACATAATAAAGATTATGGTTTGTCCAGAACTTGCTTCACCCAATGACAGTTTTGTCTTGGCCTACTATGCCCAATTCCACTCTTCTAATTGTTTGACGCAACGGCCGTTTCCCAACCAACACTTCAAAAACTGGCTGACTGGAATCATTGTAAACGAAAAACGGCCGTTCCCGCCACCGCTACCCCAAAACCACCACCAACACAACAACTAACAAGACCAGCACTAGCATACCTGCCAAACCAATCAGCACCCATTCCAGCGTGGAGAAGCGGGGTTTGGCGTGGTTACGTTCTTCGGATTGCATCAATTCGTCCAGGCTAAATCCGGGAGGTCTGGGGCGAGTTAATTCTTCGGGGATTACGTATTCTTCCTGGCCGAATCCACCAGACTTGTGGGCAAAACGGCCGTACAGCTTAAACGTTGCCTCCACTGCTTTAACCGCCGCCCAGAAGATGATCAACGACATAATAACATTGGTGCCACCGCTGGCCGTAATGCCGAACATATTCAGAACGGTTATCACCACCGCCGCCCCAGACCACAGCAACAATAAAACGGCCGCAATGCGGCTCTTCAAAAACATGAGCACCAGCCCCAAAACAATATTCACAACGGCATCAAAGAACAATTCGGGAAATAAGAAGATGGCAGCGGCTACCTGAAGCAGGCCAATCGCGATAAAGGCAATCGCGCTTTCCTTGATTACTTTTAGCGCGTCGGCGCGGCTTTCAATTTTGGAAAATAGGCTATTTTTCTTTTTGCTGGAGGTTGTAGACATGGCTGTTTACCTTTGCCTTGTGCGATGATGTGCCAGGTGACTGAGCTGGCACGCAAACTGACGGAATGGGAACATTGTAAACGAAAAACGGCCGTCACTCAACGCAAAAAAACCTCCCGTAGGCTCCCACATAAGTCCAACTTCTTGTGCGCAGCCTGCGGGAGGTTCGTCCGTCATCATCCTTATCGTTTGGGGCAGACGCTAGGCACCGTCAGAGTGCTTACACAAATAGCTAAATATGTCGTCTATGTGATTGTTGATGGTAGAAAAATGCCCACCATCTTCCACTTCTATCAGGTCGGCGTTGGGCAGCTCATTGGCCAGATACCGCCCCATGCCGATGGGCACCTGCTGGTCATACAAGCCATACCACAGCTTGAGTGGCATTGTTATATCTTTAAGCGAAAATCCCCAGGAACGCACGTACAGTTGCCACTCCCAAGCATCCCCTTGAACACCCTGCCGGTGGGCTTCCTTGGCTGCCTCTGAAAATATTTCGATAATTTCCGGTCGCTTCTCAATCAACGCAACATCCGGTTTGGGCATGGCCTGTTTCATACGCTTCAACATCTGTTCTTTGTTGCTATAAAATCCGGCCATTTGCCTGAGCAAAAATCGGTTCACGGCTGGAAGATGCTTGGCTGAGGAAAATATCAGCCGCACGGGAGGCCACATGCCTGCGTACTGATTCGGCATATGCGCTGGTGCCGTGCCGCTCACAACGGCCGTTTTATGCAAGCGTGCCGGTATCTTGTAGGCCGAGGCTAATACATGCGGCCCCCCGCCGGATAGTCCAAAAAGCGAAAAGGTATCTACTGATAACTTGTTGGCCAGCTCCATCACATCATCAGGCCAATCAAGCAGTGCCCGCCGGGGCGCAAAAGTGGATAACCCAAATCCAGGGCGATCTGGCACAATGAGCCGAACGTGATGTTTGATTGCCGCTTCAGCAAACCACTGCCCCTCAAGGCGCGAGCTATTGCCGCCTGTAAAATAAACGATGGGGAAGCCATTCATCGCGCCATATTCAGCGTAACCCAATGTGCGACCATCCGGCAATTGTATTGTTTGATCGGTACGGCTTTCGTGCATTTTTTGTCCTTTTTTGTGGCAACCTACCCTTGCGTTGGGCGGATAAGTTGTAGATACCTGTTTTGAATGGCAATCTGGGTGAGCGGGCTGATTGTACTCGGGAAACGGCCGTCTCTCAACGCCACAAAACCTCCCGCAGGTTTCACAAAGGAGCATCCTCATCCCTAAAACCTGCGGGAGGTTGGCTCCTATCACTTCAGCAAACCCTTCTCCGCCTGGGCCAACAGCCACGGCTCCAGCTCAGGAATGTTTTCACTGAGCCGGGCCGCCGCGACAATGGGCAGCCAACGGCCGTATTCCTCACGGCCACCAGGACGCAGGGCAAAATAACGATGCAGGTAAATTGTGTAAAACAGCCGCACAAACAGCTTCTCTACGCCGCTCGTCTGGCTGCTGGCTGCGGCTCCCAGCGCAATGATGGACGAACGCGCCAAATCTGCCAGCGGGTTGCCGCGCGTGGCGTCGATCCAATCAATGACAACTTCCCCCTGCGGCGTGGCCAGGACGTTGCCCGGATGAAAATCGCCGTGGCAAATCTGGTCGCCATCGGGCATGGTGGCCAAGTCAGCTAAAATCCGTCTCCGCAGATCGTCTGGCAACGATTTGGCCGCCTCGATTTTTTCCACCAGTCGCTGCCGCTGGGGAGGAATCTCCAGCGCAATGGTTTGACTATGCATTTCGACGTGCAGTTCGGCCAGGCGACGGCCGTATCGCCAAATCGTCCACGGCTTTTGCGGCATCACCTCAAGCATATTTTGCCCCGTCACCCGCTCGTAGATGAGACCGGTACGGCCGTTCACCACCACAATCTCGCCCACGGCTGGCACCGGCAGGCTGCTGCTGTGCACCGCCTCAGCCATGCGAGCTTCGTACTGGATGCTCTTACGGGGAAACCAATCGTGGTACAGTTTGAGCACCTGCCCCTCATCCCAGGCGTAGATTTCGGCGGTACGGCCGTACGCAATCGGGGCACCCAGATTTTTGTCCATTTTTCTCCTATCTGTTGCTGTCCACTGACAAACCGGGCTATTGTAAATGAGAAACGGCCGTCTCCCCAATTAGAGGCAGTTCCTCGCAGGGCTTTTCAGACGTCTAACCATTGGGACGCAGATGAACGCTGATGACGCAGATTCCTATAAAGATCAGTGTTTATCTGCGTTCATCAGCGTCCTATTTCATTTAGGAATCGGCCTATTGAAAACCGTGCACTTCCCCGTACGAAAGTCCCCTTCAACACGGCCGTTTCTTACAGCAAAATAGAGAGCGAAACGGCCGTTACGCCACAACACACCGTTGTTTGGTGGGATTTGGGGCGGGAGGAAACGGCCGTTTCTTTCCTAAACCAATAGTTCCCGATTTTCCCAGAAACTGCTCTAGAGGTGTAAAATAAGGGGGTTTCCGGGAAAATTTATTAACCGACTAGGCGAGGCACACTATGCTATCAGACATCTTGCAGAAAAAATTAGCCCGACACTTCTATTTCCGCGATCTCAACAAAGATGGCTTTGTAGAGCGTGCCGATTGGGAACAGTGCGCCAAAAATCTGGCCGCGCTACGCGGC
>JBNKLQ010000376.1:0-5005 GCA_050292445.1 Promineifilaceae bacterium (SeqCode) | reverse complement strand
GGTGGTGCGGAAGCCTAGCTCCAGCGCCCAAAAATCGTGACTGGCCTGCACGTTGGGGGTAAAGCAGTTGAAATGGTCGATGCGCTGCGGATGGCAGCCGCGATACGCGCCATACTGCTGGAGCATCCGCTCCGCCTGGGCAAATTCGTAGCAAAATTCCAGCGGCATCCCAAACGGATCGCGCATTTGCAGGGTGCGGCCCTGACCGTGCTGGGTGGTCCAGCTGGCGGCCATCCCTTTTGCGCCAAAATAGGTGGCCATGCGGTCCAAATCGGCTTCGCTGGCAACTTTGAAGCCAAGCCGAATGACGTGCGGTTTAGCTACTTTGGTGAGGACAAACGAATGGTGGTTGCGCTCTTCTAAGCCGCGCAAATAAATCGAGTCGCCCACCTGCTCTGTTTCAATCAGGCCCAAAATTTCGGTATAAAATTTGCGCGAGGCGTCCAAATCGGTGACGCCCAGCTCCACATGGCTCATGCGGATGATGTTAAAAGGTGGGGTTCCAGCGGGGTGGTGAATGGGCATGGGTTTTCTCCTCTGAGGCCAGTAATCGGTATTCAGTAAGCAGTAATCAGTTTTTCTGATCACTGAATACTGATCACTGAATACTGACCACTGAATACTGACCACTGAATCACGCGCCAAGGCGCGAGATGCGGTGATCGCCAAAGGCGATGCTGATATTTTTCGTTTCCATGTAGAAGTCGAAGCTGTAGTCGCCACCGTCGCGGCCGATGCCGCTGTTTTTGACGCCGCCGAACGGCGTGGGCAGGTGGCGCACGTTTTGCGAGTTTACCCAGACCATGCCCGCTTCAACTTTGTGAGCCATTTTCAGGGCACGGCTCACGTCACGGGTCCAGATGTAGGCGGTGAGGCCGTATTTGACGCCGTTGGCGATTTCCAGGGCTTCGGCGTCGCTGTCGAACGGGATGGCGGTGAGGAACGGACCAAAAATCTCTTCCTGAGCAATGCGCATAGTGGGGCTGGCGTCTTTAAAGAAGGTGGGGGTGATGTAGGCGCCGTCGCCCAGCCCGACAGGGTGTTGGCCGTCGCCTGCCATGAGCGTGGCCCCATCTTCCTGGCCAATTTGCACGTAGCTGCTCACTTTTTCCCAATGGCTTTGGTGGATCAGCGGGCCAATTTCGGTGGCGGGGTCTAGTGGGTGGCCGACTTTGAGCTTTTTGACGCGTTCGGCTAGCTTGGCGGTGAACTCGTCGTACACGGCGCGTTCGACCAGGAGGCGGCTGCTGGAGGTGCAGCGTTCGCCGTTGAGGGAGTATTTCATGAATACGGCCGTATCCAAAGCCCGCTCCAAATCTGCATCAGCAAACACAATGATGGGGTTCTTGCCACCCAGCTCAAAATGGACCCGCTTGAGCGTGTCCGCCCCCTGGCGCATGATGTGGCTGCCGGTGGTCGTCTCGCCGACAAAGGCAATTGCTTTGATGAGCGGATGCTCGGTGAGCACCTTGCCTGCGGTCTCGCCAAAGCCGTTGACCAGGTTGACCACACCTGCCGGAATGCCTGCCTCCAGCATCAGCTCGGTGAGGCGCTGAGCGGTGACGGGGCTGAGCTCGGCCGGTTTGTGCACGACAGTGCAGCCTGCGGCCAGCGCCGGGGCAATTTTCCAGGTGCTGAGCATAAACGGGGTGTTCCAGGGGGTAATGACGCCGACCGGGCCGATAGGTTGGCGGATGGTGTAGTTCATATGCTCGTGGGCGGGCAGGGCGAGGCCATCGTTGGCCGATTCGACGCGATCGGCAAAAAAGCGGAAGTTGGCGGCGGCGCGAACGGCCGCTTTGCTCATGAACCGTATCGGCTGGCCAGTGTCGATGCTTTCCAGCAGGGCAATCTCTTCGGCGTGGGCTTCGATGAGGTCGGCGACGCGGTAGAGCAGGTTGCGGCGCTGCTTGGCGGGCAGGGTGGCCCAGGCAGGGAAGGCTTCATGGGCGGCTTTGGCCGCTAGGTCGATGTCCGCCGCGTCGCCTTCGGTCACGGTGCAAAGGAGGCTGTTGTCGATGGGGCTGTGGTTGTTGTAGGTTTTGCCGGATTGGGATTCGAGGTGACGGCCGTTCACGATATTTTTCAGCCCGCGTTCAGCAATTTCGGACCGATAAGGTGCCACTTTTTCTAGATTTTCGGTTAGGGTTCTTGTTGCTGCCATTTTTTAGTCCTTTATCAAAAGCGGAACACAGAGATGCGCTGAGATTACGCAGAGTTGCACAGAGAGAAAAAGTAGTAGTTTCTCTGCGAACCTCTGCGCCTTCTCTGTGTAACTCTGTGTTCCTATTCTTTTATCCCGCAATCACTTCATTTTCCAACACGCCGATGCCATCAATTTCCACACGCATCACGTCCCCGGCGTAGACGTGGGAGATGCCTTTGGGCGTGCCAGTGTAGATGATGTCGCCGCGCTGGAGCGTTTTGAATTCGGAGATGTAGGCGATGAGTTGGGCGACGCTGTGGCGCAAATGTTTGGTGTTGCCCTGCTGCTTCAGCTCGCCGTTGACGTAGGTGCGGACTTCTGTGTTGGTCGGGTCGATCTCGTCGGCGGTGACCAGCACGGGTCCCATCGGGCCGAAGGTATCGAACCCTTTGGCTTTGACTGGCGGACGGTAGTAGTTGCCGACAAAGTCACGCACGGTGCATTCGTTGCCGATAGTGTAGCCGTAGACATAGTTCAGGGCGTCTTCTTCGGGGATGTGACGGCCGTTTTGCCCCAGCACCACCACCAATTCGCCTTCATAATGCATGTATTCCACGTCCGGGCGAATCACTTTGGCTTTGTGGCCGATGAAGGTGTTTGGCAGCTTGTGGAACAGCAGCGGATAGTCGGGGACGTCCAGCTTAAGCTCGGCGGCATGGTCGGCGTAACCGAGGGCAACGCCAACGGCCGTACAGCCGCGTGCGTCCACCGGGGGCAGCCACATGACATCGTCCGGGTCGTAGGCGATGGTGCCCACCCAGAGCTGATCGTTTTTGTAGACGGCTTCGTGAATTTGTCCGTTGTAGGCGAATCGGGCTAACTTCATCTTTTCTCCTTTATTTATCCGCAGATTGGCGCAACTTGCGCTCGCAGATTTTCGCAGATTAGATAAAAAATCTGTGCTAATCTGCGTAATCTGTGGATTAAATTCTGTACCAGTTGGCAACGGCCGTTTCCAGCGCATCACCCGTAAATTCTGTTTCGATTTGCTGCATGATGGTGTCCACCTCGGCGGGCGTGGCGGTGAGCTTGGTACCGCTGAGGGGTAGGTCATAGACGGAGCCGTTGGGCTTGAGCAGGGTATTGATGGGTAGCGCTTGGTGGTGGCGGTGCTGGAGGAGGTGTTGGTAAACGGCCGTGTACACTGCTGGATCGTAAACAAAATGCCCCGGTTTTTCGGCTGGAGTTGCTTGTTGGGCGACCTGAAGCTGCTGACCCAGACGGGCGACCTCTTGCCAGATGGCGTGCAGCACGTTGGGCGGCGCATCGTCGGACTCATTTTGATGCTGGGGATTAGCAATGCTTTTTTCACGGGCGGCTTCGATGTGGCGGCGTACGCTGGCGGAAGGCACGGGCACGACAAACAGCGTCCGCGCGCTGCGCAGACTGGCTTCGATGGCGTCGTCAGTTGACTGAACCAGCTCGATGAGGCGGTTGCCGATGAGGGGCGTCTCGCCGATGAGCAGCCGGTTACCCTGTTGATGACAGGTGTACCAATGGTGAACGGCCGTTCGCGCCCACAGCCCCACTGCTTTGCGAATGGCCGGATGCGTGACGCCGTTACTTTCGGGATATTTTTGCAGGAGAACGGCCGTTTCAAATGGCGCTCTGGCTAAATCCCACTGCAATAAATCCACCGTGCGCCCCGCCTGCTGCGCCAGCAAAACCAGCTGCTGGATGAGCAAGCTTTTGCCCGTTCCCGGCAGTCCGGCCAGAAAAACCAGCCGCTGCTCGGTGACAAGCTGCTGGAAAGTGCTGTAAATGTTGGAATCGGTTGGAAGGATTATTTCTGTCATCACAATTTCTATCATCAAGTTGAATAGAACGCAGATTGCCCTGATTTTTCTGATAATCCTGATCAGGGTAATCAGGTAAATCAGCGTCCTATTTCTCTGGTATGGAGACACCTAAAACGAGCAGGCGATTACGTTTGAAGGTGTCGATCATTTCTGCGGCCGTTTTTTGCGCCGCTTCTCCCATGAGCAGACTGGGCTGGCCACCTTCGAACTTGTCGCAGACGTATTTGTGTGAGTCGTACATGATGGCAAACGCCTGGCGGAAGTTTTTCACCGCCAGGGCCAGTTCGTCGGGTGGATTGGCAAAAAGCGGCTTGAGCTGGCGCATCGTTTTTTTGACCAGATAGTCATGGTCCTGCGCCCACATGCCGCTGAACCCTTCGCTGGCTTCAAACATGTTGGGCCGCACGTAGCCATCATAAGCCGCCTGGGAGAAGCCACCCGTGAGCTTGAACGTGACGGAAACGCCCCACATCAGGTAGGTGGCCTCTTCGATAGCGGCGCGGGCACTGTGCAAATCACCCGTCTCCACCTGCTTTTGCAGCTTGTCGCAAATCAAAATGAGCGATTGGACATAGGCAAAAAAGAGATGATGCCCCAGCTGCCAGCGCTGCCGCGCGTGATCCAATTCTTGCATGTTTAGCATATTTTCTCTCTTGTTTTCCCGGAAACTGCTTGCGATGATACCCTTAACAAGTTTCCGGGAAAATTTGGCAGAATAGGACGCTGATTACCCTGATATCCCTGATCAAATAAATCAGGAAAATCAGGGTAATCAGCGTTCCATTATCTTTTTTCTGACGATAGATCAAACTGGCGCAGGCTGGTTTCTAAAGCGATGCGCAGTAAGGGCAGCTCGATGACGGTGAGCGTAAGCGGTGGTTTTTGCAGATCGGCCATGACGTTGCGATAGGCCAGCAGCAGCCCGTGCAAGAAGGCCAGCCCGCTTTGCTCGCTGGTGCGACTGACGTTGAAATAGCTGTCATACACATCGAACTTGTGG
>JBNKLQ010000375.1:0-5006 GCA_050292445.1 Promineifilaceae bacterium (SeqCode) | reverse complement strand
GCACAAAACGTTTACCATTCCACATGGTGGCGGTGGCCCTGGCATGGGGCCAATTGGGGTGGTGGCACATCTGGCACCGTTCCTGCCGGGGCATCCGGTCGTGGAAGGCGTCGGTGGCGGCCAGGCAATTGGGCCGGTTTCGGCCGCGCCCTGGGGCAGCGCCAGCATCTTACCCATCCCCTACGCCTACATTGCTATGATGGGGGATGATGGGCTGAAAAAGGCCACTGAGGTGGCAATTTTGAATGCCAACTATATTGCGCAGCGGCTGGATCCGCATTATCCGGTGTTGTACAAGGGTGAAAACGGCCGTGTGGCCCACGAATGCATCATCGACTTACGGCCGCTCAAGGAGTTTGTGGCGGTAGACGATGTGGCCAAGCGGCTGATGGATTACGGTTTCCATGCCCCCACCATGTCCTTCCCCGTTCCCGGCACGCTGATGATTGAGCCAACGGAAAGCGAGTCTCTGGTTGAGTTGGATCGCTTCTGCGACGCCATGATTCAGATTCGCCAGGAGATTGCAGAGATTGAGGAGGGCCAAGTAGCCCATGAGGACAGCGTTCTGGCTCATGCCCCGCACACGGCTTCAATGATTGCCAGCGAGGTTTGGGAACGGCCGTATTCCCGCGAAACGGCCGCATTCCCCACCGAATGGGTACGTAACAGCAAATTCTGGCCCGCCGTCGCCCGCATCGACAACGTCTACGGTGACCGCAATTTGGTCTGCGCCTGCCTTCCTATCGAAGCCTACGAGAGCTAACGTTAGATTGGTCCAATCTCGCAGATTGGACCAATCTTAACAGAGCTTACGCCGAAACTGCCGAATGTGATTTTTGTCACATGACGCGGTTGTTAGTTGAATTTATAATAAAAAGTGATCGCTGCACATTTTGTAGCGGCTGAAACATAGTTTAGTTCAAGGCAGCAGCCGAAGAAATTCTGGCTGCTGTTTTTTTATGGATGCCTACAACAAATGGAGGTGTATGATGACTAGCATCCAGCCGGTTCTGGAGCGACAGAGAAAGCACAACTATTTGCCGGTTGTGGTTGGCATCTTGTTACTGTTTGTTGCTGTTGGGATCGGGTATCTGGTCGTGACGTCAGCCACGACGACGAAAGTGAATCTGCGTAACCCGCTTGCCGTCAATCCAGAATTGAAATCGGTGGCTCTGTATGAGGACATCTTGTCTGCAAGTAGCCAGGCCGAAAATCCAGAATTGATTAGCTTCCAGCGTTACGTAGCGCTGCAAAGCAAGAAAGCAGAAAGGAATGTCTTTGCTGAGAATTCGGAGGTAACGGCCGTACAACATCACATCGCCGCTGACCCACAATTTGCTGAAGATTGGCTGCTGTGGATGAATCCAGAGTTAATGGCCTTTCAACATTACCTTGCCGTCAGAAGTGAGCCGCGCAATGAACTGGCCGTCAATCCTGAATTGTCGTGCTATTACCGCTACATCAACAGATAGCCGCAGTGGATTGGGCTGTGTATGGTTTTTCTGGTTGTGAGCGAGGGTTAGAAACGGCCGCTTTCCCCACCGAATGGGTGCGTAGCAGCAAGTTCTGGCCCGCCGTCGCCCGCATCGATAACGTTTACGGCGACTGCAACCTGGTCTGCACCGGCCTCCCCATCGAAGCCTACGAGAGCTAACGGTAGATTGGTCCAATCTCGCAGATTGGACCAATCTTCCCCAGGCCAGCTCGCACGAGTTGGCCTTTTTTCTTATTCTTCTGCCAGCCACTGCAGGTAACTTCCCAAGAAAACAGCGCCGGAAACGATTGGTTGTGGCTCGTCGCTGCTGTTGAGGTCCAAGGTGTAAATATCGCTATCCTTGGGCCAGCCGCTTGTTTTGTAGCTCAGCAGCAGCGTGTTCTCATCGGTGGACCAGGCCAACAGCGAATAATTTTCAGGCAGCATCTGTTCCCAAACTGTTTCCCCACTGACTACATTAACGATGGTCAACGTCCAGTTCCCAGCATACGTATCTGTTGTATGACAGGCAGAGACAAAAGCGAGGTTGCTGCTATCTGGCGACCAGGCGTTTTGTCGGATGCGAATGCCATCGGGGCAGGCGGTGGGATCGGCAATCTGGTGCAGCAGCGCGGCTGTGGCGTTCAGCAATTGCCCATCATGCGTGTAAAAGAAACGGCCGTCTGGCGAAGCGCTCCAAACCCGGTTAGAGAAGCGAATCGTTTGGGCATCTTCCAGCACAGTGCGGGCCGAACCACCTTCAGGCAAATTATAGATGAGCAGCGCGTCTCCGCCGGATAGCCAGGTAAAAATGGAACCCAGCGCAATTTCGGGCGATCCTTGGTACGCCTCGGCACGGAAGGCGTCGCCCGTTTCTGGGTCGATGAGCCAGATTTCGCCACGCCCCATGTCGTCTGCGGCATCATCTTGAGCCACGGCAATAAAACGGCCGTCCGGCGACCATTCCGCCCCAAAAAGACGACTTTCGCTTTGCCACAGGCAGTTTTCGCTGGCCGTTTCCAGATGAAAGAGACAGAGTTGGGTTTCATCTTTGATGTAGGCAAATTGCTGGCTGTCTGGTGCCCACGAAGGTGAGTAGAAAAAGTCAGCGGCTCCTTCAGCCAGCAGTGTGCGATCTGGCACAGTGAGCAGTTGCCAACTGTGGTAAACATCGTATTGGAGCAGGAAACGGCCGTTTGGCGAAACGCTGGGCGTATTAAAGTCAAGCAAGCTTTGTGCCACCATGTCCGGCATCACATGGCCGCTGTCGGGCTGCTGGGTTAGCTGGTCTGGTAGGTTGCCATCGAGACCGATGCGGTAGTAGTGGCCATCAGCGGCATTGTAGTAGAGGATGGTTTTGTTGTTGTGTAGATCAACTGCTGGTGTTGGGACGGCCGTTTCGGTTGGGTGTGGTGTATTTGTTGTCGAGAGGGTGGGAACGGCCGTTGATTGTTCAACAATACGGCTGGTGGCGCTCGCTTGGGGCGTTGGTTGTGGTGACGCGTCGAGCGCTTCTGGAGCGGCACAGGCGGCAAGCAAGAGCAACATGGCGCTAAAGTGAAACAGGATCGGCTTCATCAAAACCTCCGGCAAACGATGGGTTAGCCGAAAGTATGGCAGGTGCTTTCAATCTTGTCTTGGCGGGAGCGTGACGATTGGTTAACGGGTTGGCTATGGGGGAAACGGCCGTATTCCCCACCGAATGGGTGCACAGAAGCTCGTTGTGAACGGCCGTTGCCCGCATCGACAACGTCTACGGCGATCTCAACTTGGTCTGTGCCTGCCTCCCCATCGAAGCATATAAAAGCTGAGCTAGCACAGTAACGTGTGAGCAAAAAACCACCATAGAGAGGTGTCCTTTTCATTTATATGGTGAAACGCGACTATAGAGTGGTAGCATTTCATATCAACAGAATGTGGTGCAAAACAGTGTGTTAATCTAGGAATTCGGGCCAAGAAATATCAGGGCGTTGTCGTTTCCCCATTTCTACAAGTTTGAAGATTTGATTTCGTCGTTCCATAAAAGAGATTAATTCTCTTGCTTTATTTGCTTTTCCTTTGTCTGGCAGGCTATCATAATCTACCTCTAAATCCATAGCTAATGTTCGTAACTCTCCCTCATTAAATCTTTCAATTAAAACAGTACGGATTTCTGAGAGGTAGTCTTGTTTTGAAGAGGGGACTTTCGCTATTGGCTGCCAACGTAAAATATAGATAAGCCCAATCATAGGATAAGAAACATCTAATCGTAAATAGAATCTATCTCCACTTGGACCCAATGTAAGTGTTGGTTTAAGACGTTTTTGTTCTTCATAATGTGTGCGTGAAGAGGCAAATCCTGAGGCTGAGGCATAGCGACTCTCGGCACTAAAAATTCTTGGTTTAATAAACTCTGGAAATTCCACAACTAAACTTATTTCCCTAGTTGGTCGATTAATGTTCCACCCACAATAGTCATATGGTGTCTTTCGCATTGAAAGCTCATCTTCTGTAAGATTAATAGCATATAGGCCAACTCGAAGTTGCTCTTTCATGCTATATCTTATTTTCTCCCCCCTAGTTAAAGGTGGAGAAATAGTTATCATGGCAGATTTCCTGTGTGGTTCTTCCATGATTTCTGTTAAGGTCACATTGCGATTTGAGGTCAGTGACTTAACCTCAACAAAATCAATATCTCTCTGTTTTTTAGTACTTGAAGCGGATTCAGTACTTGAAGCGGATTCAGTACTTGAAGCGGGTTCAGGACTTGAAGCGGGTTCAGGACTTGAAGTAGATTCGGGACTTGGACGGGATTCAGGAATTAATAGAAAGGTATCTAATGTTTCGATTTCCGAGAGGGCATTTATATCTATTATTCTTTGAAGTACAGCTGAACCATCTCTATTAATAGTCCATTGAACTTTTAATTTATCGTAACCAATACCATATCTTGATGCAAAATAACTGTAAGCTTGCTCTCCAGGATTTGAAGAGGTGCGATCTGTGAACTGTTGAGAAGTGTAGTTTTCACCAAGTTCCTCAACAATACTTTGTTGCATTGAAAAAAAGATACCCTTTGATATTGCATATATAACACTCATCAACAATAGTGTAAACGATATAGATTTTAAAATTTCAGGTAGTCCAAATGAAAGCACAAATGTTACTTGAACGGCAACTGAAAGAGCTGAAAGTACTAGAACTATTTTGTCTAACCATTTAGTCATAGCTTACTCACTATTTTCTGTGTTTTTTTGCTTTGCTATATAACTAGAATTATTTGGTCTCAGAGTCAAAATGATAATAATTATGATTTGACTTGAGAAAAGCAGCAGAAACCAAATAGTAAGGGTAGACCTACTTTCCTCAACAACAATAGTAGCTTTCCCAAGAGTACTGTTAGCATTGCAAACGAATTCTGAAGGATTTTCTGTCGCGACGGCAATAGAAAACTCATCCCCATTAACTAAGCGATCGAGATATATTCTTGCTTCAGTATCCCCTGCTCGTCCCCCGCGTTCAATATGATGACGACCTTCACCGCCTTCAACTT
>JBNKLQ010000374.1:0-5093 GCA_050292445.1 Promineifilaceae bacterium (SeqCode) | reverse complement strand
GAACAGGTCGGGGCGATGACGACGCGCCAGTTGCAACCCTTCCGTGCCGCTGTTAGATACCATAACATGGTAACCATATAGTTTCAGCGCACGCTGCAAGGTTCGCGAAACAAGTTCATCATCATCAATTACAAGAATTGTGGCCATGTGCACTCCTCTGGCTCAACTGCCTGCCGATAAAACAAAAACTTCATCTTATGTGAATCTGCCATGCTAGTATAGCATATCGTAACAAAAAACCTTCGGATTGAAACAGCCAGCCCAAACATAGGCGTATTTTAATCCGAAGGTTTTCGTTTTGCTTAAATTAGCAGGCGCAGTGGATCTTCTAAAATGGCTTTAAGCACTTGCATGAATTGCGCGGCCTCAACACCATCCGTTACCCGATGGTCGGCCGAGATGGTGGCTTTCATGCGGGTGCCGATGGTTAATTCACCATCGACCACAACGGGTACCTGTTTGGCTGAACCAACGGCCAGAATTGCAGCATGGGGCGGGTTAATGATGGCTACGAAATGCTCAACATCAAACGCGCCCAAATTACTAACAGTAAACGTGGCCCCTTCTACATCTTCGGGTTTTACCCGTCCCTCGCGGGCACGGCCGATCATCTCTTTATGGTCCTGGGCGATCTTGGAGATGCTGGCTCCGGCAGTACCTTTTTGCACGACAGTGAGTAAACCACCTTCAACCGCTACGGCCGAACCTACATTGATCTCGTTATGTAAAATGATCTTGTCCCCGCCGAAGCTGGCGTTGATGTTCGGGAACTGGCGCAGGGCCAGAGCCGATGCTTTAACAATGAGATCGTTGACGGTTACTTTTTGCTCAGGTTCTAAAGACTCATTGATTTGCTTGCGCAGCTTGAGGGCCGCAGCCATGTCGATCTCTGACGTGACATAGAAGTGGGGGACGGTGGTTTTGCTCTCGGTCATGCGGCGGGCAATGGCCTGGCGCATGCGAGTGAGTGGTTTTTCGGTAGCAGTAGCGGGAGTGGGAACGGCCGTTTCCAATACACCCATTGCCGCCGATTTGGTCGGTTCAGCCGCTGGACCACTTTCCAAGTACGCTTCCACATCTGCTTTGCGCACCCGGCCACCGGGGCCGCTGCCGCCCACCTGTGCCAAATCAACCGAATGCTCCTCAGCCACGCGCCGGGCCACTGGTGTGGCTTTGACACCGCCGGGGAATTCACCATCTGGCTCACCACCAGCTTTTGCGGGTTGCGCCTGTGCTGCTTTTTCAGCCGGTGCTTCAGCTATTTCCTTTACGGCCGTTGGTTCAACTTTAGGCGCGGCAGCACCGTTGCTGCTGCCAGCCCCGTCTGCCATGGCAGAAATATCTTCCCCTTCCTTGCCAATGATGCCTAAATTGTCACCTACCGGGATAAGGTCCCCTGTATTGGCCAGCTGAGCCAATAGCACGCCATCGGCGCGAGCGGTTAATTCCTGTGTGACCTTGTCGGACTCGATTTCGGCCAGCACATCCCCTTTTTGTACCGAGTCACCCACCTGCTTGAGCCAGGTGCCCATCGTGCCTTCTTCCATGTCAAAGCCCAATGTGGGCATCTTGATAAATTCAGCCATTATAAAATCTCCTTCACAGCCGCAATGACACGCTCGGCATTGGGCAGCGCTGAGCGTTCCAATTCGCCAGAATAAGGGGCGGGCACATCATGCTGGGCTACGCGCTTGATGGGCGCATCGATGTAGTCAAACGCTTCATCTTGCAGGCGAGCGACAATCTCTGCACCAATGCCGTAAGTCTGATGACCAAACTCAACCACAACCGCTTTAAACGTCTTCTTAAACGATTCGACAACCGGACCCATGTCCAGAGGCTGCAAGCTGCGCAGATCAATAATTTCGGCCTCAATACCTTCTTCTGCCAGGTTTTTGGCCGCATCCAGCGAGACATGTAGGCCCTCACCGTAGGTAATAATTGTCACGTCTGAGCCTTCCCGCTTTATGTCCGAAACGCCGATAGGCACGGTAAATTCTTCCTCCGGTACCTCATCGCGTACTTTGGGCGAGGTGTAAAGAGCCACCGGTTCGATGAACAGCACCGGGCCATTGTCGCGAATGGCGGACTTAAGTAGACCCTTGGCATCGTGGGGCGTAGCCGGGCAGACGACTTTGAGGCCGGGAAAATGGGCGAAGATGACGTCTGGTGTGTGGCTGTGGGTGGCCCCTAACTGTTTGCCACCACCGCCTGGGGCGCGGAAAACAACCGGGCAGTCAAACTGGCCATTGAACATATAGCTGACCTTGGCCGCATGGTTGACAATGGCGTCAAAGGCGACAAAGGCGAAGTTGATGGTCATAAACTCGGCAATGGGGCGGGTGCCAGCCATGGCTGCACCGGTGGCTGCGCCAGCAATGGCCATCTCCGAGATCGGTGTGTCGCGCACGCGATTTTCGCCAAATTCTTCTAGAAAGCCTTTGGTGACCGCGTAAGTGCCACCCCAGGCACCCACTTCTTCGCCCATAATAAATACGTTTTCATCGCGGTGCATTTCTTCGCGCAGCGCTTCTGTAATTGCTTCTCGTAAGGTTAAACGGGCCATTAGTTTGCCCCTCCGTTGCTGGGATAAATGTAGTCAAACAAGGTGTCCAGTGCTGGCAGCGGGGATTCATTTGAAAATTCTACCGCTTCATCTACCTCTTTTGTGACCTCTTCATCAATGGCCACCAGATCATTTTCGGACATGCCGTGCTCTTCGAGTAGATGGTTTTGCAAAGTAGCGATGGGGTCTTTTTCGTCGCGCCATTTGTCCAGTTCGCCTTCTGGCCGGTAACGGGTACGGTCGCCGATGCTGTGACCTTCATAGCGATAGGTCATCATTTCCAGGAACTGTGGCCCTTTGCCTTTACGGCAGGCAGCTATTGCTTTTTCGGTGGCTTGGTGTACGGCGAAGATGTCCATACCGTCCACCTGTTTAGCAGGGATTTTGTATGCTTTGGCTTTATCTACCATTTTGATGGCAGCCGATGCTTTTTCGATGGAGGTGCCCATGCCGTACTTGTTGTTTTCGCAGATGAAGACGATGGGTAAGTCCCAAACGGCTGCCATGTTGAGCGACTCGTGAAAATAGCCAATGTTGGTAGCGCCGTCGCCAAAGTAGCAAAGGCAAACCTTGTCGCTGCCTTTGTATTTTTCGGCCAGAGCCAGGCCAACGCCTAGCGAGATGTGGGCACCAACGATGCCGTAGCCGCCCCAGAAAGTACGCTCTTTGCTGGCCATGTGCATGGAGCCGCCGCGCCCGCCGACAACGCCAGTGGCTTTGCCCATTAGCTCGGCCATAACTTCGGTAGCGGGAATGCCAACAGCCAGGGCATGGGCGTGATCCCGATAAGCGGTGATGATGTGGTCGCCTTCTTGGCGGGCACCAATGCTGCCCACAGCGACGGCTTCCTGGCCAATGTAAAGGTGCAGGAAGCCTTTGATTTTACCTTCCAACTGGTACAGTTCGTCGCTGCGCTCTTCAAAGCGACGAATGAGTACCATCTGGCGGTACCAATCGAGTAGTGTGTCTTTGTCCATTCAGTTCTCCTTGGTATGCGTTACCCTTGGTCGGTGCTGTCAATCTTTTTTGGCTACGGCCGTTTCTTCGTATGATCCATCTGAAACAACCAAAACGTGGAAACGATGCCCGAGGTGGGAGGTGGCATGTTTCTTGTAGCCATTGGGCGGGAAATAGATTGTATAAATTCTTAACGTGACAAGTCAGCGAGTTTTGCTTGTCAGTCTTGCTTACTATCTATCTGTAAATTGGCCACAAAGTTCACAGAGATTTTTGAGGTTTGTCTAAAGTTCTCTATCTTCTCTTTTTTCTCTGTGGCTTTTTTGGATAGATTCTTAAATGGTTGCTGTATCAACAACTATTTAGTTTATCAAATTGTGCCCTGACTGGCGAGTTTATTAATCCGGCTTCCCGCTGTGTCGATGGACAAAATCCAACTACGGCTGGCAAGGTTTTTTTGATGGAAAACGGCCGTTACCGCTGCCACAATTTCTTCATGACAATCCGGGGCAAAGGCGATGAGGCTGGGTCCCGCACCGCTGAGGGCCACGCCAGCCGCTCCGGCAGCGTAGGCAGCTGCAAATGCGGCTGCCATGCCGGGGATGAGTGGCAGGCGGTAGGGCTGGTGCAGCTTGTCTTGCATGGCCAGGGTGAGTTTAGGATAAGCGGCCGTTTCTAACGCACGAATGAGCAGCGGCAGTCGGCTGGCGTTAAAAATGGCGTCCTGGCGGCTGATTTGGTCGGGCAGGGCAGCGCGGGCATCTTTGGTGAGCAGGTGAAAATCGGGCATGACGATGACGACCTGCTGCTGGGCGATAGGCAGCTGCTCGATGTGGACCTGTTCCCCTTGCATTACGCCCAAAACCAGGCCGCCGAGCAGGGCTGGCGCCACATTGTCTGGGTGGCCTTCTTCGGCAGCGGCAATGGCCAGGATGTCTGCCTGGCTAAAGTGGCCGTCCATTAGGGCATTTGCTCCGAGCAATCCAGCCAGGACGGCCGTTGAGCTGCTGCCCAGTCCACTGCCCACAGGAATGTTATTTTCTTGTTGGATGTGCAGGCCAGACGGCCGTTTATCCAAACGATCAAACATGCGGCAGGCGGATTGATAGACCAGGTTGGTTTCGTCGGTGGGCACTTTGGCCGCGTCCAGACCGGTGACTTCGATGGTGAGTTTGGGCTGGGAAACGGCCGTAAACGTGACGTGGTTGTAATGACCCAAGGCTACGCCCAGGCAATCAAAACCGGGACCTAAATTGGCAGACGTGGCGGGGATGGTGATGGTGACTTGAGGCATAGTTGATTCTTCTTTGCTAATTTACAAAATTTAATCGGCGTTGCGCTTCATTTTACGCTAGAATGCATACATCTACGAAAATACGAAAAGCAAATCACGAATGAGATGAATTGACGAATAAAAACGAATTTTTTTTTAATGATTTGTGACATTCGGGTGATTTGCGCTATTTGTGTTGATAAGGAATTGTGCCATTGGCAAATGAAGAATTTTTGGTCGCGTTACCCGCGCCATCCGAGAAGCGCATTGCCCTACGGGTGAGTCCAGCGGCGGAGC
>JBNKLQ010000373.1:0-5093 GCA_050292445.1 Promineifilaceae bacterium (SeqCode) | reverse complement strand
GACCAATTTATCGAAGATGCCTTTGAGGTAGATGTGGATGCCGTGGCTGACGGCGAGCAGGTGGTGATAGCTGGTGTGATGCAGCACATTGAGGAAGCCGGCATCCACTCTGGTGACAGCGCTTGTGTGTTGCCTCCCTACAAAATTAGCCTTTATCATCTCAACATTATTCAGGATTACACGGAAAAACTCGGGCTGGCGCTCAATGTGCGCGGCCTGATGAACGTTCAATTTGCCATTAAGGATGATGTAGTTTACGTGATTGAAGTCAATCCCCGCGCCAGCCGCACGGTGCCCTTTGTGAGTAAAGCAACTGGCATATCAGTCGCCCGAATTGCGGCCCAGGTGCAGGCTGGCTGCCGTCTGGCCGATTTAGATTTTGTCCGTATGCCGCCTATCGATGGCTTTTTTGTCAAGGAGGCGGTGTTGCCTTTTAACAAGCTGCCGGGAGCCGACACCCGGCTCGGGCCTGAAATGCGCAGCACGGGCGAGGTGATGGGGCACGCCGCGCAGTTTGGTCATGCCTTTGCTAAATCACAATTGGCGGTGGGGACGCCGCTGCCGCTGGCAGGCGCAGTGCTCGTCACGGTCAACGATTATGATAAATCAACGGCGTTGAAGATTGCCCGGGATTTACATAGGCTGGGGTTTGAACTCTATGCGACGGAGGGAACGGCCGTAACTCTGGAGCGGGCCAACATTCCTGTGACGATGGTGACTAAAGCCAGTGAGCCTGGCTTAAATACAGTTGAGCTTATTGCTTCGGGGACGGTGCAGCTAATTATTAACACACCGCTAGGGCAGCAGGCCCATGAAGATCAAGCGGCCATGCGGGCAGCGGCTATCCGGCATAACGTTTTGCTTATTTCAACAATGTCGGCGGCGCAGGCGGGTGTGAGCGGGATTAAGGCGTTGCGTAAAAAGGAGTTACGGGTGCGCAGCTTACAGCAACATCATGCTGGTTCAGCTTCGCCTTCGCTCCATTCATGAATGACCACCATACTGAAAATGTCTGACTCGGTAATGATGCCTGCCAGTTTGCCATCGGCTTCAACCACGGGTAGTCCACTTACACGATGTTCCAGCATGGTACGGGCGGCTGCGCCAATGGTGGCCTCAGGTTCAATGGTCATAGGTTGGGGCGTCATGATCTTTTCTACATTGAGGCTGGAGAGCAGATAGTTTAGCTCCCAAATGCTTAGCGAGGTTGCTGGCGATGGTTGTGCGCCACGTACGTCACCTAGGGTAATAATGCCAACTAAGATGCCGTCGTCATCTACCACCGGCAGGCGGCGGATTTCCTCATCCATCATGATTTGGTGTGCTTCAGGCAGGGCTGTGTTGGGTTTAACGGTGATCACATCCTGGGTCATCCAATTGCGAACCAGTTCTTTTTTCATGGGAATAACTCCTGTTTACGCGGTCAATGGTTTCTGGCTGCATGGTACAATTCTGAGAGGAAAATTCGCAGTAACAAAAGTCACGCGTTCACAATGACAACTGCAACGGCCGTATCACACAAAAAATCGAAGTCGTGAAAGGTAAAATGGAGACTTTCCCCTAAAAGGAGAGACGCCGTGCGGGGAGCACGGCGTCTGGAGCAGAATAAGCTTTAATTAAGCGTGAAGAAGTTAATTAATACGTTAAAATCAATTTCTTACGAAACATCTGACAGTATAAAATGAGCAAGAAAAAGGGCAGCGCCGCATACAATAATGAAGCCGTATCCTGAGCATCATACAACCTTGGGAGAGGAGGTTGTGCGGCGCTACCTTAATGAGTAACCTTATCGTAAATTACTTACAAGATTCGTTACGTCTTGTGCTTTGCTAGCGGGCTTGAAATGCAAAACAGCGCCCAAGAGCAGGCGCTATTTTGCAAAAAGGAGTCAATCAAGAAAGACAAAAAATTATATCTTTGAATAATGGAAACATAATCAGATTTGCTTACGTAAAGCATTACAGTTGTCAAAACAGCAATAAAAATAGTTGCTGCAAGTAAATAAAGGAGAGAATCAAATGGGTATTTTAGCGTGGATTATTTTTGGGGCTTTGGCAGGTGGCGTCGCTGGCATGATTGCGGGCAGCAAACGCTCTGGCTGTCTGTATAACATTATCATTGGTGTGGTCGGTGCATTTGTTGGTGGTCTGATTATGCAATTTATTACTGGCGAATCATTTAGCTTTACGTTTGATTGGCGTAGCTTCTTGGTTGCCGTCGTAGGCGCAATTATTTTGCTGGTGATTACGGGTGCAACTAAGCGGAAGTAACATTTTTACTGCGCTTTTCTCGTAGGAGCCAGACGATAAGCAGGACGATGGTGTAGGAAACGGCCGTTACCAATCCCGCAATAATCAAATTTCCCACCAAAAACCCCTGCACAAAAGAAATGACCTGTGCTTGCCACTGCTCAGCAACTGAAGCGGTGGCAGGTGCAGGAAATAACCAATTTCCCAAACGATAGCTTAAAGCGAAAAACGGAGCCGTCACGAACACGTTCCAGATGGCCAAAGAGAGCACAACCGTTGCTTTGTGCAGTCGGAACCAGCTGGCCAGCAGCAGGGCCAGAGCCATGTTCACGCCGGGCGTAGGCAGCAAGCTGATAAACGTACCCAATGCAAACCCCATTGCCTGATTTTGGGCCGAGGCTTCCGCATTCATTAAAGCGTGTACCTTTTCTTTGGCTGCGGTTAGCAGTTTGGGCAAATGTATTTGGTTCAGGGACAAATCAACTTTCATTTCCATACTTGCAGTTTACACAATCCAGGGCGTGGGAAATGGTCTGAAACCATACGCCATCCCCGTGCAAACCTGACGCTAACCTGAGAAACGTAAACGGCTAACACCGTGCGGTGTTAGCCGTTTTACATTTAGAGAATTTTGTGCGATTTTGCTATCAGCCGGGTATCTTTACGGCCGTTTCCACCACACTAAAATCCAATGCCCCATTTTCCACATCCACCGACACGTGATCGCCATCGTGAATGTCGCCCTGGATGAGCTTGAGCGCCAGCGGATCGATGATTTGCCGCTGGATGACTCGCTTGAGGGGACGCGCCCCGTAAACAGGGTCGTAGCCAGCCTCAATGAGATGGTCGGTGGCCGCGATGGTGAGAACGATTGAGATGCCGCGCCGGTCCAGCAAGTCGCGCATTTGGTTGAGTTGAATTTGGGCAATCTCGCGTAATTCTTCTCGCGTCAGCCGGTGGAACAGGACAATTTCATCCACCCGATTCAAAAATTCGGGCCGGAAGTGATCGCGCAATGCAGCCATCACCCGGTCTTCCATGATTTTCTCGTCGCTAGTGTCCAGAATGTATTGGCTGCCGATGTTGCTGGTCATGATGATGACCGTGTTGCGGAAATCAACGGTGCGACCCTGGCCATCGGTCAGACGGCCGTCATCCAGCACCTGCAAAAAGATGTTAAACACCTCAGGGTGTGCCTTCTCGATTTCGTCAAAGAGTACGACGGAATACGGTCGTCTTCTTACCGCTTCCGTCAACTGGCCACCCTCGTCATATCCTACGTAGCCGGGAGGCGCACCGATGAGCCGGGCGACAGTGTGCCGCTCCTGGTACTCGCTCATGTCGATGCGCACCATGTTGCGCTCATCGTCGAACAGAAACTCCGCCAGGGCACGGGCCAGCTCGGTTTTACCCACGCCGGTTGGCCCCAGGAAGATGAAGCTGCCGATAGGTCGGTTGGGGTCTTGCAGCCCAGACCGGCTGCGGCGCACGGCGGCAGCCACGGCCCGAATCGCTTCGTCTTGGCCCACCACGCGGTCATGCAGACGATCTTCCATCAAGACCAGCTTTTCCACTTCGCCTTCCAGCAGCTTGCTCACCGGGATGCCCGTCCATTTGGCCACAATTTGGGCAATCTCTTCTGCGCCAACTTCTTCCTTGAGCATTGCCCCGTCTTGTTGCATGGTGGTTAGCTTGTCGCTGGCTTGTTGGAGCGATTGTTCTAGTTCGTGGAGACGGCCGTATTGCAACTCCGCCGCCTTCTGGTAATCCATCGCCCGCTGCGCCTGCTCAATCTGCACATTCACCTGGTCAATCTCTTCTTTAACAGACTGGATGCGCTCGATGGCCTCTTTTTCGGCTTGCCAACGGGCTGTCAATTGCGTGCTTTGCTCCTTCAGATTGGCCAACTCTTCTTCCAGCTTCTTGAGCCGTTCTTTGCTGGCCTTATCTTTCTCTTTTTTCAACGCCTCGCGCTCAATTTCCAACTGCATGATGTCGCGATCTACCACGTCCAGCTCGGCAGGTTTGCTGTCGATTTCCATGCGCAGGCGGCTGGCGGCTTCGTCCACCAAGTCGATAGCTTTGTCTGGCAAGAAGCGGTCGGTGATGTAGCGATTGCTCAGCGTGGCAGCGGCAATCGTCGCCCCGTCGGTGATGCGCACGCCGTGGTGCACCTCGTAGCGCTCCTTTAAGCCGCGCAAAATGGAGATGGTGTCCTCCACGCTCGGCTCGCCCACAAACACTGGCTGGAAGCGGCGTTCCAAAGCGGCATCTTTTTCGATGTACTTGCGGAACTCATCCAGGGTGGTGGCCCCTATGGCGTGCAGTTCTCCCCGGGCCAGCAGCGGTTTGAGCATGTTGCTGGCATCCATGCTGCCTTCAGCCGCACCAGCACCTACCAGCGTGTGCATCTCATCAATAAACAAGATGATCTCGCCTTCGGCTTCCTGAATCTCTTTGAGAACGGCTTTGAGCCGTTCTTCAAATTCGCCACGATATTTGGCCCCGGCGACCAAAGCGCCCAAGTCGAGGGCGACCAACCGTTTGTCTTTCAAACCAAGCGGCACATCACCGCGCACGATGCGCTGGGCCAGCCCTTCGGCGATGGCGGTTTTACCGACGCCCGGTTCGCCAATGAGCACCGGGTTGTTTTTGGTGCGGCGGCTCAAAATCTGGATGACGCGGCGGATTTCTTCGTCTCGGCCAATGACGGGATCGAGCTTGCCTTTGCGCGCTTCCTGAGTGAGATCACGGCCGTATTTCACCAACGCCTCGTACTGTGCTTCCGGGTTTTGGCTGGTGACGCGCTGCGAGCCGCGCACGGCGGCCAACGCCTGCATGATG
>JBNKLQ010000372.1:0-5100 GCA_050292445.1 Promineifilaceae bacterium (SeqCode) | reverse complement strand
TGACCATTGACCAAGCATTTGAGAAGTCCGCGACTGATAAATCCAACACTGGGTCATTGATTCCTTACATAAAATTATATATCTTGTTGATCAATATTTAATACGATACAACATGGAAAGAGGGTTGTTGTATTAAAGTGTCATCAATTTGATATGACATTTGTCACTGTACTGTGTTAAATCTTTATTCTGTTTTTATTCTACCTGGTAAGCCCCCGCGTATATAAAGTGTACTAAAGTCCCTAAAACAAAAAGAACCCCCAAATGTTTTTGAGAGCATAAGCATCAAGATAAGACAAAAAAAGAATCTTCAGGGAAAATTGTTGAGCCTAACCAACAAATTCCTGAGGATTCTTTTTTATGAAAACAACCATACCCCAATTGAGCCAAATACTGCAACAATTATTGATAGAAGATGCGAACCAAATAGGGCGAGAAAGCGGCTTTATCCAAAGAGAGAGAAAAATAAATGGGGCAAGTTTTGCTCAAAGCTTGGTCTTTGGCTGGCAGGCGAATCCAAAAGCAATCTTAGAAGAACTATGTCAAAGTGCCCGAGTCTGTGATGTCGAGATAAGTCCACAAGGATTACAAGAACGACTCAACAGCCCGCAAGCCAATGCCTTTTTACAACAACTCCTGCTCAAAGGGGTGACTTACATGGTGCAAAACCAGTGTGAGCGGACAGATTTACTGGCCTCATTTAACGGGGTGTATCTCCAGGATAGCAGTCAGGTAGAGTTGCCAGCCTCTTTTCAAACAGTATGGCAAGGACAAAGCAAAAACCAAGCCGTGCTCAAATTGCAAACGGTGCTCGACTATCAGCATGGTCGCTTTGACCTTACGCTCGCTTCAGGACGAGACCATGATTGCCCTTTACAAACGGTCGCTCTGCCAAAAGGCAGTCTGAGGTTGGCTGATTTGGGGTATTTCAAGGTCAAGGTTTTTGAAGAGCTGAATGAGCAAGGGGTTTGGTGGGTCAGCCGTGTGCCAGCTCGTTCCGGTATCTGGCAGGGGGAGCAAGTCATTCATGCGGCTGACTGGCTTAAGGAGCAGCAGGGAGACTGTATTGACCAACCTATCGAATTGACGGCTCAGCGCTTACCATGTCGTTTACTCGCCATTCGTGTTCCTGATGAGGTTGCCGAAGAGCGGAAAAAACGGGCACGCAAAGCCGCGCGCAAACGAAAAAATAGCCAACTCAAGCCAGAGACCCTTGCCCTATGTGAATGGACAATTCTGGTGACAAATCTGCCTCCTGAATCATTTTCCCTCGCTGACATTCTTTGCTTGCAACGCCTTCGTTGGCAAATTGAACTCCTCTTTAAGCTGTGGAAAAGTGAATTGTCCCTTGATGATTGGCGTTCTCAGCAGCCTCATCAAATTTTGAGTGAACTCTATGCCAAACTTATCCTCGCCTTGGTCCAGCATTGGCTTCTTTTGCTGGGTTGCTGGCACGTTGAAAGCCGCTCCCTCGTTAAAGCCACGAGGGTGTTGCGCAAACATGCTTTTCATATCTTGTCTGCTTTAGCTGATTCCCGTTTTCTGATTCGCACGTTGCGCCTAATCCTTCCTTCTTTAGCGCGATGCACTGTTCAGAAAAGAAAAACACGACCCGCCACCTTTCAGCTTTTGAGTCGTGCTATTCCTTAACTTGATGTCTATGCCCTGGCAGTTTTGCCAGGGCTTTTTCTATTTCGCTTGGGGTTAGGTGGATTCAGAAAATTTATTCGCAGGGAGGAATATAAAGAACTTGACCTACATAAATAAGATGGTAATTGTAAATTCGGTTTGAGTCAGCCAAGAATTTTGTATCAACGCCATACTTGGCAGCAATCTGGCTCATTGTTTCACCAGCCTGCACAATGTGAATGGTACGCGTGCTTACTGGCGAAATGTGACCGCCTCGCCCCATCGGTTCAGGCGTATAAGTTGGGGGCAATGTTGGTGTGGCGGTTACTTCTATACGAGGGGCTTCTTCTACGGCCGTTTCTTGTGCAGTTTCTGTACTCGCCTCATTCGCACTATTTTGCAACTGGCTACATGCCACTGTGATAAGTGAAAGCAGCAAAATGAAAATTAAATATTTTCGCATAATATCTCCTCATTTGCCTAACGAGAGCCACATCCCTGAAAACCCTCGTAAGAAAAATGCCCCGCTCATTTGGGGTACAACTTGCCACTAATCGAAAATCGGATCCTCTGCAAAACCCAATGATGGAATTGTGGTTAGTTAAACATAATCTAATTCATTATAGCAGAGACAAAACAATTTTTGAAGAAGCAATAATAACCTTAAGGTAACATAACCATACTTAAACCAGCCCAAGAAGTCAAAGATATCCCCCCCTAGCACAAATTTCTCACAAAAAATCTGACACTATCTAAAACAAACAACAGCCGTTAGGAATTATGTACTAAGATACCGCGTGAAGAAGGCGCAAATAACATTACGTGCCAGGTTTGACACTCTTTATAATTTTGCTTGATGATACCTAAAACGATCGGTCGTTACCGAATCAAAGCAGAACTCGGTCGTGGGGGGATGTCAACAGTTTATCTGGCACATGATCCGCGTTTTGAGCGCGACGTCGCCATCAAACTGCTGCCACTTGAGCTACTTCACCAACCCACCTTCCGTCGCCGGTTTGAGCGAGAAGCAAAAGTGGTTGCGTCATTAGATCATCCTGCCATTGTGCCAGTTTATGACTTCGGCGAGGAGGATGGGCAGCCATTCCTGGTCATGCGCTTTATGACTGGAGGCTCATTGGGGGAAAGGCTCAAGCAAGGGGCCATCTCAGTTGCCGAATCTGCCCGCATCATTTCCAAGCTGGCACCAGCTCTGGATGAAGTGCACCTGCATGGCGTTATTCACCGCGATTTAAAACCCAGCAACATCTTATTTGATCAACGCAACGAACCGTATATTTCTGATTTTGGCACAGCAAAGCTAAAATACGCGCATACTAAACTCACTGATACTGGCGGTGCAGTCGGCACCCCAGCCTACATGAGCCCAGAACAAATTCAGGGTGAAGGAGAGCTGGACGGCCGTTCCGACATTTACACCTTGGGTATCATCCTGTTCGAAATGCTTACAGGCAAACACCCGTACCAAACCAATACCCCTATTGCTGTCGCCGTGAAGCATATGTTTGAACCTGTGCCCAATCTGCAAGAAATGGAGCCGAGTTTGCCTCCAGCCTGCCAGGAGGTGATTGTCCAGGCAATGGCCAAGCAGAAAGAGCATCGCTACCATACGGCCGTTGAATTTGCCAACGCCCTGCAAGAAGTCGCTAAAATTGTGGGAGATGCGCACAAGCTGACGTTGAACGAAAAAGCACCCGGACACCGGTATGCACTCATCATTGCCAACTATGAATATGATGACCCTACTCTGGCCCAACTCATCAAACCAACGGCAAATATCCACACCCTGGCCTACGTGTTGCAAAATCCTGCGGTAGGTGGATTCCGCGAAGTAAACACACTAATTAACGAATCAGCCGACGGTGTGCGCCGGGCCATCTCCCAATTTTTTACTGACCGTGGCAAGGATGACCTGTTGCTACTCTATTTTATGGGCCATGCTGCCTTGGGCACGCGGGGACAACTCTATTTAACCGTCAAAGATACAGAACATGAACTGCTGCGCGGTACGGCTATCCCCACTCGATTTATTGCCGATGAGATGGACAACAGCCTCTCTGAACAACAAATCCTGGTGATGGATTGCTATTACAGCGACACGGTAGCATCGGAATCATCTGGCACGGTGGGACGCGACGTCAATACTTCGGATGCTTTTGCCCACAATGGCTTTAAACGTGTTGTGCTGACTGCCAACGACAGCACGCAGTACAATTGGGCCAAGGGCAACGTCCAAGGCCAGGCAGAACCATCGTTGTTTACGGAACATTTTGTACAGGGCTTGCTCAGTGGTGCAGCCGATACGGACCACGATGGCAAAATCACCATTGACGATGCATTTGCCTATGTGCAGCAGCAGCTTACCGAAACGTTTTCTGACAAACCATCACAGGTTCCCCGGAAATGGGTACCTTATGCTTACCAGGATGCGTCTGACCTGGTGATTGCCTGTAATCCAAACTACGAGATTATTCAGGTTATTGACCAAGAAAAAGCGTCAGCCATTGCCAAAGCGCAGATCATCAAGCAAAAAGAAGCGACTGAGGAACGGTCGTTACCAGCCTCATTTTCCCACCTTATGCAGCGACCCGCCTTGTGGCTGGCTGGCCTGGCGATGTTGGCCACCATTGTCATCGTTATGCTGGCCGGGCAACCCTGGCGCGTTGGAGCAGAAGACCTGGCCAGCAGCACAGACAATACACCGCTGGCTATCGTTACCAATACAAAAGCAGTTTCAACTACAGCAAATTTGGATGAGCCATTGGCAGAAACGGCCGTTTCCAACCAAACACCAACCAAGGAGACCAGCCCACAGCCAACGGCAACCTTTAGCCCCACCCCAACCAGTTCACCCACACCAACGGTTGAACCAACAGCACCAGCAGTAACAGAAACGATAGACGCTGACTTGCCCACAGCCACAGCTTTGCTCTCTTCCAGTCTCTATATCAGCCCGGATAGCGATGCCCAGGAAGTAACTTTTATTTCCGTTGGTGAGCACGTAACGGTGCTGGGCCGCTCTGAGGTAGGAGAATGGTTTTATGTGCAAAATGAAGCGGGCCAGGCCGGATTTGTGTATGGACCTCGACTAAACTGGACAGGTGATTTTGAAGCATTGACGGTAGTCACTGGAACGGCCGTTGCCAATCCCACGACCAATAACACCAGCAACGTTTGCGCTGGCAGTGCCTGCCCTCTCCTTACGCTAACATTGTATCCTTTACCGGGTACGCGCTGTGAGGCCAACATGAAATACCGCACGGTCTACATGCAGGGTGGAGGCGGGAACGGCCGTTACACTTACTACTGGAATAACCAAAAAGTGAGCGGCCCTACCAACGAAGGATTCGGCTTTGAAGTCAGCAGCCCAGACGGTTCGGCCGTCATTGGCACTGGGAAAATAGTCTCAGGTGACGGGCAGGTTGTGGAAAAAGAGCTATTTGTTTCCGATTT
>JBNKLQ010000371.1:0-5146 GCA_050292445.1 Promineifilaceae bacterium (SeqCode) | reverse complement strand
GGATGAAACACAATTTAACCATCGCGTCAGCATCACCAGCGGCATACTGGAAGAGGAAGCGGCGGCTTTGTTGCAGCAGTTCTTTCAAAATTTACGAGCCAGTAGACAGTAAATCAGTGTTCAGTAGGTCAGTAATCTGTGTCCAAACTGAATATCGATCTGCTGATTACTGAACAATGAAACGGAGAGGTGCCAGAGTGGACGATTGGGGTGCTCTCGAAAAGCACTGTGGCCTTGCGGTCACCGTGGGTTCGAATCCCACCCTCTCCGCCTAGAACCAAAAAGGACATCCGGACCGGATGTCCTTTTTTCTTGCGAATGCTACCGCTGGGTGAGGCGGCTTACAGTTGTAAGGACCCGGCCGTGTTACCATCCCTCCAAATCAACAAAATTGGAGATAAGATGAGCAAACAACCCTCACGCAAGCAGCAGCGGCAGCAAGCTAAAGTCCAGGCGCAACGCCTGAAGCAAATTCGTTTGGGCGCAATTGCCGTTATCATCGTTTTGGCCATCGTCGGGCTGGCGCTGTGGCGCAATGCAGGCCTGGTTCCCGCCGATGAGCTGGCAGCCCTGGTGGAGCCAAACCTGGACGGGCCAGCTGATGCCCCGGTGCAAATTGTGGAATATGCTGATTTGGCCTGCTCTTCCTGTAAACAGTGGCATAACTTAGGCATCAAGGAGCAACTGCAAGCCCAATTCGGCGAGCAAATCAGTTTTGAATACCGACACTTCCCAGTGATTACAGCCACTTCCCCCACCGGTGCCGAAGCCGCCCAATGTGCCGCTGAACAGAATGCCTTCTGGGAATTTCACGACTACATTTATGAAAATCTAGAAGCATACCCTGATTTAGGCAACAGTCGGGTGAAAGAGATTGCAACGGCGGTCAATCTAGATCGAGAGGCGTTTGATAGCTGTCTAGATTCAGGCACATATGGTGATTTTGTGACACAGGCCATTCGCCGGGCGCAGGCAGATGGGGCACGCGGCACGCCCACGTTTCTCGTTAACGGCCAGCAGGTATTTCCCTCCTACGAAGCGATGTCTGCTACAATTAGCCAAATTTTGAGCAATTAAGGTTTTGGATACAAATGAACGAACTGACACAGTTCCGCAATGAAATCGACCAATTCATGGGCTTCCATCCCCAGTCACCACTGGATGAGACACAGCGAGAGAATTTTGCTGGACTGAACTACTTTGAGGCAAACGAGGCGCTGGATTTAGTCGTGCCAGTGGAACGATTTTCCTCAACTGAGCCGATAGTTGAGATGGAGACGAGTACGGGGGATGTACGGCCGTATCGCCGTTGGGGCCGAATTTCATTTGAAGTTAACGGGGAACCCACCAGCCTGACCATTTACAGCGACATCTACGGCCAGGAGTTCTTCCTGCCCTTCCGCGATGCCACCAGCGGCAAAGAGACCTACGGCGCGGGGCGCTATCTGGATAATCACCGGCCAGGATTGGTGGATTTGGGGAACGGCCGTTTCAAAATCGACTTTAATTACAGTTACAATCCCTATTGCGCTTATTCATCCTACTATAGCTGCCCGCTCCCCCCACGCGAAAACTGGCTCTCTGTCCCCATTCGTGCCGGAGAAAAAGATTTCAAATAAGCTACAGTTCAGGATTTTTTCATGCGCATGACAGCCAGCAGCATCGTCACAAATGAAGCAGGAGAACTATTGCTGATTCAGCGGCACGATATCCGCACCTTCGACGTGCCGGGAGGTGGCGTAGAAGCCGGGGAGTTGCCGACCGAAGCGGCCGTTCGTGAGACATTCGAGGAAACTGGGCTAAGGGTAAGAGCATCTCAACTACTTGGCGTTTACCACTGGCCCAATGAACCGCATGCTTTTCTCTCTTTTTATTTTCGCTGTGAACTATTGGGCGGCACATTACGGCCGTCTGAAGAAACACCCCATGTCGCCTTTTTTAGCCCAGACACCCTGCCCAAGCGCATTCTGCCCATGCACCGGCAGCGCATTCGCCACAGCCTGGCCCATCAAGACAGCCAGCCGCTCCAGCTTGCCCAGCCAATGACCCTTACTCACAAAGCAGGTAAAAAGGTGCTGGGCCGCATCCTTTTCCCCATCCAGCGTTGGCGGCGACGGCGCAACGGCCAGCCCCCCTGGCCAGAAGCGGAAACCTGGCGCATGGGTGCATTTACCATTATTCGTAACGAGGCGGGTGCCGTGCTGTGGGTTAAACGGACTGATAAAGATCTGTGGAATTTGCCTGGCGGTGGTGTGGAAAACGAGGAACCGCCCTGGGAAACGGCCGTTCGCGAAACCCTTGAAGAAACCGGCTGCCAGGTCCGATTATGTGACCTCACCAGTATCAACAGCTACACTGACGAAGCCAACCTCACCTTCAACTTCACCGCCGAAATTGTGAGCGGGCAGCTAACAACCGGGCCAGAATCAGCTGCCTTTGCCTGGTTCCAACCCGGTGAAGAACCGGCCAACACGCCCCCCCAACACCAGGAACGGGTTGCCGATGCCTGTACTTATTCGGGCAAGGTTTTGTTTCGCAAACAGGACGGCCGTTCCCTATTGAATCAATGAAATGAAATCCGAAACGCCAAAATCACCGCCTGGCTATGTACATTTACGGCCGCTTTTCTCCGATTGGGATTCCCTGGATCGGTATCCGCAGTGGCTGGTACTCATTTGGGCCAACCTCATGGCCTTGCTGCCGTTGAGCGGTGGCGTGCTGCTGCTGTGGCTACCCTATCAACTTTACAGCTACAATGGCAGTCAGTTTGTCATCTGGCCTACCTGGACATTGTCTACAGGCTGGAAAATTGTCGCCGGTGCGCTCATCATCTTTAGCTCGATGCTGCTGCACGAATGGCTGCATGGGCTGGCGCTGAAGCTGTGCGGCTATCAACCGCGTTATGCTTTCACAAAACTGTTTCTGTTCGCCTCCATCCAAAAAGGCAGCTACCTCAACAGGCGAGTTTACCTGTTCATGACGTTGACGCCTGTGGTATTGATGACGATTATCGGCGGTGGGATTTTGTTCATTTTGCCGCCCGCAATTGGCCAACTGCTGTTAATCGCTTTGTTGCTGAATACGGCCGCTTCCATCGGTGATTTCATGGTGGCCTGGCGCGTTTATAAAGCGCCGCCAGATGCCCTTTTTAGCGAAGATCACGGCATCCAGCTGTTTGTGCCCGCCAGCCAAACCCGTCCCGACACGCTATAATCGATTGTGGCACTGTTTGACGCAAAGAACGCAAAGAATCAGAAGTTGCCTTGTAAAGGGAGGCTCTTAATCCTTCTTGATCAATTCTTTGCCACTTTGCGCCTTTGCGTCAAGGTTTTTCAATCACTTAGAACTCAGGGATTTGGAAATGAATGTAGGCACCAATGGTATTGTGGTAGACCAACATGGCAACGTTTTGCTGATTAAGCGAAATGACACGCGCACCTTTGCCCCACCCGGTGGCGCATTGGATGCTGGCGAACTACCGCCAGATGGCACAGCCCGCGAGGTGCGCGAAGAAACCGGTCTGATCGTCCTGCCTGTGCGGCTAGCGGCCCTGACCTACCTGCCCATGTCTCCATCTGGCTTTTTAGGCTTTTCTTTTCGCTGCTTACTGCGCGGCGGCGAAATCACCCCTTCGGAAGAATCCCCTGTGGTTGGCTTTTTTAAGACAACCCCACTGCCACGCCGTATGAGTGGTTTTCATCGGGAACGGTTGGAAAAAGGATTGGCACATGCCGAGGAACGGCCGTTATTCTTCCAACATTCTCTCTCTAACTTCAACAAAGCTGCCCACTTTCTTCTGCGCAACGTGGTGTACCGCTGGCTGGATGTAAAGCGTAAGCTGCAAGGCCAGCCACCGTTCCAACCGCCGCCTACCTGGGACGTTGCCACTTACATTCTTTATGGCAACGAAGCGGGTGCCTATCTGTGGCACCGTCCGCATGAGGAAGCTCCTTGGCAACTGCCAGGGGGTGCTGCTTCTGGCTTGGTAGCTCCGTGGCAAACGGCCGTACAGCTTGCCCAACAGCAAATCGGCAGCCAGCTAAACCCGTACCACCTCAGCGATGTCTATCTTGGCCCCAAGAGCAACCAGCTCACGCTCATCTTCACTGCAAACCCAGTTGGGACGCTTCCGCAAGCTAGCGCTTCATTGGCCTGGTTTGCCCCCGACAACGACACAGCCTCTCTACATCCCCAGCATCAGAAAATGGCCAGCAACGGCACAATCCAAATCCAACCCACCCGCTTTCATTCATTGGCGAAATAAGAATCTATCCATAAAACTTGTTTCTCAATAAAATTTAGGAAGAAATAGGACACAGATAAACACAGATTTTCACAGATAAAAACAAAAAATCTGCGTTTATCTGCGTGAATCTGTGTCCAAAGCTCTTTTTCTTTTTAATCAGGAACAACTCTATAAAACAAAGTGAAGTCTTTAACGTCTCTTTGCTTTGCGACAACAATATAAATCGCCTCCGTTGTGGTACTGAAGTGTAAGATACGATTTAAGGATTTTGCCCTAGCCTGACAGTGGAAAGAGAAGTTTGCTGTGGTCAGGCAACAGCCGCAAAATGATGCCTGGGGAGACCACCAACATAAACAAACCAAAAGAGAATCAAAGAGAATCATGGACGATACGCACATTGAACCAACCGCCGCCTCTGAAAAGTCAGAAACGGCCGTTCCACAATCAACCAGTCAACCAGAACGCCTTACCGTTTTGTTTAATCAGGGGTGGGAACACCTCCTTAACCAGCGGTGGCAATGCGCCGAAGAAATCTTTGCCCAAATTGAAGCGTACAATTCTCATTATGAGCAAGGTGGCCAGCGCGCCAGCTATCTACGCCAAAAAGCACACTACGAACGCAAAGCCGCTGCCGCTCTAGCAACCGGTAAATTAGAGGCGGCTCTAAAAGCTTTTAAGAAAGCGGATGATTTTGAGCAGGCCAAAGAAGTGCATGAACTGCTCACCATTCAGGAGCTACAAACCAAAGCAAAACAAGCAACGGCCGTTGCCAATTATCAAGAAGCCGCCTGGATTTATGATCATCTGCTCAACGAATTTCCTACGCACCCCAACGAGACAACCTGGCAAATTAAAAAAGAAAGCTGCTGGGAGGCCGAACTGCTGCCTTACTTCCAAATT
>JBNKLQ010000370.1:0-5187 GCA_050292445.1 Promineifilaceae bacterium (SeqCode) | reverse complement strand
CATCCGTTACTTCCCCGGTGATTTGCGGCCAGTTAGCCGACTGCTTTATTTCGGCAAAGCGCAGCATCACTGTCATGACAGTAATGATGGGAGTGATAGACATGAGGATGAGGATGAGGAGGGTAATGATTGACATGATTCCATCTTCGAATTTCCCCGGAAACTGTTTTCAAGCGATAATTTCTAGCTGAAAGTTTCCGGGGAAATGTTGGTTATGGTTCTCCGCCTTTTACAGCAAGCGTTAATCTGACGCCAGCACTGGATACAGGTCTGGAACAAAGGTTTGCTCGTTCATTGGTGGACGAATGTAGCCAGATTCTTTTGTGCGGGGTGGCAGGTCGATCTGTTTAGGTGTGATGTCTTCATAATCGATGGAACTAAGAATGTGGCTGATGCAGTTGAGCCGGGCACGTTTTTTGTCGTCTGAGGGGACCACAAACCAGGGGCATTGCTTGATGTCGGTGTGATCAAACATCGTATCTTTGGCGCGAGAATATTCTACCCAGCGGTTACGGGATTCCACATCCATTGGGCTAAGCTTCCAGCGTTTGACAGGATTTGTCAGGCGGGATTGAAAGCGAAGTTCCTGTTCTTCATCGCTGACGGAAAACCAATATTTGAGCACGGTGATACCTGACCGGACAAGCATCCGCTCAAATTGAGGGCAAGAGCGCAAAAATTCTCGATACTGATTGTCGGTACAAAAGCCCATGACATGTTCCACCAGGGCGCGGTTGTACCAACTGCGGTCGAACAGCACAATTTCCCCAGCGGCAGGCAGTTGCGCCACATAGCGCTGGAACCACCATTGGGTTTTTTCCCGGTCGCTGGGAGTGCCCAAAGCCACAATGCGGGCAATGCGGGGATTCATCCGCTCGGTAATGCGCTTGATGACTCCTCCTTTGCCTGCAGCATCTCGCCCTTCAAACAGAATGACAACCCGCAAGCCTTTTTCTTGTACCCAATATTGAAGCTTGATCAGTTCCTCTTGCAGGCGGACCAGCTCTCGTTCATAAAATTTTGTTTTGAGCTTGCCATTCTTGCGTATGATAGAGCTGGTTGGGGGCTCAGTTACGGCCGTCTCATCCATTGTCATATCATTGTCCATTATTGACTCCTTTTATGAGTATGATTGATTAAAACATTGGTACACAATACCTATGACCCTTGTGCTAGGCCCCAAAATTTATTAGACTTAATGATATCGTAAGGTTTTACGTAAGATTAGATTTGTTGTCCGAATTAACTACTCGCCCGGGTAGTGTATGGAAGATACAAAGGGTTATCCACTCTTCTGTGTCCCAATTCAGTATAACACAGTGTGTTTGTAACTTGGGAGGTGCCCTTATGATTAGATCGTTTCCCACCACAACTACAACGGAGTCTGCCTGGCATTATTTACCTGTAACGACATCACTCTGGCAGAGGCCAAGAAGCTATCCCACCGCTGTTCAACGTATTTTGTTGCCGATTCAATTTGAAAATCTTTCAGATATGGTAGTAACGTCTGTACTGGATTTTGCTGCCAAAATTAAGATGGATTTGGTGCTGATTGTGGTCTGTGAGGACACGGAATATGACCAGGAACTCCTGTTTTCGGCATTACGGGGGTTCCGGGCACATGCACAGCAGTTTGGTGAGGTTTCATTGACGATTGATACGGCCGTTGGCTTTAACAACGAAACCATCTCTCATTACGCCGATTTATATGGGGTCGATGTGGTTATTCTGGCCAATCAACTATCAGAATTTGAGGGGAAGCAGAAAGAAAATTTCGCCAAGTTTTCTACAAGCTGGCAGCCGTTGGTTTAAAACGGCCGTTGGTCACTCACCTCCACATAAAGCCGACGTATCTGTGCAGAGGGTGCGTCGGCTTTTTTATAGCAAACTTATGAAGCTTCAAATTCGGTATAAACTTCAACCGTAAAGCCCATTGGGTCTAATGCTATAAATTGCAGTGCGCCAGGGCGTGGCTGTTCTGGCTCTTGAGCATAAAGCGGGTAGCGGTTAGCCTGTAATCGTTCAACAATGGCTTCAAAAGACGGCCGTTCCATTTTCAATACCCATGATTCTGCCTCAAGTGATCCGCCCGTGTAGCCAGGATTTTTGGCAAATTCGGTTGCGATTGTCTGCGGTGTAGCCGCACGGATAAACACCAACTGCACCTGGCCAATCTGGTACGCGAGCCAACCATGCTCCGCATCGTCGCGAAAATACGTTTCCTCCAGCCCCAGACAATCTGTATAAAAGTGGCGCATGGGCACCACGTCGTTGCACCAGCGAAAAATTGTGTTTAGTTCTATTTCCATTAATGTGACTCCGGATTGACGAGCTGGAACCAATGACCGTCAGGATCGGTGAACGTGAGACAATCATCATCCCCATCCCTGCCCAGAAATTTGAGGCCGCGCTGCTTAAGCGTGCGGGCAGTCTGCCCAATGTCGTTGGTATACAACACCAGCCCAGCTGTGGCCTGATCGTAAGCGGAAATGAACGGAGATTCTTGACCAGGACGCAGCAGAATTTCGGTGTCACCTAGTTTGAGCCAGATAAATTGACCATTGCCTTGAACGGCCGTAACTTCAAATCCCAGCACCTCTTCATAAAATTGCCGAGCCTGTGCCAGATCGTTGACAAAAAGTTCGATATGTCCAATTTGCATGATTAACCTCCAAGAACGGCCGTAACCTCATTATTGCCTTCCGCTTGGGCTAGCTGAAGGGCTGACTGCCCTTTCGCATCGGGTTGGTGCGGATCAGCCCCAAATTCAAGCAGCAATTGGGCCAAAGGAATATTGTTGCGGTGGGCAGCTTGGTGTACGGCCGTAAAGCCACCATCCTGTGCCGCATTCACGTTTGCTCCTTTTTCTAGCAGTGCGCGTAAAATCGTCAGATTCCCGTGGGTGGCCGTGGCGTGGATAGGGGCGATTTTTATCTTGTTTTTGGCCACCGCATTAACCTCGGCCCCTTGCTCAATGAGCCAAAGCGCGGCGGCTTCCTGATTGAAGTAGCAAGCCAATTGGAGCGGTGTGAAACCATCCTTGGCAAAAATGTTGAGGTAGCCAGAATGTCGCTCTACCAGCGCTTGCAATTGAGCCAGATCGCCCAACGCGGCAGCGGCAAACATATCTGGTTTGGCCCCTGCTGCCAGCAGCGCCTCGACGATGGCCGTTTTCCGTTGATACATGGCGTTCATCAGCAGCGGCAGGCCATTTTGCCCCAGGGCAGCGGTTAGCTCTGGTTTGGCGGCAATAATCTGCTGGATGGTTTGCACGTCATCTTCGTGAACGGCCGTTTCCAATTGACGACAATCTGACACCACTTGCTGGACAACGGCCGTTCGTTCCTGAACCGTTTGGGCCAGCACTTGCCGTTCTGTCTTGCCCAATTCTGGCGCGCCTAAAAGGATGTTTTCCACGTCGGCCAGAGCGCGGAACAGTAACCGCAGCAAACGACGCGCCTCTGTTTCCGGGCGGTCGAGCCAAAGCAGCGTCTTTTCAATTTGGATGTGGTGTTGGCGTAGATGAGCGTCCAGGCGATGTACCCGATACTGCAAAGAATAGACTTCTTCCTCCCACCAAACGGGCGAGGGGCCTAAAAAATGTTCATTTGATGCGGCCGTTAACTCGGTGAGAATTCGCTGATGGAAGTCATCGTAATATTGCTGCACGGCTGACAACGATTGATTATCTACGATGTCGTAGAACGCCTCTTCGCTGCCAGCAACCCGTTCCACTTCGCCAGGGGGAAAAGGAAACGGCTCTGCTGTCCCTGCCTGTTGCTGTGCCAAACCATAATGAATAAGTGTGAAAAAAGTCCGCTCCGCATCGACAATGTGCTCCAAAATAATGCGCAGTGGCCACTCCCCCGCCGCTGGTTCTTGCTCAAACTGCTCATCGCTGATGCCTAGCAGGGTTGCTTGCAGTTCACGGTAGCCCAGATGATATTGCCCCAACACATGCTGGGCCAACGTTCTTGGCGGACCTTCTTGGCTGCGCTGGCTGGCCAGGGTCGCGGCTAGATCACGCAGTTCATGATAGGTGCCAATGAGCGCCAGGCGCACGCCTTCGCCATGTTTGCGCCAATGGAATGGCTGAGCCATATCGACGTCTGAAAACGCATGGCTGGCAATTGCCAGCTGATGAACAGCCGAGAATAGTTGGTTGTGAGGCATGGGTACCTCCTGAGATTTTGCCTGTTGGATTTGAGTTGGTTACAGGGTAACACAAATTGTGACAATTGGAATCCAAAAATGCCTGGATGTGTACTCATTTGCTGCAGAAGTCAGAAAAAGTCAGTGTCGTTGGGCCAACTGGTATGCCTGGCGGATGTGTTCTTGCAATGTGGTATCTACATCATAAAGTGTGGTGAGGCGAACGGTTGTCTTTGTGTCAGGAATGCGGCAGGTGATATGGTTTTTGGCGGGATGTAGGGTGCAAAACGGCCGTTTGGCCACAAAATTTATTCGTCCGCGCTGTAATGACCAGGTAACACCCTGGCTTAAACTGGTAATAAAATCAAGCAGTTGCAAGCCTGCGGCGGCGGCATCAACCGTTGTTCGACTCAGATAGGCATCCAGTTGCAAATCGATTTCCATCTCAATTTTCCTTTGTGTGTGATTGTCCGCTTGGGTTGTTACAAAAACGCCACTTCTTCCCGAATTTTGTCTTTGACCACTGCCATCTGGCTGAAAAAAGCCATATATGCCCGGCTGACCGGGTCTTCCTGGTCGCGGAACAAGCGGTCCAAGGCGGCATAATCGGACAGCCAAAAAATCCATATCGAAGGAGGTCCATCGCCCAATCCGCCGCTGGCTGCGACCACTTCCTTGATCCACTCCTTGTCTTGCACCACATCATGCAGTGCTCGGGCATTTTTGGCGTGTTCTTGGGAAAACGGCCGTGGCCATTCAAACTCCACAATTAAATAAATGCCAACTTTTGGTTCACGCATGTCATTCCTCCAAAACTGTGGTCAATCCTCAAAACCCGTCGGATGAAATTTTTCATTCTGGGTTGTCAACAGGGCAACGGCCGTTCTCTATATTTAATGATGGGGTAAGGAAATTACTCCACTCAGCAAGCGACAAAATCTTAGCACTTATGTTCTATTTGGTCAAGGCGTGTTGTGCCTGTTCAGCAATTCGAAATATGGGTTGAATAGACTAATATTGAGTGCATGAGACGAG
>JBNKLQ010000369.1:0-5190 GCA_050292445.1 Promineifilaceae bacterium (SeqCode) | reverse complement strand
CAGAGCATTTGCGCCGCACCGGGCAGGCAGCGTACGCGCGGCAAGTCACAGACGCCAACTTGACCATCTGTGAGCGCAATCGCTGGGCCAATACCACCAGCATGTGCCACCGCGTCCTGGGGGAATTGGAGGCGGATGCAGGCGGCGCTGAGGAGATCGCTGCCGCCCGCAACCATTTCGACACCGCCCTCACCATCGCTCGCTCCATTTCCTACCGTCCCGCCCTCATCGAGGCGCTGCTGGCGCGGGGGCGCTGGGCGGCAAAATTGGCGCATTCAGCAGACCTGACAGGTGGCCCGCCAACAACCTCACCAGCCAAGGGCTCTACGGGCCACCTGTCAGGTCTAGGCACATTACCCCAAGCCTTCTCCGACCTGCGCGAAGCCCTCGGCTACGCCAGCGACGGTGGCTACCGCATTTACGAAGCCGACAGCCGCATCGCCCTCGCCTGGGCGCACCTGGCCAGCGGCAACCCCACCGCCGCCAAACAAGAGGCCACTCGTGCCCAAACCATGTCCATCGACATGGGCTACCACTGGGGCCAGGGTGACGCCGCCGAATTGCTGGCACTTCTGTAGGTCAATTTTGCAAAATTGACCAACGAGTCTACCTGGCGCGGAAAGAATCTGCGGCTACACCAACGCCCTCACCATCAATTGTCATGCTGAGTGAAACGAAGCATCCCTACGGCGTAGCAACAGCGCATACCTTGCCCATTGGCGAGGGTAGCAATGGGTGGTGTTCAGAGGGATTTTTCGCTGCGCTCAAAATGACAAGTTCAGGTCGCGGCCTCAATCGTTTGGCGCAAGCGAACGGTGAGCACGGCCGCCAGCCCCAGCGACAGCAGGTACAACGCACCGTAAATCGTCAGGAAGCCGCTGTCCAGCGTGTAGACCAGCACCGTCAGAACCACAAAGAGCAAAAGCTGAACAATGGTCCACACCCTCACCCCTTTCACCTTATCCAAATCCGTGCCCTGCCGCCGCGCCAGGACCGCCAGGCCCCAAAAGTAAGCGGCAAAAAAGAGCATCTCCAGCGGCATGAGCAAGTTACTAAACCATTCCGGCGGCGTCACCCCTTCCCATAAATTCACCCAGGAGGGCAGCGGCCACAAAATCTCCACGCCATTGAACCAGACGAGCAAATCCAGCAAAATGTGCATAAGCACGCCGATGCCCAGCCCCAAACCGAGATTGGTGAGGGACGGCCGTTTCACAACCACCCCTACCAACCAAAAAACAACTACCAACGCCAGCACAAAAAACAAGCTGTGGGTAAACGTGCGGTGCAGCCCCTCCGTTGAACCACCTGTGACCGTAGCCACCGCCAGATTGTCGGCATCGGGCAGCAGATTGCCCAACACAATGCCCAACAGCAGCCACTGACGATCAGGCGCCCAGCGGCGCACCGCTACACCAACCAACCCATGAATCCCTGCCTGTGCCATGAGACCCTCCTTTTTGTCGCACCTAATGATTCGTTTAAGGCCATTGTAAATCATCCTACATGTGGCTGTCACGACTGACTTGCCTGTAGGTCAATTTTGTAAAATTGACCTACGGCTTCCACCTGCGCGGAAAGAATCCGTGGCTACGGCAACGCCCCAACCACCACTTGTCATGCTGAGTAAAACAAAGCATCGTTACGGCGATCCTCTAGCTCAAAGCCTGCGAAGTTCAAAGGGATTTTTCGCTGCGCTCAAAATGACAAATTTACACAGCAAACGATTAGTAAACCAAGCTGTGTTACAATCCTTTTTTTACCCACAAAAAGCGAGCAGATGATGGCAAATGAAACATACGATGTGATTGTGATTGGTTCGGGAGCTGGGGGGATGAGTACGGCCGTACCCCTGGCGCAAGCTGGCAAAAAAGTCCTCGTTCTGGAGCAGCACGACGTGCCCGGCGGCTGGACCCACTCCTTCACCCTCGAAGGTTACAAATTCAGCCCCGGCGTGCATTACATCGGCGGGATTGGCCCCGGTGGCCCCATGCGCCGCATCTACGAAGGGCTCGGCGTCTCTGCCGACCTCGCCTTCTGCGAAATCAATCCCGATGGCTTCGACCATGTCTTCGTCGGTGAGGAGCGGTTCGACATTCCCAAGGGACGGGAAACATTCGCCGCCCGCCTCAAAGAACGGTTCCCGCACGAAGCCAAGGGGATCGACGGCTACCTCAACATGTGCCAGCAGCTCATGGATGAAACCCGCCTGCTGGGCCGGGTGCGCGGTGTAGGCGATGCGCTTACCCTGCCCTGGCGCGCCCGCCACATCCTGCGCTGGGCCTTTCGCACTGGAGCCGACCTCATCAACCACTTTGTGAGCGATCCCGTGCTGCGCGCCATCTTATCCGCTCAGTCCGGCGACCACGGCCTGCCGCCTTCGCAAGTGTCCGCGCCGCTGCACGCGGGCGTCACCCACCATTATTTTGACGGCGGCTACTACCCGCTGGGCGGCGCATTTGCCATCCCCCGCGCCTTTGCCCGCGCCCTCAAGCGAGCCGGGGGCGAGCTGCGCCTGCAAACCCGCGTCGAGCGCATCTTGCTCGATGGTAAGCAAGTCGTTGGCGTCCGCCTCACGGACGGCACGGAAATTGCCGCCCAACACGTCGTCAGCAATGCTGACCCGGAAGTGACCTTTGGCAAATTAATTGGCCGCAAACATCTCAGCGGCAAGCTGCAACGCAAGCTGAGCAACGTCACCTACTCCACCTCTGCCCTCAGCCTCTTCATGGCCGTAGACATGGATTTACGTGCCGCCGGGCTGGATTCCGGCAACTACTGGTTCTACAATCACAGCGACGTCGATGGCATCTATGCCGACGGCCAGACAGACAAAATCGTGCAGGATTTTGCGCCCGAAGGCATGTTCCTGACGGTAACCACGCTGAAAGACCCCTCCAAAATGCACAGCGGCCACCACACGCTGGAGGCGTTTGCCTTTGTCAGCTACGAGCCGTTTGCCAAATGGGCCGACCAGCCCGCTGGTGACCGGGAGTGGGAGTATCAGCAGCTCAAAGAGAAACTGACCGCCGCCATGTCGGCCAACATCGACAAACGCGTGCCAGGATTTAGCGAGCATGTTGTCTTCAAAGATCTGGGCACGCCGCTGAGCAATGAACATTATCTCAACGCCACGCGGGGCAATTTGTACGGGATTGACAAGAGCCGCTTCCAGGTAGGGCCGTGGGCCTTCAAAAACAAAACAGAGCTTAAGGGGCTGTGGCTAAGCGGAGCCAGCACCACCGCCGGGCACGGCGTAGCCGGGGCTACCAGTTCTGGCCTGATGACGGCACGGCAAATTTTAGGCTGTAAGATGCGCGATCTGCTCCAGCAAAACGGCCCACCGCTGGAAGTTTACCCCTCCGAAGAGCCAGACAAATGGCCCGCCAAACTGCGCCGCCGCATGGAACGTAATTCAAAAGAAAATGGGCCACAGATAAACACAGATTGACACAGAAAAAACCAATATCTGTGACGAATTATTTATGTGAAAGAGCGCGGAAAGAATCCGCAGCTACGGGAGGTTTTGTATGCCCTGGATCAAAGAGATTTACCTTGAAGAAGCAACCGGCTTGCTGAAACGGCAGCTTCATGCGGCCATCAAACGGGCCGGGCGCATTTGGAACATTATACAGGTGATGAGCATCAACGAGATGGTGCTCAAAGACAGCATCAAGTTTTACCAAACCATAATGGCAGGGGAGTCGCCGCTGACGCGCTCCCAGCGGGAGATGCTGGCGGTGGTCGTTTCCACTGAGAACAACTGCTATTACTGACACCAGGCCCACGCGCACGATCTCCGGGCTGAGATCGAAATCGAAATTCCCAACGCTGAACAAGCTGATGACTATGTCCATGCACTGGTCCGCGATTGGCAAATCGCGCCGCTTTCCCCCGCAAACCAGGCACTCTGTAAACTAGCTGCCAAATTGACACATCATCAACATGAAATGACCCCCGGTGATTTAGATGCACTCCGCGAACATGGCTTTGATGATCGGGCCATCCACGACGCGGTGCAGGTGATTGCCTATTTCAACTATATCAACCGCATTGCCCACGGGCTGGGTGTGGAACCAGAGACTTTTATACGGCCGTGGGGTCAGAATGAATAAAATTATTGAACAAATCTACAGTTCCGGAGTTGTTGAAGATGCCGAACATAATCAGTATCCTCATGATACGTCGTCAGTTTTCTATTCTTCCGGCTCCATTCTTTACCATCTCATTCGAGAGTTCAAACCAACTAAAACGCTGGAAGTCGGTTTTGCTTACGGCCTCTCGACTCTATTTATTTGCCAGGCTCTGGCGGACAATGGTCAAGGCGCTCATATTGCCATTGATCCTTACCAGGACCGTAAATTTCGCTCCATCGGCCTGCTCAATATTGAACGGGCTAGCTTAAGCAATTATCTGCAATTTTACCCACGGCCGTCCTTTCAAGTTTTGGCAGAACTGAACGCCCAGAAGGCAACTTTTGACTTTGCCTTTATTGATGGCAGCCATCTGTTCGATTTTATTATGGTTGATTTCTTTTTTATTGATAGGATGCTAACCGACAATGGCTTTATTGTCTTTGACGATCTTTGGCTGCCGAGCGTCAGAAAGGTGATTTCTTTTGTCCTCCATAACCGAGCCTATCGATTAGTAAAACCGAGTGGCGAAGTAACGACGCCATTAACTTCACGCTTGGGACTTTTATGGCGACGGTTTGCACAAAATCCGTTGGGTAGAGACTGGCAACTCAAATGGATTCCATACAATGTAGCAATTCTGCAAAAAATCGATACGGATAAAAGGAAATGGATCTTTTATCGAGATTTCTAAGCTTTAAATTATGCCTCCCCTTTTTCTACAAAATCGAACGGCGGCACGGGGCTTGTAGATGTCCAGCCGCCATCAACAACCAGGGTTTGTCCGTTGATTTGGGCCGCCTGAGGAGAGAGTAAAAATAGCGCCGCCTGGGCAATATCGGCCGTGGTTGCCGGTCGACGGGTTGGCGTAAGCTGCCCCCAAACCGTCTCGTAATTGGGGTCGTCGGCTAAATTGCGTGGGGTAATGGTGGCACCAGGGGCAATGGCGTTAACGGTAATGCCATGTGGCCCCAACTCAACCACCAGCTGCCGGGCCAACATGCGCAGCGCCGCCTTGGTGAGCGCATAGGCAGACAGGTATTCAATCGCCTGGTAG
>JBNKLQ010000368.1:0-5237 GCA_050292445.1 Promineifilaceae bacterium (SeqCode) | reverse complement strand
ATGCACCCCAACGGGCAAATTCCCGCCTATGAGTGGGCCTTTAGCGACGTGAATCCGCCGGTACACGCCTGGGCTTGCTGGTCGGTTTACAAAATTACGCGCGAGGCTACCGGCCAGGCCGATACCGACTTTTTAGAAAAAGTGTTTCACAAGCTGCTGCTCAACTTCACCTGGTGGGTCAACCGGAAGGACGCCGATGGCAATAACGTGTTCCAGGGTGGCTTTTTGGGACTGGACAACATCGGTGTGTTTGATCGCAGCCAGCCGCTGCCTCTTGGCGGCCACATGGAACAGGCAGACGGCACGGCCTGGATGGGGATGTACTGCCTGAACATGCTGGCGATGGCCCTGGAATTGGCCCGCACCAGGCCAGCCTACGAAGATGTCGCGACCAAATTTTTTGAGCATTTTATCTACATTGCCGATGCGATGAATGGTTTTGGTGAGGGTGGGTTGTGGGATGCGCAGGATGGCTTTTTTTACGACCAGATTCATTTGCCAGACGGCCGTTTCTTACCCCTTAAATTGCGCTCTTTTGTTGGTTTGATTCCGCTCTACGCCGTCGAAACGCTGGACCCAGACCTGTTGGCTAAACTGCCCCGCTTTCGTCGCCGCATGGCGTGGTTTATCAAGTACCGGCCTGAACTGGTCAGCCACATTGCCTCTTTGACAGATCCTGGGGAAAACGGCCGTTTGCTGCTTTCGTTGGTGAATCGGCAGCAGTTCACCCGCATTTTGCAGCGAATGTTGGACCCGGAACAGTTTTTGTCTGATTTTGGCATTCGCTCCCTGTCGAAGGAGTATGCGGAACGGCCGTATCAACTCAACCTCAATGGCCACAGCCACACCGTGCGCTACACGCCTGCCGAATCCGATACGTATTTGTTTGGCGGCAACTCCAACTGGCGCGGACCCATCTGGCTGCCGGTGAATTACCTGCTCATCGAAAGCTTGCAAAAATATCATTATTACTATGGCGAGGCTTTGCGTGTGCCGCTGCCCACCGGGGCAGAAACGGCCGTTCCCCTAAATCAAGTGGCCGACGATTTATCAAAACGGTTGATTCGGCTGTTTGTGCGGGATGATGAGGGGAAACGGCCGTTTTACGGTGGCGTGCAGCAGTTTCAAACTGATCCGCTCTGGCGGGACTACATCCTCTTTTACGAATATTTCCACGGGGATAATGGGGCGGGCATCGGTGCCAGCCACCAAACAGGCTGGACAGCCCTGGTGGCCAAGCTGCTGAAATAAAGAATTTCCCCGGAAACTTTCGAACGAGCAAACGATCAGAAAAGCAGTTTCCGGGGAAATGTTATTTAATTGACGTTGTACTAAATTCAAGGAAAGATGTTGCCTTAGAAACCGAGGCTTTCAACCCAGTCAGCCACACCGGCCCGCGTCCACAAATTATCATCAACCAGCTGAATCATTTCATCTGCCAGCGTGTTGTGGCGGCCTGTTGGTCCCACGACCTGTTGTTGGCTAATGTCGAAGCCCACGCGCTGGCTCAAGCGCCAAACGGCCATGCTGTAAGAAAAATCAGGCCGTTCGATGGCCTGGGGGCCAAAGGCACCGGCATAGGCGGCGGCTAGCGCGCAGGTGCGCCACTCTTCACGCCGTTCATAATAGTAGTAGCCAATTTGAACCCGCTCCACAAAGCTATTGCGGCACAGCGGATGATACAAACGCCCGATGCGCAAAAAGTTAGAAAGCGTTGCTGTTTGGGTTTGCGGTATGTTGATGATGATGGGTTCGGGGCGTTGCGGGATGGGTAACGGCCGTTCCGGCATTATCACATCAATCGGGGATTGTACTGTGAGGGCAGATGTGCCCGATGAGGATGTTTGCTGTCCCGACCAGAGGGAAATAGTTGTGCGGGTTGTCATTTTTTGCTCCAAAAAGAATGTGGGTATTGTCAGTTACCCACATTAGAAATTTTAATTCTTAATAACGGTCTTATGGAATGGTGTCGGGCTCCCTGTAAAGTTGCCATCTACAGAGCGTGATAATCTTACGATTTCACGCGCCTTTTACAATAAAGGTACTAGGACCGCCAGACGATAGGAAATTCGGGTCAAACGGCCGTAGCGCCATAAGACATTGGTATAAGGGTATATGATTGAAAACTACAACATACGGAAGGCTCCCAAGCCGGGGGGTGATACTTCCAGAATATCAACCATAGCAAAAATTTGCAGTTTGGCTACTGACTTTGCCCCCAATTAACAATCCTTTCACATGAGTTCTCGCCGTTTCTGAATGAGAATTTGACAATCTTCTCCAAGCCAAAGAGAATAGCGGATTCGTCTCGCCCTTAACGAATTGACAATAGGTTTCTTCATGCGACTCTTTTGGGAAATTGCTCGGCGTAGTTTTCGTCGTCACTTGACTTATCGGGCCGCCACAATTGCCGGATTGATCACAAATTTTGGCTTTGGCTGGCTGCGGGTTTCTGTGCTGCTGGCGCTGTACGACGGCCGTTCCATGGTCGAAGGCATTACGCAAACCGATCTGTACGCGTACGTGGCACTCACCCAGGCGGTCATCACCTATCTGGGGCTTTTCGGTTGGTACGATCTTATGGAGTCGGTACATACCGGCGAAGTTGGGGCTGATTTGCTTAAGCCGATGGGCTATTTCCAGTTTTGGCTGGCCAAGGATGCGGGGCGAGCAGCTGTAGCGCTGGTGCTGCGCGGTGTGGTAATCATGCTCTTTTTTGGTCTGGTTTTCCCCATGAGTTACCCTTCCAGTTGGGTGCAGTGGGTTTGGTTGGGAACGGCCGTTGCTTTCAGCTGGCTCGTTAGTTTTACCTTTCGCTTTTTAATCAATTTGGCCGCCTTTTGGTCGCCGAATGCGCGTGGCCTCATCGGCACTGGCTTTGTTTTTGGCTGGCTTTTATCGGGTTTTCTCATGCCGCTGCGCCTCTTTCCGGAGTGGGTGCAAACCATTGCCTACCTGACACCCTTTCCCTACACGCTCAATATGGTGGTCGAGGTCTATTTGGGGCTTTTGCAGGGGCCAGCGCTGGTCCAGGCGCTGCTAACACAGCTGGTGTGGGCGGTGGGATTGGCCATTTTGGGGCAGATTGTGTTGAAAACGGCCGTGCGCCGTCTGGTCATTTTAGGAGGCTGATTTTCAGTGACCAGTTTTCGGTGAACAGTCCATTAGTGCCTAATCTCCTCATCTAACGAACTGGTCACTGACTTACTGATTACTGCTCACTGATTACGAAAGTAAAAGAAATGAGACACTCACTAGACATTTACCGCCGCTTAATCGGCATCCAGGTTCGTTCTCAACTGCAATATCGCGCCTCGTTTGTGTTTGATCTTGTCGTTACGGCCCTCACCGTGGTGATGGAATTTGGTTCAGTGGCTCTGGTTATGCAGCGCTTTGGCAATTTGCAAGGCTGGCAGCTGCCAGAAATAGCTTTCCTGTACGGCTTGGTCGAAATTGCCTTCAACCTCATGGACATGCTGTTTAGCGGTTTTGACCCGCCCCGTTTTGGCCTGACCGTGCGCCAGGGGAGCTTTGACCAGCTTTTGCTGCGCCCCATCAACATTACGGCCCAGGTGATGGGGTCGCGGCTGGTTATTCGTCGCCTGGGGCGTGTAGCGTTTGGCATCGCCATTTTTGCCTACGCCCTATCCCTCAACGACATTACCTGGACTTTGCCCAAACTCATTTATTTACCCATTGTCATTGCCAGCCTGATCGCCTTTTTTGGTGGCCTGTTTGTCATTGGCGGCACAATTACTTTTTGGACGGTCGATTCGATTGAGGTGCTGAACATGCTCACCTACGGCGGTGGCTTCACCATGTCTTATCCTATGACCATTTATCCCAACTGGCTGCGCCGCTTTTTTACCTACATCGTGCCCGCCATTTTTCTAAACTTTTACCCGGCGCTTTACTTTTTGGATAAGCCAGACCCGTTTAGCTTTCCCGCCATCGCCCCGTTTATCTCCCCGCTGGTTGGATTTGCCATGTTGTGGCTGTCGCTGCACGTTTGGCGCTTTGGTATCCAGCATTACCAAAGCACAGGGAATTGATCTATCCGCAGATTACACAGATTAGCGCAGATTTTCTTATTCTTGAGTCCGAAATCTGTGTCTATCTGTGAAATCTGCGGATGAAGAAGAAGATATGAACATTATTGAAGTCAAAGGATTAGAGAAACATTTTTTTGTGCGGAAGCATTATTCTGGGCGGTTTGGCGCGCTGCGCGGCTTTTTCTCGCGTGTGTCAACAAAGGTGCGGGCGGTTGATGGCATCAGCTTTGGTGTGGAGCCAGGTGAGTTGGTAGGCTATCTGGGGCCAAACGGCGCAGGCAAATCCACCACGATTAAGATGCTGACCGGGTTGTTGGTGCCGTCGGGGGGCGATGTGATGGTGAACGGCCGTATCCCCCACAAAGAACGCCAGGAGTACGTTGCTCGCATCGGAGCCGTGTTTGGCCAGCGCACCACCCTCTGGTGGGATTTGCCCGTTATCGAATCGCTAGAGCTGCTGCGGCACGTCTACAAAATCCCGCCAGCCCTGTTCCAGCAAAATCTGGCCGAATTCACCGACATGCTGGAGATGGAACCATTCCTGCACACGCCTGTACGCTCCCTCTCGTTGGGCCAGCGCATGAGAGCCGACATCTGCGCTGCCCTGCTGCACAATCCCGACCTGCTCTTTTTGGACGAACCCACCATCGGGCTGGACGTAGTCGCCAAGGAGCGCATTCGCCAATTCATCCAGCACATCAACGCGGAGCGCGGCACCACTGTGCTGCTCACCACCCATGACCTGGCCGACGTGCAGCGGCTGTGCCAGCGGGTGATGATCATTGATCGGGGGAAATTGCTGTTTGACGGCCGTTTACAATCCCTGCAAGATCAATTTGGCGGCAAGCGGGAACTGGTTGTCGATTTTGCCCAGGATTACGAGACAGTCGAAGTAGACGGCGCAGCGGTTGTCGAATACCAGGATTCGCGGGCCACCTACCAGTTTGAACGGGGAGAAATTTCGGCTTCGGCGCTCATCGGCCGTCTGTCGGCCAAATACCGTGTCCAAGATTTGGCCGTGCGCGAACCAGACATCGAGGCGACGATTCGGCGCATCTACGAAGAACGTTTGTTAGAAACGTAGATCACCAAAATTCTCTTTTTATCGCCAGGAAAAAGGCGGGTAATCGTACAATCCCTTTTGGAATTTAACCTATAACTGAAGTCATGATTGTTTACGAGATC
>JBNKLQ010000367.1:0-5240 GCA_050292445.1 Promineifilaceae bacterium (SeqCode) | reverse complement strand
CCCAGTTTGACGGACCCTCGGAATGGAACCATCGTGATTCCGGGAAACGAGTCCAATGGAAATAAAACCATACCGCAAATTCAGCATGGCAATTTTCACAATGTCGGCGGCGGTGCCCTGAATGGGATGGTTGATTGCCTCTCGCTCGGCACGCAGCCGGGCCTGCACATTGCTGCCGCTGGACGGCATTTGGAAAACGGGGAAGTAACGCCGCCGCCCCAGCAATGTCTCTACGTACTGGTCTTCATGCGCTTTTTTCTTGGTTTCATCCAAATATTTTTGGATGCCGGGGAAACGGGCAAAGTAACCCTTGATGTAATTTTCAGCCTCGGCCAGGGTCAGCTCCGAATCGCGGGCCAGGCGGAAAGCACCCATACCGTAGATCAGGCCAAAGTTGACCGCTTTGGCAAAGCGACGCTGGTTGTAGGTTACGTCGTCCAGGTCAATACCGTAAACGGCCGCTGCTGTGGTGCGATGAATATCCTGATCTTGCCGAAACGCTTCTAGCAAGGCGGCATCCTGGCAGATGTGTGCCAAAACACGCAGCTCCACCTGGGAATAGTCGGCGGCCAGGAAGATGTGACCCGGTTTGGCTACAAAGCCTCGGCGAATTTGCTGCCCCACCTCGCTGCGGATGGGGATATTTTGCAAATTGGGGTTGCTGCTGGCAATGCGCCCGGTGATGGCTCCGGTTTGGTTGAAGCTGGTATGGAGACGGCCGTCTTTCTTATTCACCAACTCCGGCAGGGCATCCACATAAGTGCTCTTCAGCTTGCCCAGTTCGCGATACTCCAAAATGGCCGTAATCATGCCAGTTTTCTTCTCTTGTTCCGTTTCTTTAAGACTCTCCAAAACGCTGGCGGCCGTGGAGTAGTAGCCGCTGCGCGTTTTCTTGAGGCCTTCTATAGGATACCCCAGCTTCTTGAACAAAATATCGCTCATCTGCTGGGTGGAGTTAATATTGAACGGCTCCCCAGCAATATCATGGATTTTTGCCTCTAGCTGGCGTAAACGGCCGTCTAAATCTTGCGACATTTGTTGGAAGAAATCGAGATCGACGCCAATGCCCTCTTGTTCCATCGCGGAAAGCACCGGAATCAGCGGCATCTCTAAATCCAGGATTTTCTCCAGGTCCTTCTCTTTGATCTCTTTTTTCAACGGAGCCACCAGACGCAGCGTCATGTCCGCATCGGCTGCGCCGTAAGGGGCTGCGTCTTCAATAGGGACCTCAGCAAACGTTTTTTGCGACTTGCCTTTGCCGATGAGTAGCTCGATTTCGGTCATTTCTGCGCCCAGGCGATGGCGTGACAAATCTTTCAGTCCTTTGTGTTTGGTCGCCGGATTGGTCAACCATTCAGCAATCATCGTGTCGAAGGTGATGGGGGTGACCCGCAAATCGTAGCGATCCAGAATTGTGTAGTCGTATTTGGCGTTGTGGGCCACCTTACCAATTTTGGGATCAGTAAACGGCTCGCGCAGCGCGTCCAGCACGGTTTGCAGAGGGAGCTGCCCTTCTGCCAGTTCTGGCTCTCCAGCAAAGAGAGACATTTGCCCACTGCTGCTTTGCGCTTCGTTGGCCAGGTGCCCAACGGGAATGTAGTAACCGACGGGTGGCTTCACCGCGATGCAGATGCCTACTAATTCGGCCGTGGTTTTGTCCAACCCGGTGGTTTCCACGTCAAAAGAGATGAGCTTGGCCGCGTTGAGCTTGGCCACCAGATCATCCAGCTGCGCTTGCGTGCGCACAATCACCGTTTCAGTCGGATTCGCCAGGGATTCTGGTTCTTCAAACGTGGCGCTATCTCCCAGATGCTCCACGAGCGTGTTGCTCAAGGAACGAAATTCCAAATCACGGAAGATGTCCAGTACAGGATTCGGGTCAAAATCGTGGGCGATGCAAGCATCCAGATCCAGCTGAATCGGGGCATCGGTGACAATGCGGGCTAATTTCTGGCTCAAATACGCGCTTTCTTTGCCCTCAGCGATCTTTTTGCCCATCGCCCCTTTGATCGAATCAACGTTGGCGTAAATTGCATCCAGGGTCTCGTATTGATTGAGGAGTTTTGCGGCCGTTTTCTTGCCAACACCTCTCACCCCTGGAATATTGTCACTGGTGTCACCCACCAAAGCTTTGTAATCGACAACTTGATTCGGCCGTACATCAAAATAATCAATGACACCCTGCACATCAAACACCTCCGGGGGGCGGCTGCCGCGCGTGGGCAACTCTACATGCGTGTTGTCATCCACCAGCTGCAACAAATCCCGGTCGCCAGTAATGATGTGAACTGGCACGCTCAGCGGTTTGGCCTGCCGGGCAATCGTGCCCAGCACATCATCGGCTTCAAACCCTTCCAACTCCAAAATGGGAATGTTGAGCGTTTGAATAACTTCTTTGATGCGCTCAATTTGCAGGCGCAGCTCATCCGGCATCTTTTCCCGCGTGCCTTTGTATTCCGCAAACATATCATCACGGAAAGTACGGCCCAAGTCGAAGCTGACGGCAAAATATTTAGGCGGGACATCGGCTAGAATCCAATCCAGCACGGTGCGGATAAAACCGAAGGTGGCGTTGGTCGGTTCGCCGCTTTTGGTGGTGAATGCTTCTAGCGGCAGGGCAAAAAACATGCGGTAGGCCAAGGCATGGCCATCAATGAGAACAAGTTGGTTTTTCGACATGAAAATCCTTTTGTAACTAAGCAAGTACGGGTGATATTTGTCTGCAAATTGTATCACGAAACGGATGTTCTACCATCTAAAACCAAAATCAGCAGGAGCCAGCACTCCAGGGAAAACAAAGAGAGCATTGCCGGGTCAATGGAATCAAATCCGGGCAATGCTCTCTTTACTCATGCTTCAAAAAGGAGGCTTAGTGGCCGTCCACAAATAAGTTACCGGAATTGTGTGGACGGCTTGAAGTAAGCGGCCTTCTAATCAGATAAGTTATTGTTGGCCGCTTACTTAGTCAGTTTTGGGCCAGGGGCCAAGAATAACCGTGTCAACGGCATGGATCACGCCATTGCTGGCATCGATGTCGGCAATGATCACCTTGGCATCGTCATTTACAAAGATGTCGCCTTCGAAGAATTTCAGACCAGCTTTTTGGCCATTCACCATGGTAACATCACCCAAAAGCGTCAGGGCTTTGTCGGAGAAAACTTCCCCTGCGATGACGTGGTAGAGCAGAATGTTGGTCAGCTCTTTTTCGCTAAAGGTAGAGGCGATGTTGTCTGCATTGAGACCCAGTTTGGCAAAAGCGGCGTCAGTGGGGGCAAAGACGGTCCATTCACCACCAGAAAGGGTATCGGCCAGACCGGCAGCCGTTACAGCAGCTACTAATGTGTTGAAACGGCCGTCATTCACGGCAATGTCAACAATGGTACCAGGAGCCGCACCGGCGGAACCGGCGGTGCTGCTACTGGACGTGTCGGCGACTTTGGGCCAGGGGCCAAGAATCACAGTGTCCACGGCGTGGATGATACCGTTTGAGGCATCAATATCGGGAATAATCACTTTGGAATCGTCATTTACATAGAGATTGCCATCAAAGAATTTAAGCCCAGCCATGGCCCCATTCGCCATCGCCACATCGCCTAAAACAACTTTTGCTTTCTCTGAGGAAACCTCGCCAACAATAACATGGTAAAGCAGAATGTCGGTCAACGCCTCTTTAGAAAAAGAATCAGCAATGTTGTCAGCATTCAAACCCAGTTTAGCGAATGCATCATCGGTAGGGGCAAAAACGGTCCAATCGCCACCGGACAAAGTTTCTGCTAAATCGGTAGCCACGACGGCGGCTACCAGCGTATCAAAACGGTCATCGCCAGAGGCGATTTGCACAATAGTTTGGCTGCCGTCAGCCGCAACGGCGGGCACCATGAGGCCAAAAAGCAGCGCGGTGGCTAAGAGTAATTTTAGAACAATATTTTTCACTTTCATCTCCTTGAATTGGTTGATAAATTGGTTTTTAAATTTTTGTTGCACAGGTTACGTCTACAAATCTATCGCTGTGTCTATGTTTTGTCAATGTATTGGCGAGGTTTTGTTGGACGGGTTAAGCTTCCCCTCATTTTTGTCCAAGTTTTCCAGAATACGGCCGTTCCCCCCTCAAGAGGTGGCACAGTCCTAAAAGATAAGTAAGATGGGCAGTAAATTTGCGAATGATGGGAGATGTCAATGACAACTTTTTTGGCTTTGGTTTTGGTGGCAATTGTGGGCGGGATCGCCGTTGTGCTTCAGGCACAGTTCATGGGGGTAATGGATCAGCAAATCGGCACGCTTGAGAGCGTGTTTATCACCTACGGCAGCGGCGGACTGCTGGTGGGCGTGACGATGCTGCTGCTGCGCGGCGGCAATCTGGCGGAATGGCGCGGCGTACCGCCGTACGTACTCATCACGGGCATTTTGGGGTTAATTATTGTGGGCACGATCGGCTATGTGACGCCCCGGCTGGGGTTGGTGACGGCGTTCACCATTTTGATTGCCACCCAGTTTGTCCTGGGTGGCATTATTGATCATTTTGGCTGGTTTGGGGCAGAGATACGGCCGTTAGACTCCACAAAGTTTCTCGGTATCGGCGTCCTCCTGCTAGGAGTCTGGCTCGTCATGCGCAATTAGCAAAGTAGCCACCGCGAACACTTTTCGCGGTGACTACGCTCTCAGTTACAGAAAGCAGGCACATCATAAAACAAAATATCAGTGATGTACCAGCCATCGGTGAATTGTTCAATGACAATGGTCTGCGGATAAAGATTGGGGCCTTCGCTGCCCAAAAAGCTGCTGTCCCATAAATCATAATATTCCAATGACCAGGTTTCGCAGCTGTCTACCTCAATGCGGTAATCATCCACAAAGTTAATGTCATAGATATAGCTCAAGCTTTCATCGTACAGCTTGGCCACCAGCGTACCGGCATTGAGCAGTTCGGCAATTTCAGACTCCATAAAAGCTAAAGGTTCCCCAGCAAAATACCAGGAGATATAGCTGCTATCCAGATAAAGGTAAGCGGCCGTTTCCGCCAAAACAGCTTCATACAAAAAGTCAGCCACATCCTGCTCAGACGGCCGATTTGAATTCGGCTCATTCACAATAGGCACAGGCGTCGGCACAGCTTTGGGCACAAAAACATCCTCCGGCAGTTCAACAGTAGTCTGCTCCGAAACAGGCGACACACCATCATTGCTCGTGCCCCCTGTATTGATGGTAATAACAATCGGTGTGGGGGCCGGTAGTGTTTCTGG
>JBNKLQ010000366.1:0-5252 GCA_050292445.1 Promineifilaceae bacterium (SeqCode) | reverse complement strand
AAGAATGCAGCTGTTTCCAGGGAGAGTGCCCCAGCTATAAAGATGAGCTGGTGATTTGCCCCAGTGGTTTTTGGGGGTTCCGGCATTATCTTGGTTTGCCCATGTCGGTGAAGGAGTCGGCCGACGCGCCGCTGCGCATTGGCGGAGGCCCACCCAAGATGGCGGTGAGCGTATGGAAAGGGAGCGATTTTAAGGAACGGCCGTCTCACGAACAGCGCCTGCAAGAAATGGGCGTGGGTTGGGAATATGCCGACAGTCGGGACGACTCCCTGAACATGCTCAAAGCCACTGAATCCCAGGTAGTGTACTTCTACTGCCATGGTGGCCTGACGGAGAAAGGCGTACCCTACCTGCTGCTGGGCGACAAAGATGGTGACTGGTTTGTCAGGAGTAATTTGCGGCGGCGGGTGAGGTGGGAAAAAATACGGCCGCTCGTCTTCATCAATGGCTGCCACACTACCCAACTTACCCCGGAACGCGCCCTGGACTTTGTCAGTGGCTTTGTGCAGACCAGCGGCGCGGCCGGCGTTATCGGTACCGAAATCACCATCTTCGAACCCATCGCTACCCAATTTGCCGAAGAATGCCTGCGCCGCTTCTTGTTTGAGAAGCAAACCCTGGGCGAAGCCGTGCGCGGTGCCCGCCTGCACATGCTCAAAAACGGCAATCCCCTTGGCCTGGTCTACATTCCCTATGCCCTGCCTGCCCTCAAGCTTGCTTAATATTTTGCTAACTGTTCAGGGGCTGCGGCCGGTCTCCAGACCGAGCCGCCATGTGGCACAGTTGCGCATACATGCGCTGACACTGGCCACAGCCAGAGAGGCTGTGTGGTTACAAATTAAATGCTATCAAGGAGTGGATCATGAAACGAATAATGAATGCATCGGTTGTTTTTCTCACGATGATTTTACTACTGGGAGCCTGCGGTGGCCCATCGCAGGAGTATGAAACGGGCGACGTGCTGCTAACCGAATCGTTTGATGAGGCTGCGGCCTGGGAGACGTATGTCGCAGATGGGGTTGACTTCCAGGTTGTGGATGGTGTGTATCGTGTGCAAACCGGCGATGAAGGCTATATTTGGGGTTTGAATGATGCTGAGCACGATAATGTCGTGATTGAAGTGACAGCCAACCAGGCTTCATCGTTTGAAAACAATGCTTACGGCATTATGTGCCGCGCTGATACCAGCAACAATGGCGACGGCTACTACTTCCTCATCAGCGGCGATGGCTACTATGCTATCTCCAAAGGGGAAGGAGATGATGTGAATGATATTGTGGAGTGGACGACCAGTTCAGCCATCAATCAAGGCCAGGCCAGCAACACCATTCGCGCCGTTTGCATCGACAATTATCTAGCACTGTATGTAAATGGTAAATTTGTGACAGACACGGAAGACAGCGATTACGCGTCTGGGTATGCTGGCTTTGCCGCAACTGCCTTTGACGGCGGGAGCACAGACATCACCTTTGATAATTTGACGATTACGGCCGCTTCCCTCTCAAACTAACAGATGATTCAGTTAGGACAGCCTTACACCAAACAAGAAATTGCCGCCGCGTTTGACACGGAGTTTACGGCCGTTCACACCTTCTTCGCCAGCATTGATGAGACACAATTCCTGGCTGCGCCACCAGGCGTCTGGTCCCCAGCCGAAAATTTAGTTCATCTCATCAAGTCGTGCGCGCCGGTGATCATGGCGCTGAACATTCCCCGGACCGCTTTGCGCATTCGTTTTGGCTGGGTGAAGCACGAGCTGCGCACCTTGGCCCAGGTGCGCCATACCTACGTCAATGAGGCGCTGGCCAATGGTGGCAAAGCAGGCGGCCCGTTTCTGCCCGAAGTGCTGGAACCGTTGGCTGGGGCCCAGGCCCGCATCCTGGGCAAATGGCAGGAAAAGGGTGTTGAGTTGCAAGCGGCGCTGGAAAAATGGTCCGACAAGGCACTGGATCAATACCTGCTGCCGCATCCGCTGCTGGGCAAGATGACCGTGCGCGAAATTTTGTTCTTCACCCTCTACCACAACTTGCACCACGTCAACGATGTGCAGCGGCTGCTTAACCAGCCAGAAAGCGAATGGTTTGTCGCTGATACAAGTCCTGTATGAAAATAATTGCCGAAACAGACCGCTTACAACTACGCCATCTTGTCCTTGACGATGCCCCATTTATTTTGACCCTGGTCAACGATCCGTCCTGGATTCAATTTATTGGTGATCGGGGTATTCGCACCGTGGCTCAGGCAGAAGCTTATTTGCAAAATGGCCCGATGGCCAGCTACGCTGAGAATGGTTTTGGTTTGTATCTAGTGGAGCGCAAAGAGGATTCAATGCGGTTGGGCATGTGTGGCTTGGTGAAACGGCCGTCTCTCCCTCACGTCGATATTGGGTTTGCTTTCCTGCCCCAGTTTACCGGTCAGGGGTATGCGTTTGAAGCGGCAACGGCCGTACTGCATCACGCCCGTCACGACTTAAATTTGTCCCCCATTGTTGCCATCACCGCGACGGACAACCATCGCTCCATCAAGCTGCTAGAAAAATGTGGATTGCACTTTCAAAAAATGATCTCGCTGGCTGCCGACCAGCCAGCTATCATGCTCTTTTACCCTGATGGCTAAACAACAGGGGACGATATGGAAAATGGACAAACAAAACGTGCCTTGACCGATTGGCAGCTTCTGCTCTTGCTGGCTGCCGGACGATTTCTCATACATATACTCACCAATAACCAATACGGTTTTCATCGGGATGCCCTGGCCTTTTTAGACAACGGGCAGCATCTTGCCTGGGGGTATGTGGCTTATCCTCCACTGACGCCATTTATCGGCCGTATCGGTCTGGAATTGTTTGGTTTGTCACTTGTTGGCATTAAATCGCTGGCGGCTTTGGCCCAATGTGCGGGCATGGTGCTCACGGGCCTTATGGCCAAAGAGCTGGGCGGCAGCCGTCGCGCTCAGGTGGTGGCTGCTGGCGCTGTGGCAATTGCCCTCATGTCGCTGATTATGAGTACCCTGTTTCAGTACATCGCTTTTGACTACTTGTGGTGGGTGCTGACTCTTTACAGCCTCATTAAGCTGCTTAAGACCGAAAACCCGCGCTGGTGGGTAAGCATTGGCGTTGGCATTGGTTTGGGTATGATGACCAAATACACGATGCTATTTTTGGTTGTGGCCATTGTAACAGCCGTTCTATTCACAAAATCGTTGCGAGCGCAGTTGAAATCCCCTTGGCTATGGGCGGGTGTGGGACTTTCGCTTCTCATCTTCTTGCCTAACCTGATTTGGCAGATTCAGAACGAATTTGTCTCTTTGGAATTTTTAGCCACCATTCGGGCACGGGATGTACAAATTGGTCGAGCCGAAGGTTATCTCTCGCAACAGTTTTATGTCAATATGAACCCGTTAACAATCCCCCTTTTCTTTTTTGGCCTTTACTACTACTTTTTTGCGCCGGACGGGGTGCGGTATCGGGCAATTGGCTGGATTTACCTCATTACCCTGGCTCTGTTTGGGTTGAGCCAGGGTCGATTTTACTACATGGCTCCAGCTTACCCTATGATGTTGGCCGGTGGGGCGGTGCAGGGAGAACGCTGGCTGGCTGGGCTTGCGCCTGAGCGGCAGCAGCTAATCAGTTGGGTCACCCTCGGTTTTCTGTTGGTTGGAGCAATAATTGGTGCTGCTTTAATGCTGCCTGTCGCCCCAATCAATTCGGCCTTATGGGAAATAACCACCGACGTTCACGATAATTTTGTGGAGCAAATTGGGTGGGAAGAGATGGCCCAGAAGGTTTGGAAAATTTATGAGCGGGAAGAAGCAAATTATACATCCCTCGGCATCTTAGCCGGCAACTACGGTGAGGCTGGTGCCATCAATTTGTATGGACCTCGCTACGGGCTGCCCCCCGCAATTAGTCCTGTAAATTCATACTGGAATCGTGGCTACGGCGAGAACCCTCCTGAGGCAGTAATTGTCCTCGGCTATTCCAGAGAATTCCTGAGCCTGCTCTTCCAATCTTGTCAGCGGGTAGGCCAAAACGGGAATGAATATGGGGTTGAAAATGAAGAGAGTCGCTTTAGTCGGGATATATTTTTGTGTGAAGATTTATGGCAACCTTGGGACAAGATTTGGCCCCAAATCCGCTCATTCGGCTGATATGTTACTTTATTGAGCTAATTGCACATCGTCCACAATGCCGACGATGGCATGGTCTACGGGGACAAAGGGGATGGGCATGGCCTGAGCTGCTTCTCGGCTACCCACGATGAAAACAAGCTCCTCGGGGCCTGCTTGAAAGGTGGCGTCAGCAGCAACCACCGGCTGGCCCTCTGGTTCCTGCTGTTTGCTCAAAGGCTGGACGACCAGGAACTTGATGCCTTCCAGACCTTCATATTTTTGGGTGGCAACGACTGTGCCAATGACTTTTGCTAATTGCATGATTTTTCGCTTTGTTGGTAAATGAGGGCGAGGCAATTGGAGAGAAGGTTGTTCGTTGGGTCAAGACTGTACCCAATTGCCTTGCTCCTACAATTCACCGATTACTGACCACCGTCACGATGCTTCCCAACTAAAATGCTGGCCAAAACGGCCGTATTCATTCACATTTTCCCACATATCTGCATGAAGTTGGGGAATGACCATTTGCCGGATGAGTTGGTTTTGGGCAATGGTTGCGCTGAGGGAAACGGCCGTTTCCACATCTGCCACCAATCCATGAAAATAAACCAATCCCTTGCCGCCCAGGCCATCTGCCAGGCGCAGTTGCAGCAGGGAGACTTCCGCACCCTTTACGCCAGCATCGGCGGCCAGAATGGCACTGGCTACGCTGATTGTTTCGATAATGCCCAGGGCATCTTCCTGGGCAGCCAGACGTTTGCCCCCCAAGGCTGCCACCACGTCTGGATGCACATTTGGCAAAAAGAGTGTGTCGCGCAGGGCTGTTTGCCCTGTTTCTTTGCCTGCGGCAAACGCCTCTTCCACCGAAGCCACATCACCGGCCACCAGTACCAAATAATGTCCCGGCTGCACCGTGCCAGATTGAATGGTGCTGACTGGCGCGCGCTTCACCATCGCGTCGCCGGCTTCAATGCCGGCAGCGATGCTGTTAAATTCCAGAAGGGCAATGGCGGGAAAATCCATAAAAAGTGATAGGAGACTGGTGATTTGCTGTCTCCAGTTCCAGTAGCTTAAAAAATATTGACGCAAAGGTGCAAAGAGGCAAAGATAAAAAAGAAAATGCTAAGAGGCCCTCTTTGCAC
>JBNKLQ010000365.1:0-5264 GCA_050292445.1 Promineifilaceae bacterium (SeqCode) | reverse complement strand
TTGTCTCGCCCACAACCATTAGGCAAGCTGTATCGAGCGTGCTGTTAAACTCACACACATCTGCATTGGAGGGGAAACCCGGCGGTGGGGTTGTTGTTGGTTCAACCGTAGAATCAATTCCAAAACAGTACACCTTGTCTACAGGATCAACGGGCGATTTGTTGGTCACACGGGCATAGTAATAGCCATCGCTGCCTGCTGTAAAGCGCACTTCTGAACGGAAGATGCCTGCGGAAACATCATCATTGCTGCTGATGAGGGATTGGTTCGCATTATAAACATTCAACACGGTATCAAGCCCGGCATCCAAATCCGAGGTAGAAACGATGTAGGTAATACCGGCTTTGCCCCACCAGCGGAAATAATCTTGATCGCCAGGTGGGTAAAAGGTCAGATTACAGAGGTCAGCCGCACCTGCGGCCGTTTCTGGGGCTTCATTGAATGTATTGTTCGGCTCGTACTGGTCGCCAAAAATGGGGGTGGCTGTGGGTGACCCTGAATCATTATCGTTAATATTCACGGAGGCAACAAGCGGTGAACCCAACGTAACACTTACTGTTTTGGGATCTGATAGCTGAACTAAAAAAGATTCCGTATCTTCCACCAGCGTATCATTAGTAATGTCAACACCAATTGGCTGCGTCGTTGCTCCACCGACCGTAAACGTGAGTATCTGTGTCAGCGCCACATAATCTAAACCCGCCGTAGCTGACCCGCTACTAACAGTTTTTACCGTAACCGTCACCAGATAACTTGGCGGATTTTCGAGGATCACATTCAGAGTGGCTGTGCCTACATTTTCATTAACAGAGAGAATGCTACGATCTAACCTTATCGAAGGCGTCTGGGCTTGCAGCGATTTAATCTGGGTCAGCTGGTAAAAAACCGTGATTGTGATCAGGGTAATGGCAAAGCTCATCACAACCATGACTGCACGCTTTAATTGTTTGTTACGAGAACCGGCCATGTTGTCCTTACTCAGCCCCGAAAGGGATTGGCGGGGAGTATCAATACAATCCTTACTGCAAACCGCCACTTATTTTACATAACAAGATAAATAGAATGATTCTTACAGAATATTGAGATTATAAGGAGTGTGTAAAACAATAGCAAGTGCGGGGGAAAAGCGCTCATTTTCTAGAGACAAAAAAACGGCCGCTCCAGGGGAACGGCCGTCATCATAAAATCAACTTACGGCTGCTTTAAACTAAACTGTATGGCCTGTTAAGACCTCATCTACCAGACCATATTCCATGGCCTGTTCAGCACCCATGTAAATATCTCGGTCCGTATCTTCTTCAATACGCTCAATCGACTGACCGGTATGCTTTGAGAGGATGTCATTTAGCGAAGTTCGCAGGCGCAAAATCTCCCGAGCCTGAATCTCAATATCTGATGCCTGCCCCTGTGCCCCACCCAACGGTTGGTGCATATGAATGGTGGCGTTCGGCAGCGCATAGCGCATCCCTTTGGTTCCCGCTGTCAACAAAACTGTGCCAAAGCTAGCGGTGAAGCCTACGGCTACAGTCGAAACAGGGCATTCTATCTGCTGCATCGTGTCGTAAATAGCCATACCAGAATACACCTGCCCACCAGGGCTGTTGATGTACATGCTGATTGGCTTACTGGAATCTTCGCGCGCCAGGTAAAGCAGCTGAGCCACAATCAAGTTAGCAATCTGATCATTAATCGGCGTACCTAGCATGATGATGCGATTTTTGAGCAGTAAAGAAAAAATATCGTAAGCGCGTTCACCACGACCATCTGTTTCCAGCACCATGGGGACAAGCGACGTTGGCAAATTCATCATGAGTTAGTCGTCTCCTAAATTTTGTGAGAAAGCGAAAAAGCAATCCAATTAACTGTTTCGTCCCAGCAACTTTTTCCGAAAAATCCGTGGCGCAAAACAGTAGATCACTTCGCCATTCCAAGACAGTAAGGCAATGGACGAAGTTTAGCCAGCCAGCGTTAGATTTACATTATCCTTCGGCTTCTTCTTGTTCTTCGCTTTCTTCCGCTTCATCTACGGCCGTTTCCATTTCCGTTTCAGCCGCATCCTCGACTTCCACATCAGCTACAGGTTCAGATTCCGCCATTTCTTCTTCGGCTTCACTTTCACCCTCTTCAACCGCCTCGACTTCGGCTACAACCGCCTCAGCTTCGGCTTCAACCGCCTCTTCTTCGGCTTCCAATTCAGCCAAATCAGGTGCGCTACCAGTCAGCACGGCTTCAATGCGCTCATAAGCTTTGTCCATCAGCACTTCGCTGCTAAGCATGTCAAAGCCAGGACCGCTACGATAATAATCCCGCATGCCTTGGAGCAGCGCTTCATTATCGCCAAACTGGCTCACTCGCTCGTCAATATGCGCGTTAATATCATCCTCACTCACGCGCAGCTTCTCATCCATGATGAACTGACGCAGCACCAACTGCCGCTTAAGCTGCTCTTCCGCACCCTCGCGGAAGTTCTCACGAAGCTGTTCTTCCTGCGCACTTTGCAACTGCAAGAAATCTTCCCAACTCCAGCCAGCCCGGGTAACCTGACCCTTAAAATTATCCAGCATGCCGTCAATTTCAGCCTCAACGGCCGCAGGCGGATAAATCAATTGGGCATCTTCCAGCAAATCATCAATCATGCCTTCGATGAGCGCGTTTTTGGCTTCACTTTCAGCGTTATTTTTCAGCTCTTCGCTGACTGATTCACGCAGTTCGTCAAGCGTCTCGAAGGTGCCTTCCAATTTAGCCAGTTCATCATCCAACGGTGGCAGATCACGGCTGCGCACGTTTAGCACGTTAATGGTGAAGGTAGCCTCGCGGCCAGCCAGCTCTTCTTCTTCAAACTCTTCAGGGAAGGTGATATTAAACGTTTTCTCATCCCCAGCCGACATACCCACAACATTATCGACAAAATCTTCGCCCCAAAAAAGCTGCTTAGCTTCCATGATGAGATCGACGCTTTCGCTGTTGAAGATGACGTTGTCTTCTGGTTGTTCGGCGGGGGCATCTTCTTCGGATTCGGCCGTTTCGGCATCATCGGCCTCTTCAGCTTCTTCTTTTTCGTCTTCTGCAATAGGCAGCAGTTCACCCTTGCCGCTAAGGGTCACCATATCGCTTATCTCAATGGGTCGTTCTACATCTTCCAACTGCTGATGCTGGGTTTGAATCCGTTCTAATGCCTCAGCAATGGCTTCTTCCGTAATCTCAACTGGTTCGATCTCTTTACGCAGTTCACGATAGTTGCCCAATTCAACCTCTGGCGTGAGCGGAATCGTAAACTTAAGCACCAGCGGTTCCATTTCCATATCATCAAAATTGGCGGGCGCATAGATTTCGGGATCAACTTCATCCAAAGCCTCAGTGAAAACTGATTGCAACATATCTTCTACTGCTTCCGTGCGCAGGGAATCACGCCCTAAGCGCTTGAGCATGACTGGGTAAGGGGCTTTGCCCTTGCGGAAACCAGGAATATTAACTTCTCTGGCCAGTTTGCGGGCGGTTTGCCGCATTTGTTTCTCAACACGATCTTCCGGGACCTCAATGGTCATTAGAAGCTGTCGTTGATCATCTTGTTCTGTTTGAATTTTTAGCGTCACAAGCTACCTCTCAAAAAAAGTAAATTCTGTCCTACTTTAGCAGGGAAAAGAAAGGAGCGTTGCCTGGGCAGCAACGCTCTTAGTCTCTTAAAAAGTGGGGATGGAGGGACTTGAACCCACACGCCTTGCGGCACATGATTCTAAGTCATGCGCGTCTGCCAATTCCGCCACATCCCCAGCAAGCTAGCAATTATACCACTGGAAAGGGCATTGCCAAACGAGGTTGCCAGTTAGGAAATTTAGGGGTAACGTTTGGCATTCTGCTAACGAGACAAAGGCACTGGGAGGATTTGATGGGTACATTATTAGTTAAGAATACGGCCGTTCTCGTCACAATGGATGATGAACGGCGCGAAATCGTGAATGGAGGGCTGTTTGTACGCGACAACGTGATTGAACAGGTTGGCCCCACAAATGAGCTGCCAGAAACGGCCGATACCGTCCTCGATTTAAGCGGACATATCGTACTGCCCGGACTGGTTAATACCCATCATCATTTATACCAAAGCCTTACCCGCGTTCTGGCCCAAGACAACAATCTATTCGACTGGCTCACCACCCTTTACCCCATCTGGGCCAATCTCAGTGATGAAGCAATTTATGTGAGCACCATCACTGGCTTAGCTGAACTAGCCCTCTCTGGCTGCACCACCAGCAGTGACCATCTCTACATTTTCCCCAACGACTGCACTTTGGACAGCCAGATTCGCGCTGCGCAGGAGATTGGCGTGCGTTTCCACGCCGCGCGAGGTTCCATGTCGCTTGGCGAAAGCGATGGCGGCCTCCCGCCAGATCGGGTCACTGAAGATGAATCATTCATTCTAAAAGATAGCCAGCGTCTCATCGAGACATACCACGACGCCAGCCGGCACGCCATGCTGCGCGTGGTGCTGGCCCCCTGCTCCCCCTTTTCTGTCACCCCAGACCTCATGCGCGAATCGGCCAAACTGGCCCGGGCTTACGGCGTACGACTGCATACCCATCTGGCCGAAACGTTGGAAGAAGAGGAATTTTGCCTGGAAACGTTTGGCCTGCGCCCCGTGCCCTACGTAGAATCGCTGGGCTGGACGGGCGAAGATGTATGGCACGCCCACTGCGTGCATATGAGCCAGCCAGAGATTGAGCTGTTCGGCCAAACCCAAACCGGCGTGGCTCACTGCCCCAACAGCAATATGCGGTTGGCCAGCGGCATTGCGCCCGTGTTGGCCTGGCAAGCGGCTGGCGTACCGGTAGGACTTGGGGTTGATGGTTCTGCCTCAAACGATGGTGGCCACCTACTGGCCGAAGCCCGGCAAGCCATGCTTTTACAGCGAGTAGCTCCAGATCGTTATCTGAGCGAAGCACCAGGCGGGCGTGGTGGTTTTGGTGGCCGCCCAGACGCCCTATCGGCACGGCAAGCGTTAGAAATTGGGACACGTGGGGGAGCGGCCGTTTTGGGGCGGGACGATATTGGCTATCTAGCTCCAGGCATGAGTGCTGACTTTATTGCCCTGAATCTCAATCAGATCGCCTTCGCTGGCGCGCTGCACGATCCGGTTACGGCCGTTCTGCTTTGCCAGCCGCCCTCGGTAGATTATTCAGTGATTAACGGCAAGGTTGTGGTGGAGAAAGGTCAGTTGACCACAATTGATCTCATCCCACACCTGGAAGAGCACAATCAAATCGCCACTG
>JBNKLQ010000364.1:0-5272 GCA_050292445.1 Promineifilaceae bacterium (SeqCode) | reverse complement strand
CGACAAAGTACGGGCTGAACCAGTGCAGTACCGCATGGAGCAGCATAAGTAGTGTAAAAGGAATAAGGTAAACGGGCTGACGTATTTCTGGCGATTCAATCAAAGTGGCGCCGTACACAAAAATGAGGGCGGCTACCAACAGATAATAGAAAGCACGGGTTTCCTTTACTTCTTTTTGGACGTCAGGGTCAAGTTTCAAGAATCGGCTCATGATTATTCCTCTGCCTTCATTATAACAGCCGCCGGAGGGAAGTGTATTGTCCAAAAGGGAATTGTACCTTTGGGTAGGAACGGCCGTTCCCCGTTGCCCGATGTGCCGAGATCGGTAATCCAGTAATCTGTAAACAGTATTCCGACCAACTGATTACCGATAACCGATTACTGATAACGGAGAATCTCATGATTGAAGTGCAAAATTTTAGCAAACGATATGGTGACTTTACGGCCGTTGACAACATCAGCTTTACCGTTCCTCGTGGCCAAATCTTTGGTTTGCTTGGCCCCAACGGGGCGGGCAAGACCAGTACCCTGGAATGTTTGGAAGGGCTGCGCGCCCCCGATGGCGGCGTCCTGCGCGTTGGCGATGTTGACCCAACGCGGGATCAGAGCCAGCTGCGCAACCTCATTGGTGTGCAGTTGCAGTCGGCGGGCATGCCGGAAAGCATCACGCCTGATGAGGCGATGCGCCTCTTTACCGCGTATCACGGCGTTGCTCCGCGCTACGATTTGCTGGAGCGATTTGGCCTGGGCGGCAAGCGCAATACCCAATTTCAGCAGCTCTCCACCGGCCAACAGCGCCGGTTGGCGCTGGCATTGGCCGTCGCCCACGAGCCGCAGGTTTTGTTTTTGGACGAGCCGACCGCTGGTCTGGACGTGGCCTCGCGCTCTGAGCTGCACGACTTGATGCGCGAATTGCAGGCCAACGGCACAACCATCATCCTGGCCACCCACGACATGGCCGAAGCAGAAGAGATGGCGGATCGGGTGGCGATTCTGCTAGGTGGCCGCCTGGTTACCGCAGGGACACCGTTGGAAATCACGGCTACTGGTGCGGGATTGACAAAGGTATCGGTGCGCACCCGTGATGCGGCGCTTCTGGCCAATCACCATACGTTCCCGGCCGTTAGCCAGCGGCTGGTGAAGGATGAGTACGCTGTCTATTTCAGCACCGACATTGGCCCAACGGTGGCGGCATTGATCGAATTTGTGTCGGCCAACGGCGATGACTTATTGGATTTACGGGTGGAACGGCCGTCGCTCGAAGACCGTTTCCTGGAACTAACTACAAATTAACCGCTGAGACGCAGAGAACGCGGAGAAAATTTAAAAACTTTGCGTCCTCCGCACCTCTGCGGTTCAAATCTCTTGGAGGATTATCATGCACGCCTTTGCTGCTCATTTTTCATTTGAACTGCGGACCGGTATCCGCAACAAAACCTTGTTAATGATGAACTACCTGTTCCCGTTGGGTTTTTACTTAATGATGGGCTTTATTATGCCCGGCATCAACCCCTTATTCGCCGACGTGATCGTGCCGGGGATGGTGACTTTTGCAATTTTGGCCTCGACGTTGTTGGGCATGCCCGATCCGTTGGTCAACGCCCGCGAATCTGGCATTTTTCGCAGCTACAAAATCAATGGGGTTCCGGCCATTTCCCTCATCGCCATGCCCGCTTTAACCACCATGATGCACCTGGCCATCGTTACCGGCATCATCGTTGTGACTGCGCCGCTCCTGTTCGATGCGCCGCTGCCGACTCATTGGGGGTACTTCATCATTATCACGCTGCTGCTGGCTTATGCCTGTGCTGGGCTGGCTGTCCTCATCGGGGTCATTGCCCCCAACTCGCGGATGACGGTATTGTATTCGCAGGTGCTGTTCCTGCCCTCGATGCTAATTGGCGGAGTGATGCTGCCTTTCAGTATGCTGCCAGAAACGGCCGCTTCCGTTGCCCAACTCCTGCCCGTTACCCATGCTATGAACGCCTTTAATGGGCTGGCAACGGGCGGCACGGCCGATTTCAGCCCGAGCTGGTCACTGCTTGCCCTGTTTATCGTCGGGTCATTAGCTTACTTGTTGGCATGGTTCCTGTTTAGTTGGGACGGCCGTAACACAGAACGTCGTGGTCACCCTGCCCTGGCCCTGCTGGCCTTGCTGCCCTTGGCCATCGGTATCTTCATTATCTGACAAAACGGTTTTGCTTCAGAAACAAGCCTGTTGGTTTTAACCAACAGGCTTGTTTCTTTTGTTTGAACGTTGCTGTGGGGGAAACGGCCGTTTGCAAAAGGATTGAATCCTAGTAAAAATACTTTGATATTGACAATACTGTGCGATATACAGTATAATGCGACGCATGGCAACAAATAAGGAAAAAGAAGCACTTTACGACAAACTTTTGCTGGAGCTGCGGCGCGGTGTATTGATGCTGGCGGTATTAAGCCAACTCAACGAAGAACAGTACGGCTACTCACTCAAGCAGTCGTTGGACGAGCGAGGGATGGAAATTAATGAAGGCACGCTGTACCCCTTGCTGCGCCGCCTGGAAAGCCAGGGTCTACTTAGCAGCGATTGGCAGGTGGTGGATGATACGCGCCCGCGCCGTTACTACAAAATGAGCCAGGAAGGCGAAATGGTTTTTGCCAATCTCACCCAGGAATGGCAAGCTCTGGTTGTCGTCATGAATGAACTGCTAGGCTTGAAATCGAAATAATCAGGGGCAACGCACCTTGTTGGAGGAAACTAATGGATACAAATGAAATGATTGATCGCTACGTGAATGAAGTTGGTCAGCATCTGCCGCGCAAAACGCGGGCCGATATTGAATTGGAATTACGCTCTCTGCTGCTAGACACGCTGGAAGAGCAAAGCGATGGCGAACCAACGCCTAAAATCGCGGCCGCACTGCTGCGCGAATTTGGCCATCCCGAAGAAATTGCCGCCCAATACCGTCCGGAAGAATCTTTGATTGGGCCAAAACTTTTCCCCACCTACAAGGTTGTCGTTACGATTACGCTAAGCATTATCGGTGTGCTGCATCTGCTGTGGCTGGGGTTTATTCTGTCGCAAAGCAGCGGAGCAAACTTCGTCGATGAGGTGCTTTCGTTCATCTTTTCCTTCGGCCGTTCGGCGATTATTAACGCCGGCATTGTGACGCTGGTTTTTGCCGTCATTGAGCGCGTTGCTGGGGATTCGCTGGATCTGCCGGACAGATGGGAAAAAATTTGGGACCCCTTCGAACTGCCACCGGTTAAGGATCCGGACCGCATTAGCCGGGGCGAGTTTGCCGTGAGTATTTTTTTTATGCTCGCTTTTCTTGCCTGGCTAAACTTCTTCCCAGACTGGTTTGGCGGTGCGGACTTTGGCGAGGAAGGTCCGGACATTTTTGTGCTGGTGACGGCCGAATTCCTGGCGCTTATTCCCTGGTTTACCGCTTCCTTACTGCTGGAGGTGGTGCTGAAAACGGCCGTTCTCCTTCAGGGTCGTTGGAACCGGATCACGCGCTGGCTGGAAGTGGGCACATCGGCGTTTAGTCTGTACGTGACGTACCGCGTGTTTAGCCTGGAACAGATTTCCACCGTGCCATTTTTTACCACGGGGGCAAAGGCTGTTTTAGCCATCGTGCTGCTGGTTGCCATTGCCGAGATAGCCGGAAAGCTGTTTAGATTGTTGCTGGGACGGCCGTTTACCCCTTACATCTTCATCAAATCAAAACTGGCTTAGATTTGCAGTTCCGCACCTGCCTCAATCACAGCCCCTTCACCTACGGTAATGCTCGGCAGCAATATTGCTCCAGAACCAATCCATACGTTATTTTCCACCACAATGGGAGCTGGATAGCTGGGACACTTGCCTCCTAGCACCGGTATTAACTCATGGTCAACAGTTCATCCAGACTGGCCTCTGCTTCTTCGCGGGGTAAATTCCCCAATTCCAAATAGGCATCACTTTCTGTCAGGATAAGCTGATAGAAGGTGATGCCCAACTTTAAAATCTCCTCGTCTTCTGGCTCTTGTTCGATCATCTCAAACAGTAAATCCTCTGCCTCGTCTAGCTGGCCCAGCTTGTGGTAATAGCGCAGCAGCAGCTTGTTAAGATGGGTTGGCAGATGCCAGTCAGCCAGCATATCCAACATCTCATCGACTTCTGGGGCATATTCTGGCAGCGAGGAATTGTTATGGCTCAACAGCCCGGTTAGCAGCAGCTCCAGCGCACTAAGGAACGATTGAAAACTTTCATTCTCGGCACCTTGTTCAACCTGGATTTCTCCTGCTTCTTTAAGCAAAGCAGCAGCCGCAATCAGTTTGGCCTGGCTCAGGTCAGCGTCCTCGCCAAAGGTAAGCTCGCTTAAAGGCTCACGGCCAAACAGGCGGGTGATGAGCGTTCCGTTAAGGCCAAATAGCTTGTCCAGCGATTCATCAATGAGGGACATGGCGGCCTGGTAACGTTTTTCCCGCGCCAGCCCGCTTACCCCTTGCATCACTTCCACCATAAATTCAATCTGGCGCATAATGTAATCTCGTCGGTACATAGAGATCTCCTAAAATCGTTCATCAATAAGGTTGAGCAGCCAGGGCATGATGGGGCCAGCTGCCAACAGCACAAAACCAGCAGCGAACACGGCCGTATATCCCACCACCGCATAAAGCTGCCGTTCGTCGCCAATTGCCAGCACTGTGTCAGATCGCCAAAGGGAAACGGCCGTTTCCCCCAAGCCAAACAAGCAAATCACGGCCACAAAAAATAGGAAGTTGACAATCCCCACCACCCACAGATGCGTATAGGTCCGTTTCCACCTGGCTTTTTTACGCTCCAAAACGGCCAGCCCCCGCATGACAATAAGCAACAACATCGCCAGCAGCAAAAGGCCAAAGAAGAGCAGCCCAAAGCTTTCCGACCATTGGGCTGCCACCAGCGGCTGGGCCAGGGCGTAGGCAGGCAGCAAAAGCAGCAGCACTCCGGCCACAGCCCCAGCAATCGTTAACCCTTTTTGCCAAGCGTTAAAGCGTGGTTTGATTGGCTGCAAATCTTCCGTGCGGTTGGCCAGTGCCAGCATGGCCTGGTAGATGGCATCAAAGCGGGCGTCGGCCACACCGGCCCACTTGGCCACCGTGTGGCTCTCGCGCTTGCTGTTGCGCAGGGTGAGGCTAGGGCGAGCTTCATCGGGAATGCCGGGCCGTTCTTCTGGCTGGATGGTGAGAAAATCGTGCTCAACACACAGGCGAATGATCTGCTGCTTCTCGTCCTCGGTCCACTTCAAAGGCAGCCGATACT
>JBNKLQ010000363.1:0-5302 GCA_050292445.1 Promineifilaceae bacterium (SeqCode) | reverse complement strand
GGCGGTTGACCAGATCGTCATCGCTGCGGCTGCGGCTCTGGCCAAACAACGCCCAGGTAATACCGTCCAAAATAGAGGATTTGCCTGCGCCGTTGGCCCCAGAGATGCAGGCCAAATGAATCCCGTCAAATTGGAGAACGGCCGTATCCCGGTAAGATAAAAAATTTGAAATCTCAAGCCTTGTTGGAATCATAATTTTTCTTTGCCATTTTCCCGGAAACTACATCTACATTTCTTACCCGATAAAAAAGTTTCCGGGAAAATCTTGTCACTCCACCTCGTCTGCCAGTACCTCTTTCGCCAGGTTCAGCATCACGTCAACCTCTTCATTGTCCAGCTCCTCGCTGAGCCAGTAGGTTTCCAGCAGTTCCAGCGGCGTCATCGCTTCCACCCCGGCCGCATCGCCCAGGCGGGAGCGCTTGTTGGTAAGGTAATGCTTCTGGATTTTGATGTCGAACGCTTCCTTGAAATGCTCCAAAATGGCCCGCTCGTCCAGCAGGGGCTCATCGTCACGGGGGAAGCTGAGGCGCACCCGACAAATCGCGTCGGTTATATCTTCAGCAGCGGGCAGTTGGCTCATCACATCATCCATAAAATGCTCGGTGCGCGGCGTGATGGGGGCCGGGTCGATGAAGCGGCGCGTGTTTAACATGCGGAATTCCCAATGGGTATCTCCCTTGCCCACCTCGGCCAGGACAAAACGTTTGTCTTCTTTTTCACCAAAATCAATCCGCTCGATGGAGCCGGGATAAATGATGGGTGGATGGCTATCTTTGTCCGACAACGCCTGCGGCTTGTGGATATGCCCCAATGCCACGTAATCCAGCTTGGGATCGTTCACCAAACCACCGCTGAGGATCAACTCATGTCCCAGCATCACGGCCCGCTCACTGCCGTATTTGGCCCCAGAAACGCTGGCATGGGCGGTGAGGATGAGGGGGATGTCGGGAACGGCAGTTTCAACAAAATGCATAACCCGCTGCACCACCAGTTCCTCAATGCGCTCGTAAATCTCTTCTACCGTGCGGCCTAGCGTCTCCTCACGCCCCACCAACATACTGCGCGATACCCAGGGCACGGTGATAATCTGCACGGGCAGACCCAGCTGCTCCGGCGTCCACAGGGCCAGCCGGTCGGCCACATGAATGCGGGGCACGCTAAGCGTGCTAAATTCATGCAGCGTGTGGGCGCGCCCAGCCGCCGGGGAGACGTCATGGTTGCCCACCAGCAGCAGCGTGGGAATGCCCGCCTGAGAAAGCCGCATTATCCGCTCGCCCCAGGCCCGCTGGAACGTCGGCTGGGGATTGCGATCCTTGTACGCATCCCCGGCAAAGATGACTAGATCGACCTTTTCCTCGATAGCCGCGTCCACAATCTGGTCCAGCGCGCGCAAAAAGTCCATCACGCGCATTGGCAAACCCGTATCGGGATCGTGACGGCCGTAATTGGCAATATCAATATGAGCATCGGCAAAATGAAGCAAACGAATCGGTTTAGCTGTGGACATAATTCCTTTGGGAGAAATTTTGGCCACAGAGGGCACAGAGATTTTAGAACTTAGTCTCTTTATCCTCTGCGACCTCTGTGGCTAACTTTATTTTTCAACAATAATGCGGTAGTTTGCACCATCTGCCTGGCCAAAGATGCGCTCCACCATGATGTAATAACGGCCGACTGGAAGCAGCAACGTTACCGTTTCGCTCTGGTTACCGGCCAACGTCCCGCTGCCGCGTACGCTCTTGTTCGCATCATACACCGTCACGTTGTAGTCGCTGCCAGAAGGAATCTGGCTAAGGCGGATTGTCACAGTGCTGGTGTTTGACTGATCAAAATAATAGGCATCAAAGAAGTCAAACGAGTCTGTAAAGTGATGAAATTGGGGCACATTCACGGCAAGCCGTTGGGCGGCGCTAAAATTATTATTCTGCCCACCATCACCATTCATTATAGTGGGCAAATAATACGACTTGCCCAACACCAGCAGTCGTTGCACCAGGGGTGTTACCGAGAAATCAATCGTGCTATACCCCCCAATGGCATACAAATAATTACCAATAAATTCCCCCTCGGGAAAAGCACGAGCCCGGATAATGGGGCTGCCACCTAAATCATAGGTGACATCTAAAATCTGCCAACCTGCAATTGGATTTTGGGGATCATACATTTCAACTTCAGGCACTGCTTTATGATCGCCATCCAGCCCGCCAAATACATACCATTTGCCGTCTGGGCTGACAGCACTAGAAGCACCGTAGCGAGCAATGTTCATGGGGGCGATGGTCTGCCAGCTACCGCTACCTGCTGGTTGGAAACATTCCCCATCTTGAATCAGCTGATTATTATCGTTAATGCCACCCACCACGCAGATGCCGTTGTTGACCCACACGGCCGTATGCCCATAGCGGGGCACAATCATGTCGGGTGTCGCCGGATTCCAACTCGTCCCATTAAAGAAGGAAACGTCATTGTGAACGGTAGCCGTCGTTGTTAAAAAGTCCGTATTGCTGATGCCACCCACCAGATAATAGCCACCCTGGTCTGCTGGTACCACGGCTTGCGCCCAGCCGACGGCCACAGGCGGTGGCTGCCGATCTGGTTCCCAAATGCCGGCGGCAATATTGTACACATGGTGTGTTCCCACCATACTGTTGCCATCGTAGCCACCGGGGATGAAGATACGGCCGTTCAGGTAAACGGCCGTCACATCTGTCAGCGGATCACCCGGCATAGAAGGTAACGTTGTCCAACTGTCATTGCCAGGATTGTAACGATACAAACCGCTGCTTAACGTAGGCGTGCCGCTTGCGTTTGTTTGGCCACCTACCATGTAAATCAGGCCATTCGCCTTGATCGTGGCATGGCGGGTGCGGGCAGGCGCGGAAGTCGCCCGCGTCTCCCATTTTGAGGGAATTGGATCGAGTACAAAAAAGATGTCCAGCTCCAGCGTCCCCGGTTCGGCCGCATTCCAATCGGCTACTTCCACATAGTAAGTTACTCCCTCAGACACATCGAAGGAAACGCGCGAGGCAAAGCCCTGGTAATCATCATTGCAGGCCACCATATTCAACGTATTTACACCACAGGACCCGGTGTAAACAGCCAAAATCGTATCGTAGCTGTTGGGGTTGAAGTTATTGGAAGTGTCGATGGTCACACGGCCGTTACTCTCCGGCGTGAATTTATACCAAACGGTGCGATACCCCTCTGGGCGGCTGGGACTGCCCCAGGCACAGGTGAGTACCGGGTCATCCGCACTCTCCGTCATGCTGTTTACCGTGGTTGTCTCGCCCGCCCCAGAGCTATTCAAGGAGATGGTCGTGGCACTTGAACAACTATCAGCAGCTTCATTGGCGATAAGCGGCCGTTCCGGCAAAGGCTGCAAAGTGATCTTCTCAATTTGCAACGATTCCAGACCCAGCTCTGGGCCAGCAGCTACGGCAGGAACGGCCGTACCGGCCATATCCTCTGGGGCAACCAGAACCACGCCCAGGCATAGCAACAAAAATAAACTTAAAAGTATGAGGTGACGCATAAACAAAGCCTCCAGCAATCAACAATTGCCCAGCGATTGTACCAAACAGGCAGCACAATTGGCTATGTTACGCCTCACCATTCATCTTTTTCATGGAGAAATTTCATGTAGGGGCGACCCGGCGGGTCGCCCCTATGGAGGGTGAATTTATGCTTTACGCAGCTGCAAGGTCACGTACTGGTCGCCAATAGAGACGGTTTGCGTGTACAGGGCGTTGGTCATCGGGCCGGCTTGCAGGTTGACGGTGAGCGTTTCTTGTTGCACGTACGCCGCAAAGCTGGTCAGCGTGGCAGCAACGTCACCAGACGCACCCTGGTAGCTTAGCTCGATGCGGTCGGAAATTTCCAGACCGGCGTCTTTGCGCATGTTATTGACCTGGCGCACCACGTCGCGGGCGTAGCCTTCTTGCACCAGGGCGGGCGTCAGTTCGGTATCGACCGCCACCGTCACACCTTTGTCAGAGGCAACGGCCGTTCCCCCGCGAGATTCCGTCTGCACCAACACATCCTCATCACCCAAGCTAACCGTTTCACCAGCCACTTCAATGGTGAGCGATTCGCCCGCCTGCAAAGTACGGGCGGCTTCCGCCGGATCAAGGGCCATCAGTGCTTGCCGCACCTTGGGGAAATCCTTGCCAAACTTCGGCCCCAGCACCCGATTGTTGGGCATCAGCACATAGTTCACCAACTCGCCCACCTCCGAAACCACCTCGATTTCCTTGACGTTGATCTCTTCGGCCAACACGTCGGCCAGCTCTTGCAGATCGTCTTGCGCCTGCTGGCTGCCGACGTTGATCCGCGCCTTGGCCAGCGGTTGGCGCAGCTTGATATCTTCCGAACTGCGTGCTGAACGGCCCAGGCTGGCAGCAGTGATCGCCAGACCCATCTTGTCCAGCAGGCGACGGTCCAATGAGTCCGCATCGGCCTCTGGGTAAAGCGTGTGATGCACACTTGCGGGCGCATTTTCATCCACGCTGCACACCAAATTTTGGTACATCGCCTCCGTGGTGAAGGGGATGAACGGGGCCAGCAGCCGGATAAATTTGACCATGACTTGGTACAGCGTGCGATAGGCGGCGTTTTTGTCAGCGTCGGCTTCGCTTTTCCAGAAGCGGCGGCGGCTGCGGCGCACGTACCAGTTGCTCAGATCATCGAGCAGGGCTTCTAAAGATTGGGTCGCTTTTTCAGCATCGTATTTGTCTAATGAGGCGCGAACGGCAACGGCCGTTTCAGCCACCCGCTCCTTGATCCAGGCATCCAGCTGGGCATTGGCCGCATTGGGCGATGGCGTATTGTCCAGAAAATCCTGCACCGATGGCGTCCAGCCGTCCAGATTGGCGTACGACACCAGGAACGAATACACATTCCACAGAGGGATGAGGAAGCGGCGACGCGTCTCATCGCCCCGATTGAAGCCGAAGAGCAGGTTTTGCTCCGGCTTGCAGCTGGCGTAGAGCCAGCGCATCGTGTCTGCGCCCATCTGGTCGGCGGCTTCATTGAACTCGATGGAGTTGCCCCACGATTTATGCATCTCACGGCCGTCTTCGGCCAGCAGCGTGGAGTAGCCAAACAGGTTCAGGAACGGTGGCTCGTCGCCCAGGACGGTGCTTTGCGCCAGCAGGCTGTAGAACCAGTTGCGGAACTGGCCGGGAAACGATTCGCTGATCCAATCCGCCGGGTACCATTTTTCCCAATAGTCCGGATGATGGCGATAGCCCAGCGTGCTGAAAGCCACGATGCCTGCATCCAGCCAGGGATTGCCGACATCTTT
>JBNKLQ010000362.1:0-5369 GCA_050292445.1 Promineifilaceae bacterium (SeqCode) | reverse complement strand
AGCATGAACCTGATGCACGCCAATATGAGTATAACGGATGGAATATATGCAATATTATCTGAACAAGATATTAGAGAACGAATTGCGTCACTGGGAGACAAGGAGAGTTCTCCTGATGATCTGGCTAAGTTGTTGCGGCAAATGGCGGCACAGCTAGAAAAAAGGAAATAGACAATGGAAACTGGGAATGGGAATTGAGTTGTAAATTGATGGCTATTACGATATAAGGGTGAGGTAACTAAAAGGTATTTCTCGGGTCGAAATATGGTTTATGCGAAGGAGCGAAGTTTTAAAAAGCGAAAAGTGTGCAAAAAGTGGGCGCGATTGGACTCGAACCAACGACCTCTCGGATGTGAACCGAACGCTCTAACCAGCTGAGCTACGCGCCCGATTAAGGGATGGAAATTATAGCAGCGTGCGCCCCGGATGCAAGGGGAGTCGTCAATGCTGAGGTGACAGCTACTTGTTCCGCTTGCCCTAAAGATTTAAAAAGTGACTGTCACCACTGTCTTGGTATAATGTTCAAAGTTGAATCAATAATTGGTGAGGAATCAAATTTATGAAAGCATTCGTAACAGGTGGGTCCGGGTTTATTGGTCAGCACGTTGTGCAAAAGCTGGTAGCGCGTGGTGATGAGGTTCATGCGCTGGCACGTTCGGAAGAAAGCGCTGCTTTGCTGCGTCAGTTGGGTGCTACCGTTTTTATGGGCGATATCACCGACGCAGCTTCTTTGCGCCCAGGCATGGAAGGATGCGACGTGGTTTTTCATATTGCTGCCTGGTACAAGCTGGGTGCACCAGACTGGATGAATGCTGAGGCAATTAATGTGGGTGGTACCCGTCGTGTCCTGCGTCTGGCTCACGAGTTAGGTGTTCCCAAGATTGTGTACACCAGCACTATCGCGGTTTACGGGGACACCCAAGGGCAGTTGGTGGATGAAAGCTATTACAAAGAAGGTCCTTTCCTAACAGAATATGATCGCACCAAGTGGCTGGCCCACTATAAGGTCGCTCAACCGCTTATTGAAAAAGGGGCGCCCATTATTATTGCGATGCCCGGTGGTGTTTATGGTCCTGGCGATACCAGCTTCATTGCCCAGTTGATGCGCATGTTTTACCGGGGGCTGCCCATTTTGCCCGGTTCTGATTTAACGGTAACTTATGCTCATGTTGAGGATATTGCTGAAGGGCACCTTTTGGCAGCAGACAAAGGAAAGGTTGGGGAAAGCTACATTCTCACTGGACCAGCCATTCCGCTGAATGAAATGGTTGACTTTTGGGCACACCTGATTGGGCGTAAACCACCGTCGCTGCGTGTTGAAGGACGGCCGTTACGTAAATTAGCACCAATAGCCGGGGCTGTTGGCACCGTTGTCCCGTTGCCCAGCCTCTTTTCTGAGGAGGCGGTGGCTAGTTTGGGAGCCTCTTACATCGCTCGGTCCGATAAAGCACGGTCGGAATTGGGCTGGACCACACGGCCGTTGCAAACTGGCTTGCTAGAAACCTTTGACTGGATTGCCCGCACCGAACCAAGGGAAGCGCCGCGTCAAAATGAGAAGAAAGTGGCGGGATTGGCTTTGTTGGCTGCGGCCGTTTTATTTTTGCTCTGGTATTTGGGACGGCAAAAAGAGAACTAAGTTGCATATATGCAACAATTGACTGAAGACAAAAACAGGCAGGCTACTTTTGTAGCCTGCCTGAAATTTTTTGTGCGGTAAATTAAATTAAGAATTAAAAGCGGTCGTATTGTTGCTGGCGAAGTCGTTGTTGACGTTGTTTGGCAATAGCAATGGTTTGCGCTTGAAGCTGACGACGTTTCTGAACCATCGCCATAATGAGAACATAAAATAGGATAGACGCCAACAAAATCAACATAGTTAAGCCTCGCTTTATTAATTGACCAACTTCAGTTCCTAACAATAAAGGTTTTTTCTAAAAATATCAAGACCGAAATGTAGGAATTAATATCTATCTTACCCAATAATTTGCTTTAGTGAATGAGTAGTTGTTGAGAATGTGGTTTTTCACTCCACCAGAAACTTGTGATAAAGCTTACGATTGCATTATTACGATCATTATTACAATGAAAACTAAGGGGCTTGAGCGGTAGATTGCGCTGGTTCAACAATCACTTCTGGGGTGAAATCACCGAGACGGCCGTTTTCATCCAACGCCGTCAAGCTTATTGCATAGCGCGTATTGGGGTCTAACCCAGTGAGGGCCACGTTGCCAGCCTCGTTGGCCCGCACAAAACGAAACGTGGGGAAGCTGCCTTCAGCGATTGGCCGAAATGAAATTGCGTACCCCGCTGCGTTGGGGTCCGTCGGCCAGCGCAGCCAAAAATCGCCTGGTGAATCCAGCGCTTGAATGATGGGTGTTTGTGGTGTTTGCGGCGCGCCCGCCAGATTGGCCACCACGGCGATGTTCATCTGCACCATCTGTTGTAAATAATTGTAATCAATCCGGTCCCAGGTATCCTGGCGTGAATTGACCATATCCGGGTCTTCCACCGATTCGATGACGCGGACGCCGGGCATGCCGGCATTGACAAATTCACGGTGATCGCCCCAGCGGCCTTCCCGATCCAGCGCGTCAATCACTTCTACAGGGAAGGCGGGCACGTACAGTCCGGCGATGTAATCATAATAGCGGGCTAGCTCGCCTGCCGGGGATTCCAACAGGTTGGCCGCAAACAGCCGGGCATATTGGGGAATGCCGCTGCGCCCGCCAACCGCATCATAGTTGATGGCGGCGACGATGTTCAGGCCGTCCAGAAAAGCAGTTTGCACAAAGTGTCGTGAGCCAAAAGTGCCCTGTTCTTCGGCAGCAGCCGCCAGGAAGACAATGGTTTGGTTCCAATCGTAGGCGCTGAGCAGGCGAGCCGATTCCAGCAGCAGCGCGATACCGGAGCCGTTGTCGTTAGCCCCAGGCGCGTACGTTTCGCCATCGGTGGGTTCCGGAGCACGGTTGTCGTAGTGGGCCATGATGACGATAAGGTCTTTGCTTTCAATGCGTCCGGGCAGCGTAGCGACAACGTTAGCTGGCGTGGTGGACAGACCATTGTAATAGACGGGAAATTCTTGTGTGGTGATCTGCAAACGGCCGTTCCCCACCCGCTGAAATTCATTCACCAACCACTGTCGAGTCGCGCCAATGCCAAATGCCGGATCATCTGTGGCGCTAAAAACGTTGCGGTTGCCAAAGCTTTGCATCGTTTGCACGTAGCCCATGAGCTGCTGCTGGGAAACGTCGGCCACCAGCCCGGCAATTTGGGGATCGATCTGGGGTACCACGTCGCTAACCGGGTCCAGCACCATTTCGCCCGCCGGGAATTGAGAGACGTCCCAGGAAACGGCCGTTGCTACCGGTGTCGGCATTGCTGGGCGGGCTGGCGCTTCGACCAAACTACACCCGGCCAGCCCCATCGCCATGATGATGAACCAGATCAATCGTTTTTGCATTTGCATCCTTTTATTTTCAGGGCAAATGGACAATGTTGCAAACAAAGTGAGGAATCGGCAGCAAATTCTAAGATTCTTCCGGGAAAAGCGGCGTGGTGAGCGGCAAAATCCAATCAGCGGGCCACAGCGTGCGCGGTTGGGCAGCGCAAATTGCCGCTGCTGTTTACTCGTTTGCCCCAACCTGGCTAATTTCAAAAAGATGTCCGTCCGGATCGCGGAAGAAACAGCGAATTTCGTAGCCCCAATCGACCGGCGGCGTTAAGAATTCAGCCCCACGCGCCTTGAGAATTTCATAGGCTGCCTGGCAGTCTGGCACGCGAATGGTCATGGCGTGGCTCACCTGGTTGCGGTCAAACGGCGGCGCAAACGTGACTTCCGGCTTGTCTTTGGTGGGGCCGCCGCCGGTGACCACCAACAGCCAGGCACCGACAAAATCAAACACGATGGAGGTGCCGCCGTATTCGCCATAAATCGAAGCCCCCAACACATCTCGATAAAAAGTTCTGGCTCGATCCAGATCGCTCACAACGAGAATGTGGGTTAATGCCATGCCTTCCAATGGAAATGTATCGCTCATGCGTATTTTCCTTGCAGGTTCACATCGCTCACTGCAAATTGTGAATAGTTTGCCGTAGCCGCAGTTTCTTACTGCATAAACCTGCGCGGTAAGAAACCGCGGCTACGGGGTTTAAATGTTCAGATCGTCTGCTGCCCAGGTGAGGCCGATTTCTTCAAGCGTGGCGCGGGTGGGGGTGCCCGTGGCGGCGTCCCAGCCAGCTTGAGCATAGTACATGTCCAGCCCGGCTTGCAGCTCTTCTTTTTCGATAACGATGCCATCGGAACGGCCGCCTGCTAGCGGTTTGGTGAGCAATTTTTGGGGCAGCGTGTCGTTGTCGCGCGTCAAGCCTTCGCGGGCATTAAAAGCGCGCATCAGGTTCAGGCGGCGACGGCCGATTTCCTGAATCTCGTCCACATCAACGTCCCAGCCGGTGGCGGCGCGCAGCAGGTCGGCCATTTCTTGCGGGCCGTACAGCTGCCAGCTGGGGCCATAGACAAACTGGCACAGGCTCACTGTGTCAGCGGCACTGTAGTTGTACTGCGTTTTCAGGGCAAACTCGATCTTTTCGGGATTGATTGCTTTGGGCGGCTGCGGCGTGTGCAGGCCAATTTGGTCTAATCGCTGCTTGTAGAATCGCTCATACGCCTTTTCGCTGTAGACTGGATCATGCTCCGAGGATTGGTGATCGGCCCCGAACGGATTGGCGGCGTAGATAACACCCAGGCTGCGCTTGACGTGCGGCATGTGGGCGGGCAGCTCCTGGCCTTTGATCGTGAGCAAAAATTCGTGCCCCTTGCCCAGCAGATCAGCTGCTTTGGCCGAGCCATTGGCCAGAATGTCGCCGAAGCCTTCCCGGTTGAGTGTCTTTTTCAGCATGGCAATCATCGCCTCGGCGTTGCCGTAGCGCAGCTCGATGCCGTCTGTTTCGTCCAGGTTGAGTACCTCATTTTCAAAACATTCCATTGCCCAAGAAATGGTTGCGCCGCAGGAGATGGTATCGACGCCGTACTCGTTGCACAGCTGGTTGGCGTAGGTGACGGCGCGTAAATCATCAATGCCGCAGTAGGAGCCGAAGGTGGCGATGGTTTCGTATTCGGGGCCGCCGTACTCGTGGCGCAGGCGGTTGTTTTGGTATTCGGATTCCACCACGCGTTTGCAGCGCACGATGCAGGCGTAGCAGGTGTCACGGCCGTCTTTGTCTTGTTTGCCTGCCTCTGCGCCGCGCAACAGTTCGTCGTACAGCTTTTCGCCGCCGATGGCTTCGGCATTTGCAAAGACGCCTGCGTCCCAGTTGCGCGTGGGCAGGCCGCCGCTGTGGTGCTGCCCCATGACAACGCCAGCGGTACCGTA
>JBNKLQ010000361.1:0-5379 GCA_050292445.1 Promineifilaceae bacterium (SeqCode) | reverse complement strand
TTGCATTCACCGCCCAGCAAACCATCCCCATTGCCGGCATGGTCATCGGCAACTCGATGAATGTGTGTACCCTGGTGATGCGCCGCATTCAGGATGAAATTGAGGCCCGGCGGGCAGAAATCGAAGCGGCTTTGGCACTGGGCGCTACCGGACGGCAAGCGCTGGCCCCTTACCTGAAAATCGCCCTACAAAGTGGCATGACGCCGATCATCGACAGCACCAAAACCGTGGGGCTGATTCAGCTGCCTGGCGCAATGACTGGCATGATTTTGGCCGGCGCATCGCCGTTAGAAGCAGTGCAGCTGCAAATCATCGTGATGTACATGCTCATTGGGGCCGCCGCCTTCACTGGACTGGCCGCCGCCTGGCTCACCCAGCGTCAATTCCTTACGCCACACCACCAGTTACAAAACCCTGCCTAATCGGCTGATTGCCTGGGCATATACTTCACCTTTTTATAGATTCAAATCACTACACTGCCTGCAGCACCAACCAGTTTTGTTTCCTCTCACTTATTGAATTTGGACACTGATGAACCCTGATAAAAAACCAGTTGCCACACAATCTGCTACTGATGACCTAACCGCGACAACAAACGATGGGCCGGTTTTTCAATTAGCTCGTACCATACGGCCGCAATCGGGATCGTTATCAAAAATATCAACACAGCTTGAAGAATCCGGTTTTCAACACCGCCGTATTTCCCCAATGCCAGCCAATACAGCCACTGAATCGGCTCAGTGAGTTCAATGAGATACAGTGCATAAGAGATGCTGCCCAGATAGACCACCCAGCGCCAGGAGAGAAATCGAGCAACAGGATTGCGGGTCGTATCATCCAGGGCGATCGCTAAAATTAACACACTGCTGGCCAGGGCAATTACAAAACCTAAACCCCGGTTTCCCGGGGTCCCCGTCGGGAAACCGATGATGACCAACAGCAAAATCGCAGCATACATGAGCATCACACTGCCCCAAATCAGTTTGGACGCCTGACGTCGTAATAGCGAATCCTGTTGGTCATGCGTGAGGAAAAGGTATGCACAAAACATGCCCACAAAAAAGTCGGGCGCGTGACCCCAAAAAGAATGGTGCATGAGCCAGTTGCGTCTCGCCCCAAGCAACGTATTGGGCACTGGTGGCAGCAAACTAAGCGCTACCCCAATCCCCAACATAAGCCCACTGGCAGTCAGGCATATCGCCAATACTTGCCAGATTGATTTTCCATAAAACCACTTAAGAAACAGGGGAGCAATAACATAGAAGATTAGCTCAAGGGTTAACGTCCAGCCTACCAATGTGCCCAAGAAGGCCCAGTCTGGGAAAAACGCTTGCATAGCTGTGTAAAGGCTGAGCCACCCCTGCCATGAATCGGGGATCATATTCAAAGGGCGTCCAAATGCCGCCACAAAAAAGGTGAGAACTGCCAGGTAAAGTGGATATATGCGAATAAAGCGTTTGTAAAGATAACGGCCGTATCCAATTTTCCCCTCTCCGAAATCATCTAAATAGCGGAGGGTAATCAGAAAACCAGACAAGGCGAAGAAAATAGGCACGCCAACATACCCGACTTTAAACGGCGCACCAAGCCACAGAGGCAGCTCATCAACATACTGAAAAAACCAATGGTAAAAAAAGACCAAACTTGCCGCAACAGCACGCAAACCAGTTAAGGCGGGGATTTTTGCTTTTCGTGACATCTGGCAATCAAACACTTTTGGAAATAAATAGATTGCCCAGATCACGCATATTACCAAGCAAAATCAACAGGCAGCCAAGGCAATCGTTTTAGCAACACTGTTGTTATAATTTTAACCATCAGCCAAAGGCAGCCGCAACCCCGGCCAAAACTCTAATTGCTTTCCAGCGCCAAGGGTAAATAAACCGTAGCGGCCGTACCCTCTCTTTCATTGCTATCTACGGTTATCGTTCCGTCGTGCTGTTCTACAACCTGTTTACAAATAGATAAACCTAACCCAGTGCCGCGTTCTCGTGCAACGCGAGCATTCCCACCCCGGAAAAAACGCTCAAACAAGTTTGGCAACTCCTCAGCGGCAATGGGCGGACCCTCATTTTGAACCTTAAGGCAAACACCAGGAGATTCTTGTAAAGAAACGGCCGTATACGATACACACACTTTCCCTTTTGCCGGCGTATAAGCAATTGCGTTTGCCAATAAATTGGTAATTACTTGCCTGATTTGATGGGGGTTAACCAAAAGCAACGGCAAATCATCCGGTGAATCATACGTCACAATCAACTGCTTGCTTTTGATCCGCGCCTGAAAGGCTTTCAATTCCTGGGTGATCAAGTGGTGAATATCTGTTCGTTCGCGCTGGTGAGGGAAACGGCCGTGTTCCAAACTTGATAGCGTCAGCAAGTCACTTATAAGCCTCTCCAAGTGTGCCGATTCTGCGTGCAAAATTGACCAGTAATTTGCCTGTTTCTCTGGATTTTTGTTCATTTCCAAGAGCTTCGAGTAGATTTGAATATTGGTCAGAGGTGAGCGCAGATCATGAGACACATTCGAGATAAAGTCATTCTTCAGCTGATCCAACTCTTTTAGTTTTTCATTGGCTTTTTGCAGTTCGGCCGTACGCTCTTGAACACGCCGCTCAAGCTCTGTCTCACGCAGTTTACGGGCAGTCATATCGGTCAACATGACATACAGGCGGACATTAAATTCATCCAAATGCACCTGAAAATAGCGAGCGTGCAAATATCGTCTACGGCCGTCGGGGCGCGTAATCCAAAATTCACTAATTGTAGACTTGCCCGGCGCTAACGAATCGGTATCAATTTCTGCCAACAAAGCAGACACCATCGAATTCTCGGATAAATTAGGCTCTGAATCTCCCAGTATTTCCGCCAGCCGGAGATTGGCATACTGAATTGTGCTGTCTTCTACAATCAACACACCATCCTGAGTGTTCTCCGCCAGTAGACGAAATCGCTCCTCGCTCTGAAGCGTTGCCTCCAGTTGACGCTGTAATTCAGGGTAATAACTTTTGCGCAGTGACTTTTCGCCAAAACCAATGATTTTGTTGCGTAGACTATCCCAGTTATCGGATGATTCAGAGGGCTTCTTCATAGATAACCTCAATACCTCTCTGTGTAGGCCGTCGTGGATTAGTGACCATACAGGCATCTTTAATTGCTTTGTCCGCTAATGTAGGGATGTCTGTGCGGTGAACGCCAACGTCGCCCAAGGTTCGGTTGATGCTTACTGCCTGCCGCAGCCGCTCAAATTCGGCAAAAATAACTTTCTTTTGCGTTTTTTCCGTCATGCCGCGCGTGTCAAGCCCCATCGCCTCGCCAATGCGTCGATAACGGTCTGGAGAGACGGCATGATTATAGGCAAAGACATGGGGCAGCAGCATGGCATTACATTCACCATGGGGCAAATCCAAAAAACCCCCTAAACTATGCGCCATGGCGTGTACAGCACCCAAACTGGCATTTGAGAAGGCCAGCCCAGCTTCCAAACTTCCCCGCATAATCGTCTGCCGTAGAGATAAATCTAGTGGATTTTTTACAGAATCCTCGATATGAGAAGAAATGAGTTGAATAGCTTCCAGAGCGTGCATATCGGTAAAGGGAGAATGCGCATTGGAAACAAAAGCTTCAATGCCATGTGTCAGGGCATCAACCCCTGTGCAAGCCGTTAAATAGGGATCCATTGTCGTCAATGTTTCCGGGTCAACCAAAGCCACGTCAGGAATAACAGCCTTGCTGATGATGGCAAACTTCACCTTTTGCTCTTGGTTTAGGATGATGGCAAACTGAGATACGTCTGCCGCTGTTCCGCCGGTGGTAGGGATACAAATAAGGGGCGGCATAGGCAGGTTTACCTGATCAATGCCTTCAAATGATAAAATATTTTGGTTATTTGAGCATACAATGCCAATCCCTTTGGCACAATCAATGGGGCTGCCACCACCAATGGCCACAATAACGTTGCACTTTTCGCGGCGGTATTGTTCAGCGCCTAACATTATCTCGTAGGCACGAGGGTTGGGTGATACCTGGTCAAACACAGAATAGCGTACGTCAAATGTTTCCAGACTATGAATGATGTCGGCTGTCCAACCAACGGCCGTTACACCAGGATCAGTCACAACGAGAGCTTTACGGGCACCAAAGTTTCCGGCATATTGTCCAGTCAAAAAGCGTGCCTCAACGCCAAATACAAATTCAGGGGCAACAAACTTGCGTAATTCCACTTGTGTATGAGATTTCACGTCGATTCTCCTCTGACGGCAGCCTGTTTACAGTATACAAAATTATGCCCCCTACGCACCAGTCTGTCGCTTGGGTATAATTGCTTAGCAAGGAGTAATTTATGTTTGAACAAGATCGCGTATTGGTGCGTTTGCAGCAGCGGGTAATGAGCGAGGGAGACATTATAGTCTGCTTTTTATCAGGGTCGTACGGCCGTCGTGAAAATGACCCCTATTCCGACATGGACGTCGCCCTACTATTTGCCCACGAAGATGCCCGCGAGCGAGCCTGGCGGCAGCGGCGTGAATTTATCCAGTCGGTGATGCAGTACGTGCCGGCGAAATCGTTTGACGCGGAGCATGTACGGCCGTATTTTCACATCGCCCTCTACAGCAACGGCACCAAAGCGGATTACCGCTACGAGCTGCAAGATGAACTCACGCCCAACCCCTGGGACCGCGACATCCGCATCCTGAAAGACCACAATGGCTGGGCCGACCAGTACCAAACCACCTGCGCTCGCGCTCTGCTGCCCCAGCCCCAGCTCACCGCTGCCGAGCTTGCCGCCCTGGACGAGCGCTTTTGGGTCATGCTGTGGGATGCCTTCCGTCTGCTGCTGCGCGGCGACAGCGACAAACCGTTCACCATCTACCTGGAGCTGCTGCATTTTACCCTGCCATCCCTGCTCCACGTCCTGCCGCCGGAGGATCCGGCCCGCCAGCCATTGTTGAAGGCTCAATTTAACCAGGATACCCAGGGAACGGCCGTTCATTTAGCCAATCTGCTGCAAGCCTACCTGAATGCCCGAACGGCCGTTATCCAACGCCTGCACCTTGATTTTAATCCAGATACACGGTTTGAAACGGCCGTGTGGAACTTGATAAAAAGCAAACTGTGAGTAAAAAAGCGGAACACAGAGCTGCACAGAGGAGGCACAGAGTTTCGCGGAGATTCTAGAATTCTCTATTTTCTCTGCGCAGCTCTGCGGTTCTCCACGTAACTCTGCGTTCCAAAAATTACTCAATTACCCAATTTCTCATTTTCTTATGCCCCTAACCCTCACCCCCCAAGATCAGGCGATGCTCCACGGCGAATTTGGCGACGCCACCAAAATGGCACTGCGCATTTTAAGCACAATGGCCAACGTCTATGGCGCAAC
>JBNKLQ010000360.1:0-5464 GCA_050292445.1 Promineifilaceae bacterium (SeqCode) | reverse complement strand
AGCTCCCAGTTCTTAGCTTTTTGTTCCTGAGCGCTGCGAATCGCTTTTTGCCAACTCGCCTCAGCCTGGGCCACCTCTCCCGCCAACAGATAAAGCTCCCCCTTCAGACGCAATATTTCCGCTTCAACATAGAGCTCTTGCCGCTGATACACTTCCATCTCGGCATGTTGCAAAGCACGCCACGCTTGCTCAATTTGGTTGCATTGCCGGTGAACATCTGCCAGCAGCAGCCAGCGTGAACTGAGACCTAGCTTGCTGCCAACGTCAGCTTCCATAGCCATCCCCCGCTGCATCAAGGCTAACCCTTCCGCCACAGAATTTCCTGTGAGGCCGCTCTGTTGCTGCAAACGGGCCACAATCTTGATGTACCCTTGATAAAACGTGCTCAAGGCCAGCATTTGGGCAAAGTTTCCTTCTTGAGCAAGCTGAACGGCCGTTTGCACATGCTGCCTTGCCATTTCTAAATCCCAGGAATACCAAAGATTCGGGGTACCACCTGCCAAAAGATGGGTAAACGTCGCTGTGTACGGGTGATCCAGCGCGGCGCTCCAGGCCAATGCCTGCTGTAAACAGCGCTTGGCCTTTGCCAGCTCCCCCATGTGTAACAGCACATGCCCCTGCCAGATCATCGCCGCGATGCCAGGGTCCTGCCCAAAGGTGTAAACCATTGGCTGATGCTGTGCCGGATCATAGAGGCTGCTGGCTAACTGAAAATGGGCCAGGGCCTCTTCATTGCAGCCCATGAAAAAAAGCGGCAGCCCGGCCAATACGTGGGCCTGCATCTGACGCATGTCGCTAATCGTTTCTTGTTCAGCGACGGCCAACATTTGCTGTGAAACGGCTGCTGCCTGAATCAAATTGCCGCTAACAGCATAGTAGGAGGTTAACCAAAAGAGGCTGGTTACCATTTCTGGCGCGGCAGAAATACGGCCGCATAACCTATAGGCGCGATCATAAGCCGCTTTTACCTCTGGTGAAGCGTACCCTTGAATGGCTAACAAGGCGGCCCCCAACGCCAGTTGGCAGTCGATTTCTTGCCGAATGCGCTTTGGCGTTTCCGGTAAGGTTGCCAACAGCGCCAAACTGCGACGATAGTGGTTAATTGCTTCGGCCTGTGCCGAAAGCCGTAAGGCATGCTCGCCAGCCAGCTGGTAATAATGCACTGCTCTGGCAACAACCTGCGCAGCATCAAAATGATAGGCCAGCTCGGCGGCAATGGACACAAGCGCCATGTTGGCAGTCTCATATAAATGAAGCAGCGCTTCGCCCGTCGTTTGGTGCAACTGAGCGCGCTCGATGGCATCGAGGCTCCCGTACACGTATTGCTGAAATAAACTGTGGCGAAAACGGTAGCGGGAAATGGTCTCCGCGCCTGCCTGCTGCCGCCCCACCGCCTGCACCAGACGGTAACTGCGGTCCAGTTCCCTGCTTAAGAGACGAATGATTTCGGGTAACGGCCGTTTTAATACCTGAGCAACCAGTTCCGCCGCAAACGTTTCACCCTGAACGCTAGCCACAGTTAGCAGCTGCCTCAGAGGTTGCGGCAAACGGCTAACTTGCTCGGCAATAATTGCCTCTGTTCCAGCAGGTAGCTTTGACCAGGCAACGGCATCCCGCGCTTGCCAGTAGCCCTGGGTATCCCGCCACAAATCGCCACTTTCCTGCAAATTGGCCACCAGCTCCACCGTGAACAATGCATGCCCTTGAGTCTGAGCAAAAAGGGTCTGGCGAAAGCGCTCATCCAGTTGATTTGGCTCAGCATCCAGCCAGGCATCCACAAATGCCCGGCCATCGGCATGGTTCAATGCCACTTCAATTTCGCCAAAATCGCGCGTCAGCTCATGAGTAAATCGAATCAGGGGATGGCGGTTCTCTCCGGGCTGACGCGGCAGCAGCTCTTCCGGGCGATAGGTGCATAAAAGCAGGACAGGGTATCCGGCAAGCTGCCGTCGCAGATAAAAAATCAAGTCGAGAGAAGCGGTGTCGGCCCAATGCAAATCATCCAATAGGAGCAATAGAGGACCATGTTGGCTAAATTTTTGCAGGAAGTGAGCCATCTGCTCAAAGAGAATTTCCTGCGGCGGGGCTTGGGGAACGGCCGTTGGCCGTAAATCTTCTTGTAGCAAGGTGGCATCTACCAACGCTGCCAAACAATCAGGGGCAACATCTTGTAGCAAGGCAACGGCCGTTTGGCGCAAAAACCAAAGCCGGTTGATCTGGGCTTTCGTGAAGGCACCACTGCGCCATAAAGGTTCAAGGTCGCCCAACGCATGCGTCAGAATGGTGCGAAATGGCCCATAAGGATTTCCAGGGCCCAGGTGCGCCTGGCAAGCGCCAGAGAGCGGAATTAGTTGCGGAAATTTTTCTTGTGCCTCCTGAGCAAAGGTTTGCAGCAAACTCGTTTTGCCGCTGCCCGCTTCGCCAGTGATGAAAACCACCTGACCTTGGCCAGCAACGGCCGTTTCCGCATAACGGATTAATCGTGCCAGTTCTGCCTGCCTGGCCACAAACGGATGAGAAACCGTGACGGGCGGTTCGATTAAAAACTCAGGAGAAGACTCAGCCGTCAGCTTTTCCACTTGTTGATCACGAATCTGTTCATAGAGACGACGGGTAGCCGGTTCCGGTGCCACGCCCAATTCTGAGGCCAATTCTTGCTGAAACCGTTCGTAATGGTCCAGGGCAGCCGTGCGTTGGCGGGTTTGGGCCAGCAGCCGCAGCAGCTGGCGCTGGCCCGGCTCGTACCACGGCTCGATGTTGACCTGCTGCCAGGCGTAGTGCACGGCCGTTTCCGGTTGGTGGTGAGTTTCGTAATAAGTGGTCAGGCGATTGAGCGTGTGCAGCAGCTGCCGCTGAATTTGTTCCCGCTTGAGCAAAGCCCACTCTTCAAAAACGATGCTGTCATCAATGGAGAACCCTTCCAGGAAACGGCCGTTGACCAGATTCACTGCTTCTTCCCTTTGCGCCAGACTTGGCTCGTGCTCGTCGAGCAGGCGGGCAAACTGGATGGCATCAACCGTTGCCTGGCTGTCGGTGTTGAATTGGAGGGTCTGGCGGGTGATGTGTAGGAAACGGCCATCCTCATCATCAATCACCTGGCGCAAATTGGCCAGGGCACGGCGCAAGTTGGCCAGGGCTTTGGCTTTGGGTTGATCGGGCCAAAACAATGCCGCTAACGCTTCACGCCGCAACGGCCGTGTTTGTTCGACTGCCAGATAAACCAACAGCGCACGAACTTTATCAGAGATAAAACCGGAAACGGGGGCGTGGTCAATTGTGATTTGCAGTGGTCCCAGGGTTGAAATTTCAAGCTTGGCCATGAAAACCCTCCTCACTGGTCCTATTTCATTGTAAGGGATAGGAACGGCCGTTGGCACCTGACAAAAATCACCAATTTGGCAAATCGACTGGACGTTTTCTTAACGGTGAGTTGCTATGCTGACCGGTAGAAGCGTCAAGCTTTGTATTGCCAATGAGCAAGATGGTAAAGGAGAAACCAAAATGACTTTCACGAATGTAATGGCGCAAGAAATCTAAACTGCGTTCAGCTTGAAAACAGGAGTTTTGCAAAATCAAAGCGGGCCAGACACCGGGGGAACACCAATTTTTACGGAGCGGGTGCAACATTTAGCTAACGGAAATCATTTTTCGATGGCATAAAGGAGGAACATCATGTCCAAACCTGAAATTGAAAAACTCGATTTGAAACCAATTGACATGAACACCAAACTATCAGAACTAACCGTTTTGGGATTCATGCAACTTTTCCCCGTATCTAGGGTTTGTGCTGACTTCAGCGGGCAACCCCCTGGTCCGGTTCAACATCTAAACATTGCCGGAATCTCATTTCGACTGTTGAAAGAAGGTGAAATCGATGTACTCAAACTTCCCGGAGACACGAGCTACAGATACTATCTCAGAATTACAGACAATGCTGTTGAAATCCGGCTTCCTGAACCAGCCTCCAGAGTTGATCTATTCGTAGGGGGTGACAGCCCCAGCGGCAAACTCGTTGGCCTCATTTTAGATAGTCAAATCTCGCTAGTTGATAAGTGGGATGAAATATCTGATGGAGTGATTCGTACCCACACGACGTATGGGACAAGCATCACATCGATTATCGTTACCACCTGCACGGAGGAAACACAAGGCCTTCTGTGGGGAATTTGTTATGTACCTCAGTCCTGATTTGAGTTAAATCACCGCAGATAAACGACGCCGAATCCAAAATTTGGGAACAAACAAGCTAAATCATTGATAATGGTTAGCCTGTCTAGGTACAGGCTAACCGATCGTTTAGTAAAGCCACAAAAAAGAGAAAGGCAAAATGACAAAGTTTACGCTAATTAAAAATGGACAGCCCAACGCCACGCTGGTGGTGGCGGCCAATCCGCGCCAGGCTACGCAGCTAGCTGTGGCGGAGTTTCAGCATTACATGCAGAAAATGACCGGGAGTAAGCTTCGTGTTGTCAACGATGACAATTATCCGCTTGATGGCAACCTTGTTTTCGTTGGCGAGTCGCGGTTTACGCGGCGTTTGGGGTACAAAAATGAAGATTTCTTTCGCGATGAATCGATTATCCAAACAGGAACAAGTCCATTGGTGGTCAAAAAAGGATATCAATACCTTTTGATTATGGGCCGAGACCACGATTCTTATGGCGCGATAAAATATGAAGCTCCCAATCCCGTTCAGTTTGAAGAAGAAAATGGTGAATTCAGAGATTTCTCATTCCAAGACGATTATGGAACGGTATATGGGGTGATTGATTTCCTTGAGAGATTTGGGGTGCGTTGGTTCTTACCGGGTGAAATTGGCGAGGTGATTCCAACGCACACGACAATGGAAATCGAGGAAGATTGTCGCCGACGGCCGTGGGCCAAACACCGGTTTGTTGTGCCGCGTGTTTTCCCAGAAACTTACTATGCCTGGGACAAAGTGTGTAAGCAAAGTGGCTATCGCATTACCAAAGAAAATATGGTGAAGAAACTGCCATTTGAGAATCAGAAGCTACTCTCTATTCGACGGGACACACAGCTCTGGTGGCTACATCTTAAAATGAAGTGGGAATTCTGGGCCAGCCATAGCTATGAGTGGTTTTACAGGCGATTTGTCACAGATCAGCGAGATAAGCAGAGATACAATGAGTACTTTGCTTGGCACATCTGCACCAATGAAGATCGGCCTTGTCCAAAAGTAATTGATAAGCAAGGTAAAATAATTAAAAAGAAAAAAAAACGCCCGCCAATAAACGGTTGGAAAAATGGAGATTGGACTTGTCCCTATTGCGGTGAAAAATCCTTAGAACCTCGGATATCCTCCCAAGTTTGCCTAACCAATCCCGAGGTGATAAAGATTTTTGTCGAAACTGCACGTGCCTACTTTGACACTCCTAGGTCTGAGAGAAAACTATGGGGATATTATGACAGTGATGATAAGGATAAGTTCATTCCAAAATGGAAC
>JBNKLQ010000359.1:0-5500 GCA_050292445.1 Promineifilaceae bacterium (SeqCode) | reverse complement strand
AGTAATTGGGGAATTGAGTAATTGAGTAATTGAGCAATTGGCTTGAAGACCTAATTACCCAGTTACCTAATTACTCAATTACATATTTTTTAGGACATTGTCAAAGCCATGACGGCTTTTTGGACATGTAGGCGATTTTCTGCTTCATCGTAGACGACGCTCTGCGGGCCGTCGATGACACCATCGGTGACTTCAATGTTGCGGTCGGCGGGCAGGCAGTGCATGTAAATGGCATCATCTTTGGCCATAGCCATGCGGCGTTCATCGGTAATCCAGTCGGTGTATTGCTGGCTAATGCGGGCTGACTCGTCGTCATTTGTGGTGGTGAGCATGGCCCCCCACGCTTTGGGGTAGACAATGTCGGCATCTTTGAAGCCTGCATCAAAATCGTCGTAAATTTCAAAGGAGCCATGCGATTTGCGGGCGTTTTCCTTAGCCTGTTCGATGTAATCAGGGATGAGTTTGAATTCTGGTGGACGGGTGAGACGGACGTTCATACCAAAGCGGGTCATCAGCAAAATAAGGCTAATTGGCACGCTCATTGGTTTTTGGTAGCTCTTGGCGTAGGCATAGCTGACGTTGATTGTTTTCCCGCGCGGGTCGCCTTTATGCTCAATGATTGTGAGCAAATCAGCCAAAATTTGGAACGGATGAAAATGGTCGCACTGCATGTTGAGCACCGGCACACGGCTGGCTTCAGCCACCCCTCGGATGTAGTCGTTGCCCACGCCCCAATCGCATTGGCGAATGGCAATCCCGTCGTTGTAGCGGCCTAAAATCTCGCCAATTTCTTTGCCGGTGTCACCATGGCTAATTTGGGTGGTTTGATGATCAATAAATTGGGCATGGCCACCAAGTTGGGCCATCCCCGCTTCAAAGCTGTTGCGGGTGCGGGTGCTGGTGAAGAAGAAGAGCATGGATAGTACTTTGTCTCGCAAGACAGCATGGGGCATGCCCATAGCCCGCTTTCGTTTTAAATCCAGGGCTACGTCGATAATGGTATCAATTTCGCTCTTGGTCCACTCTTGTGTGGTAATCATATCGCGTCCGCGAAGGTGAGTTTGCATCTTTTGTCCTCCAAAGGTTTTCGGTTGTAGGTCAAGTTTTAAACTTGACCTACTTTATCATCGCTGGCAGCAATGCGTAAAATTTGGTTGCTTCAACAACATCTTTAAGCGGTACGTGTTCGTTTACAGCGTGGGCATAAATCTCATCGCCAGGGCCAAAACCGATGCTGGGGATGCCTAGCTTGCCCGTCCAGTAATTGCCGTTGGTGGAGAAGTCCCATTTGCCTTGTCCAAATGGATCGTTGCTGTTCCAGAGAGCCTTCATCGTTTCTATGCCTGCCTGCACAAAAGGATGATTTTCTTCCAGCGCCCAGGCGGGGAAATATTGTTCATATTCGTAAACCGCGCCCGTGTGGCTGGGTTCAGTATAAATCAATTTGCGGATTTCAAAATCATTTTTGTGTTCTTCGGGGATGATGGCTTCCAAAGCTTCGCGCCAATACTCTTTGGTTTCGCCAAACGTCACGCGGCGGTCGATGAAGATGGTGCATTCATCGGGGACGGCGTTGGTGCTGGGACTGACGCTGGAGACACGGGTTACCGTGACACGCCCCTGGCCCAGAAATTCGTGTGGCTCAAAATCCTTTTCCATTTCCGAGATGGCCTCGATGACCGGCAGCATTTTATAGATGGCGTTGTCGCCCATGTAGTTGCTGGCGGCGTGGGCGCTTTTGCCTTTGCAGGTGATTTCCATCTCGATGCGCCCTTTGTGGCCGTGATAGACCTTCATGTTGGTTGGCTCACCAATGACGACAAAGTCGGGGTGAACCTCTTCCCAATCATGGAAAGCAGCGCAGCCAACGCCATCGCACCATTCTTCGATGTTGCCCAGGACGTAACAGGTGAAGCCATCCAGCAAGCCCAGGTCACGGGCCATTGCCAGGCCGTAGACCATGCCGGGAGTGCTATTTTTCTCGTCTAACGCACCGCGTGCATAGAGTATGCCATCTTCAACCTTGCCTTTAAAGGGGTCCCATTCCCACTGCGACGGGTCGCCGATGCCCACGGTGTCGATGTGGGTGTCGTAGAGTAAGATTTTGGGGCCGCTGCCAATTTTGCCAACGATGGAGCCGTATTTGTCTACGTAGACCTCATCATAATTGAGCTTACGCATTTCTTCGCCGATGCGCTTGCCCACTTCTTTGATGTCGCTATCCATACTGGGGATGGCGACAATTTCGCGGAAGAAACGCAAAATATCCTCTTCCGCGTTTGCCACACGCTGGTTGAGGTGTTGAATGGTATCGTTCATGTTTATCCTTTTTGCTCTTAAATTTCGTTTGGGAGTGTATCTGGCAAATGATATTGACATTTGCCAACTTTGTCATAATTGTGCAATATTATGTTGGGAAATACAATCAGCCTGATTGGTCTGACAAATTTTGTAATTTTTATCACATTCTTTTTGACCAGACAAGCAAAACCACTGCTATTTTGGTCAATGATAGCCCTAAAAGGTCTGACAATTATCATGTGTTTCGATGATAATTGTCATCATTTTCGTGAAATATGAATCAGATAAAACCAAACATTGAGCAAATTGAAGGAACATTGCGAGAACGTATTCAGCAGCGCGCGTATGGGCCAGGGGAACAATTGCCTACGGAGCTGGCGCTCACGGCCGAATTTGGCGTCAGTCGAGCCACAATACGAACAGTCTTAACCCGGCTGGCCAGTGAAGGGCTTATTGTTCGGCGACAAGGAGCGGGCACCTATGTAAATCCTCGGGTGGGGGAGGTGAACTCGTTGGGCGGGCTGTTGGATTACGGCCGTCTTATCACAGAATCCGGTTACCAACCCACCATTCAACCAATCTCCATGCTGCAACGCGAGGCGACTGAAGCAGAGGCTGAACTGCTCAATTTGGCGCTGGGCGAACCGGTCATGGTGTTGGTTCGTTTGTTTTTGGCCGATGAACGGCCGTTTATCCTGGCCACCAATGTCATCCCGCAAGCGCTTTTTACCAGTGACGATGATTTTTATGACGGCCGTTTACCCCTCCACACCTTTCTCCAACAATATTGCCAGCAAACCATCGCCTACGCCATCTACGAAATTAGCCCCACGCTGGCCGATGATGACAAAACGATTCAGCTGCTAGATTGCCCGCCAGGGAAGCAACTGCTGCAATTTGCCACCACATTTTACAATGAGGCGGATCGGCCGTTGGTTTGGGGCCACAGTGCCTACGATGATTCCGTGGTGAAGTTACGTTTCATGCAAAGTTGGGTTTAAACCTGCAATTTTTCGCGTAGCCAATATAACATGAACCAAACAACCTCACAGAACAGTTACAAAATCTGACAGCTCCTTTTTATCAAGGGCGTGTTTAGGTACCTGTGCATCTTCAGCAGGATAACCAACGACTAGATTGATGTAAGCGCGCTCGTTTTTGGGCCGCTGCAAAATTTCTGCCAGGAAGCCCATGGGACTAGGAGTGTGGGTGAGGCAGGCCAGTCCGGCATTGTGCAGCGCTGTGATCAGAAAGCCGGTGGCAATGCCCACCGATTCCTGCACGTAATAATGTTTTATCCGCTGGCCATCATCGGTTAAACCGTACGATTGGGCAAAGATGATAATGAGGCAGCCTGCACGGTCGATGAACGATTTGTCGGCGTCGGTACCCAATGGGGCCAGGGCTTCCAGCCATTCTTCTGAAGCACGGCCAGCGTAGAACGCAAGCTCTTCTTCTTCCGCCGCCAACCGAATTTTGTGCTTGATGTCCGGGTCGGTGACGACGACGAAGTGCCAGGGCTGTTGATTGGCCCCGCTGGGGGCGCGACCGGCCGTTTCCAAGCAGCGCATGATGACGTCCAGCGGCACGGGCTTGTCGGCAAAGTCGCGGGTGCTGTGGCGTTGCTTCATCAGGTCGAAAAATGCCTTGGCGCGCCGGCGCATCTCGTCCACGGCAAAGGTTTGCATTTCTAGTGAGACCGACGGAATTGATTTCATTTAGCTTTCTCCTGCATTAAACAAAAAAGGAACACAGAGGTACGCAGAGTTGGCACAGAGTTTCACAGAGAAAAGAAAGGAGAAGCTGTGCAAACTGCCTATTTATATTAGACAAACTGGATAGCTAACGAACCGAGATCGCCAAAGTCGGCGCGGATGGTGTCGCCAATTTGTGCCCAAACGGGACGAACAAAGGAACCGGCCAGGAGGATTTGTCCCGGTTCCAGAGCATAGCCTAGCGTCGATAGCTTGTTGGTCAGCCAGGCGACGCCGTTAGCCGGATGGCCCATCACGCCGCACGACAGTCCTGTCTCTTCAATGTCGGTGTTGCGATAGAGGATACCGGGCACCATGCGTAAATCGAGATCACGGGGGTGAAACGGCCGTCCCCCCAACACAAGCCCCGCACCAGCCCCATTATCAGCAATCGTATCATAAATCTGGCGCGGCTCATCCACCCGCGTGTCGATAATCTCAATGGACGGCACCACAAACTCCGTCGCTCTCAACACATCCAGCATGTTGACGCCTGGCCCTTTGAGCGGCGCGCCTAAACTGAAAGCCAGTTCCAGCTCTACGCGTGGCACGCAATAATTGGTATGTGGCACTTTTGCTCCATCTTCGATGAGAAAATGATCGTACAAAAAGCCAAAGTCTGGTTCATCAATCTTGGAGGAACGTCGCATAGCGATTGAAGTTAAACCAACCTTGTAACCAATAAGTTTGGCTCCATCGGCCTGCTGGCGACGGGCGACTTCAGCGGAAATGGCGTAGGAATCTTCAAATTCGATGTGCGGGAAAAGGGCAGACGGCCGTATCGTTTGCACATTCATTTTGTTGGCTTCCAGCAGGGCTTCAACCACCTGGTTTCGTTCGGCATCTGTGAGCATACAACCTCCAGTTGTTGGGGATTTCCAATAGCCCATCAAGAGTATGCGATTTTTGCCAATTTGCACAGTTAAAACAGAAATGTGCATTCTGATTCACCTTCTGCCACAATAGGGCCGTTCACAAATTTGTTTGCCAATTGAGAATGCGGGAGCCTGAGCAAAAATAGGAGATCACGATGTATCAAACTGATATGTACGAAGGCATGATCGCCGAGACAGTCACGTATCCTGGAGCCAATGGTGAGTTGATTAACGCCTATCTGGCACGGCCGTTAGGCCCTGGTCCGTATCCAGGCATGGTTGTCATCCACCACATGCCGGGTTGGGATGAATGGTATCGTGAAGCGACGCGCAAGTATGCCCACCACGGTTACGTCGCCCTCTCGCCCAACCTCTACTTCCGCGCCGGGCACGGCACGCCGGAAGACGTAGCTGCCAAAGTTCGCGCCGCTGGCGGCGTCCCCGATGAGCAAGCCGTCGGCGATATGGCTGGGGCGCTGCACTATTTGCAGTCGCTGCCCTATGTGAGCGACAAAATTGGCATCTGGGGTACTTGCTCTGGTGGTCGCCATGCTTACCTGGCGGCCTGCC
>JBNKLQ010000358.1:0-5547 GCA_050292445.1 Promineifilaceae bacterium (SeqCode) | reverse complement strand
ATATGCACTGTGAAGTTGGCCGTGAAGTCGATCAGATAGGGTGTCAGCTCTTCACCCACCGGCACGGCAAACAGCAGAAACACCAGCGGAAACAGAATCACCCGGGTCGCCTGCCAACCCAATAGGGTAAAGATATCAGGAGGTAGCAAAGAACATCCTCTCAATCTGGAAAATAACAGAAAAATTTTATTGTCTGTAAATAGGGTCAAAACCCCTGCCTTTTAGGCAGGCCGTTTTTAACCACACAATGGTATTTGGTAGAATGAACTATGAGCTATCGAAAAACTGCCCATTCCGTTTACGACATCAAGTATCATTTGGTCTGGATAACAAAATACCGCAAAAAAGTTCTCAAAGGGCAAGTCGGATTGCGGTTGCGTGAATTGGTTAGGCAAATCTGTGCGGCAAACGATGTGATAATCGAAAGCGGCAGTGTGCAAATGGATCATACGCATTTGTTAGTCTCCGTACCGCCAAAGCTGTCAGTGAGTAAGCTCATGCAATTGTTGAAAGGACGGACCAGCCGCAAGCTTTTGCAAGAGTTTGAGCCACTGAGGCGAGAGTTTTGGGGGCGACACATGTGGGCACGCGGATATTTCGCGGCCAGCACAGGCAATGTGACAGATGAGATAATCAAGCAGTACATAGAATCACAAGGGAAGCAGCCTCCGACAGAAAAAGACAACTTTGACGTGGAGGAGCTTTAGGCGAATTTCATTCGCTATTCCAAGCTACCGGGCTTTCAGCCGGTAGTAATTGACCTTTGAATTGAAGCAGATACGGCCAGATATGGATGATCTCTAATTCGTATTCAAACACTTTTAATCTAGACGAACATCGATCATTTTCTTAATCAAGTTCCGCTCCTAGATCTCAGTGAAATAGGTAGTGACGGAAGACCATTTTCGATCACGTCTGCGATTTATTGCTTGTATGTGGAGCTTTGCGAAACAAAACAGCAGAGCTTATTTACATTACAATAGAACAGTTATGCTTTAATATCGTGGACGGTTGAGTGATACACCTAAGACAATCCCAATAATGATGGCAATCAAGAAAACGATGATGATGAAAGAGAGACTAACGGTAATGAACATATTACAACTCCTTCCGTTACACTTCTTGGCTCTGGCAACTGGATTAGGGTGCCAATTGCTTCGAACGCTATGCTTGAGAATTCAGGACAGGTATACCTAGCATACAGATGTGTAGCAGATTGGTCATCGGCTATCGGAAGGATTGCAGGGAGGATATGGAACTCATTCTAATGAGGGAGATGATTGCTGACGGTCGTAGACCCGCTGCAAAACGCGAGCAAACAGGGCAACCGAAAATTCCCCTTTTGTGAAAAAGCCAGCAGCACCAGCTTGGCGGGTTAGGGCTTGCTGCTCTGGCTGCTCTTCAACAGAGCTAAATATGACAAGAATATTCTTTAGTTTGGGATGTGTCACAACTTGTTCGCAAAAGGCAAGAGGTTTTTGATCGGGTGGGTACTTCACTTGCAAGGCTTCAATAGGCTGCCATGGATCGCGCGGCATGTGTAAATCGAGAATGATCAGATGGGGTTGCCAACGTGCTAGCTCCTGCGCGGCCGCAGAGAGGCGGGCTGCATGGCGAACTTCACATGGGAACAAACGGCCGTAATCACGCATCTGGTTTGCCCATACCGGCAAATCGTCAACCACCAGCACACGCCACAGCTCGTCTGGAGCCGGTGGGGGAATTTCAGGAACGTCGGGCGGGGTAGCGGCCTTTTCTGCTGCCGGGATTGTAGGGGGCTCTGTTGAAGGCGTTGATTTAGTCTGTGGCTTTTCTTGGGGGGCAGGCGTAGATTGTGTGACAAATCGCCGCCACAGCAGGAACGCAGCAAAAACAAGAATAGCGCCAACAAGGACCCAAACCCAAATTGTTTCCATAGTCAAGAACCTACCTTTCATTATACGGGGTCTGGTTGAGTGCGGGGGGATGAAACTGGCTCATCCTTATGGGGGATTTGTCTCTCCGTCTACAACCGATTATTATTCCCATGAGAGTCAGTTTTTCGCGGAAATCGCGCTGGCTTATCCACACAAGCTGAGCTTTTCGCAAAAATGCTGGTGTGCCATTATTGTGGAAAATCCGTCCAGATCAGGTCTTAATGTCTATGACAGATGCATTACTTCATAAGTTGTTGGCGCCGCTTATTGAGAGTGGGAGCGACATTGGGCTGTACGACAGCCATGCACTGCTTACCCATGTGGCGCAAACGCTGCAGACAATGTTCCAGACCGACCTTGTGGTGGCTTATGAACTTATTCCGGAGACGGGAGGTGTGCCCCGCTTGCCCCCTATTTGTGTTGGCTCGCTGCAGCAGCCGCAGGCAGCCCATGCTGTGCTGGCGAATGCCAGTCACGTGGGCATGCTGGGAGACTTTATCCGCCATGGGCAGTTGGTAGCAGAACCAGATGCCGCTTCATGGTGTGAAATGACTCGTGAAACGGCCGATTACAGTCAGTTCATTGCCTGTGAGCAAATTACATCTTTCCTGTTTGTCCCCCTGCGCTGGGAGCAGGCCAACCTGAGCGCGCTGTTTTTAAATTTTCGGCGGCCAATGTCACTGCAAGCTTTGCCGGTGGCCGCGATGGAAACGGCCATTCCTCTGCTGAGCCTGGCCTTTTCCGGTGTCATGGCCTCTGTGTCTGCCCCTCAAAATATACACAAACGCATGGCCATGGCTCATACTTACTATGGTGGCGCGGTTGCCATGTTCAAAGGGCAGGTAGACGCACTGCAAACCGAAGTAGAGCGCACCTTGGAATCACCATTGCCGCCGCCGCTGCTGGCACAGCTTGATTCTGTCAAACACACGGTTTTTGACGTGATGCGCAACCTGGTCATTGATGTCTCCGGGGATGTGCTGGTCGATTTGGAGAAAATGTCGCTAGAAAAAGCGCTGCGCACAACGGCAGCAGCACTGCGTCGGGCCTGGCCAGAGGGGCAGCGGGTCAATATCGACATTCTGCCGCTGCAAAGAGCCGTTGAGCGGCAGCCGCAGCGGCTTCGGCGATTGCTTTACGCACTGGTGTTGGAAGCAATGGGCAACGCCATTAAACATGGTGGTCCGGCGCCATATGTGCATGTAGACATTGTTTTAGAGGAAGGGGGCATTACAGTGCAGGTAATTGACCATGGCTGCGGCTTTGATCGTCAACAGCAATCTTTGTCACCCCATGGACTTAGTTTTTGGGTCACGTACCTGCCCCATTTGGGGGGCGAGTTTCGCGTTGCCAGCCAAACCGGCTATGGCACAGTTATTACCGCATATCTGCCGGTGCTGGCCGAAATATGATGAAGTCGAAACCCCCACTGGCTTGCCCAGTTAAATTACAAGACCAATTTGAAAATAACCTGCGGGAAAAGTGCGTGCGGGGATAATATGATGAAAAAACCTGAACCAATGCAGCTGCGATTTGATGGACTCGAAGTGGCCATTGTTGAAAATGAAGCGTCCAGTTTACGCGGCTTGACCATGGTGCTGACCCAATTGGGGTGTCGGGTGATATGGATGGCCAAGGATGACGAGGAAGCGAAGCGGGCGGCGCAGCAGCAGCTGCCGGCCGTTGCTTTTGTCGATTTACGGCTGCATCGGGGTAGCGATGATTATGAACCGGGCTGGCAGTTGATACAGCATCTGTTACAGCAAGGGTCGGGACAGCCGTTTTCCGTCATTATCTACTCCAGCACGCCCATGACTGATGAGATTGTGCTGGAGGCGATTCGCCTGGGCTGCTCTTATATTGTGAAAGAGGATATGTGGGATCACGAAACGGCCGTGCTGGCCGGTGCACTGCTGGCAGTACAGTCGGGTAGTGTTTTTCTGTCAAACGAGATTGCCAGCGGGCTGGAGATGCTGATGGGGCAAATTGAACGGCCGTCGCTGCTGTCGGAAACAGAAATGGCCGTGCTCAAGCTGATAGCTGAAGGGTTGTCTAATAAAGAGATTGCCAAACGCCAGTTCGTTGCCGTTTCTACCATCAAGACGCATGTTAGCAACATACTTGCCAAGCTAGAAGTAGACAATCGCACAAAAGCAGCAGAATGGTATCACAAACAAGAAGGGCGCTAAATTCAATAGGGGGAGGTGGATGGTTACCTCATCTTTCGCTATTTACCACCCGAGCCAAAAAAGATATTGGTTGGCTGAGTCACCAGTGCAATGCTTGTCTCTCGGTTGACCACCTGCCACTTACCAGAGGGCCACGTGGTCTTCTGCCCATCCAACCATGTCAACAATAGGAAGAACCTCGCCTTCAGCAGTCGTAATGTGTCCGTTGTAACGGCCGAATAGTTGATGAACCTCTGAGCGCACCAGCCAGACATTGCTGGTTGCTACCCGCTCCAGGAATGGACTAAAGGTTAGATCTAGCTGGCCGTTGGGTTCGGTGATGCGCCAGGGGCGCATAAAGTTCAGCTTGTCGTACCGCCAGGTCAGGTCGGTGGAATATTTATGCAAACGGCCATCCACACAAACCCCATTTTCTGTACTGCCGGTGTTGTCCGTCCACTGTCCACCCAGATTCAGGCCAATGAGACGCCCGTTTTGCCGTCCTGAAGCGCTGCCCCAATTCCAGCGACAGTGGCGTGGCCAGATGCCCCGGCCAAAATCGAGGCAGGCAAAACTTTGCTCACCGGAAAAAACAGTCTGCTTATCGCCTATGGTGACGGTTCCCTCTGCCGGGAGGCAATTCTGCTTGCTGGTGAATTGAAAAGTGCGCTCGTCCCAGGGCACCACCACGTTTAGGGATTCATGCTGTGGCGGTGTCATGATCTTGAACTGGGCAGTTAACGACCGTCCTTCAAAATCTGCCACTTCCACCGCTAGATCAACGCCCTCTTTCGTTTGATACATGGCCACATTCAGCCCGCTGCCACTGTAATTGGCATCGGCTGCCACCACATCAGCAAGCTGGCAGCCCAAGCCCAAGGGGAGCAGCCGGGTCACCTCGTTGAACTGGCCGGTGGCAAAGTCAGCGTAGTAGACAAAAACCAGACCAGCATAATCCAAATGGCTAATCGTGGCCGAAAAGAGATGGCTTTCGGTTGTCACCGCCCAATAGTTCCACTGCTTCTTACGCGGCCAACGGCCGTTCAGATTACACCGGTGCAGTGGATAGCGCGACCAGCCAACGGCCGCAGGATTTAGACGGCCGTTTGGCAGGCACAAATCGATGGGAACTATTAATTCGCGTTCTTTGTGCATAACCTACTCTTTTGATGATCTTCCTCATTTTAGTGGACAGACAATTGTGAGACTGTTCTGCAATCAATAGCTCTTACTCTACAAGACTGCAATGCTCCATTTGAGTAAAGAGCCCCTTGTAGAACATGAAGCAGTCGCTCTGCGAGATTATAGAAGATTTCAATTTACTCAAACAACTTTGCCCGTATATAGGCACGTGTGGGATGTACATGCCACGCTAACATTCAGCGCTCAACTTGGGGTTTGCGGAGACAGATGTTCCAGAAACACCCTGTTTAGGGGAGCCAATTCTTCTCTTCCTTTGTTTT
>JBNKLQ010000357.1:0-5559 GCA_050292445.1 Promineifilaceae bacterium (SeqCode) | reverse complement strand
GAGGCGGATCAAAGTGATTGGCTCACAGCATTGTCTGGTGATGAACCGGAAACGGATGCATCTGATGAGAGTGACTGGCTGGCTGAATTGGCTGGAGACGGGCCATCCGAGGACGAGTCGGAAACGGCCGTTCCCGATTCCTCGCCTGTAATCATCTCCAAAATTAACACATCCCGTCGCGCATTTGCTTGTGTTGCCAGTGACCAAACCGTGCATAATGATTGTGATAATTGAGTTGGATCATTAAAATCCACTGCCAACTGAGGGGTGTAACCAGTTAAGGGGGATGCAGAACGAACCGCGACTAGCTTACCCATGCGCGGCAGATGAACGCTCTCAAAAAGCGTCTCAGAAAGCCATGTCGGATCGGGGGCGACGAAAGTGGTGTCATTTTCAGTAACGATCACACCTTCGGCCAAAACCAATTGGAAGAATTCATCCAACAAAATTGCGCCGGCCGGCACGGGCAGGCCAGCCTTTGCGGCCCGGTCGAGCAACTGGGATTTAAGGCCCACATCCCACTTTTTACTGCGTCCTGATCCCAGCCAGACAAAGAATTTTTTCATGGGGCGAAGTTTACGGCCGTTTCGGATTGAATGCTTATTTATTTTTCCGAAACTACCTTATCCTCCTCGTTAAACGCCAATTTGGACGTGCACGGTGACGGGAGAACGGCCGTTCCCCTCTGTCACTGGTACCACATTTCCACTTATGGCTTTTCCATTCACCTCTAACTGCACGTTGTTACCTGGCCCGGTGCGTTCTACTGTAATTGCGTAGGTTACGCCCCGGAAAATGCGCTGGGCCGTGTATCCGGGCCAATCTTGGGGCATGATGGGGGCAATTTCTAGTCCATTATACGTAGGACGGATGCCCAAAATCCATTGCGTAATTGCCACATAGTTCCAGGCGGCCGTCCCCGACAGCCAGGAGTTCTTCGCTTCTCCGTGGGAAGGGGCATCTCGTCCAGCTATCATTTGCGCATAGACATAAGGCTCTGAGCGGTGAACGTCACTGATTGATTCCCGTGCTGAGGGATTGATACGACGGTAATAGTCAAACGCCTGGTCACCGTTGCCCAATACCGTTTCAGCTATCATGATCCAGGGATTCGTATGGCAAAAAATGCCCGCATTCTCTTTATAACCAGGTGGATAGGAGGAAATTTCACCCAGGTTGAGGTAATACTTGGTGTAGGCGGGCTGATGCAGCATAATGCCATGCGTTGTGGCCAGCCGTTCCTGCACGGATGCGAGGGCCTGTGCTGCCTCACCCGTTTCCTGACCAATCCCGGCTAGCACGCAGATGCCTTGAGGTTCAATAAAAATCTGCCCTTCCTGGCATTCATGGGAGCCAACTTTATCGCCGAAGTCATCGTAGGCACGCAAGAACCAGCCACCATCCCAACCATGCTGCAACGTAACGGCCGTCATCGCTTCTGCTTCCTGGGTGTAAAAATTTGCCTCCTCTGTTTGTCCGGTTGCTTCCGCCAGCTTTGCCATCTCCTTGGCCGCCAATACAAACAGACCCGCAATAAACACCGATTCAGCCACCTTGCCGTCTTTGCTGACGGTGGTTTGGAAAGATTGTCCTGGTTCTTCCGTGAAGGCGTTTAAGTTCAGACAATCGTTCCAGTCAGCCTGACCGATAAGGGGCAACCCATGCGGGCCTTTGCGCTCCAAGGTGTATTGCAGACTGCGCTGCAAATGTTCATACAGAGGGGTTTCGCTGCCGGTTTTATTGTCATAGGGAACAAGTTGATCAAGGATAGCAAAATCGGCCGTTTCTTTAACGTAAGCGGTCACGGCCAGTACCAGCCACAGCGGATCGTCATTGAAATTGCCGCCTACGGCATGATTGCCGCGTTTTGTTAATGGTTGGTATTGGTGATAGGCACCACCAGTCGGCAGCTGCGTGGCTGCTAAATCTAAGATGCGTTCGCGGGCCCGATCTGGAATCATATGGACAAAGCCCAGCAAATCCTGGTTGGAGTCGCGGAAACCCATGCCGCGCCCAATTCCCGACTCAAAGTAGGAAGCGGAGCGGGACATGTTGAAGGTGATCATGTTTTGGTAAGCGTTCCAAATATTGACCATGCGGTTGGTGTGTTCATCTGGCGTTTGTACCTGGTAGCGAGCCAGCAGGTCGGCCCAATGGGCAGCCAGGTCAGATAAGGCTTCTGCCACCGTGGCCGAATTTAGATAGCGAGCGATAATGGGCAATACAGTTTGCTTATTTACTGTGCTGGAGTTGGGTGGGTCAAACTTTTGATCACGTGGGTTTTCCTGGTAGCCCAGCAAGAAGATTATTTCTTGTGTTTCCCCTGGCGCTAAGGTGAGTTTGACATGATGGGAGCCGATGGGTGCCCAGCCATGGGCGTGGGAGTTGCGTGCTTTGCCCTCAGCCACCACTTGCGGGTTATTCCAGCCGCGATAGGGGCCCAGGAAATCCTCGCGTTGCGTATCGTAGCCAGCCAGCGGTGCTGAGCAGGCAAAGTAAGCAAAGTGGTTACGCCGCTCGCGGTATTCCGTTTTGTGGTAGATGACATTATCAACGACCTCTACTTCACCAATATTGAGGTTGCGCTGGTAGTTTGTCGTATCGTCGGAGGCATCCCAGAGACAAAACTCGATGCTGGAGAACAGCGAGAGATTCGCGGGTTGGTCGCGCTGGTTGGTCAGTTGGACACGCCAAACTTCCAGTGTCTGACCCAGAGGTACAAAATAGGTCGTTTCGGCCTGAATACCGCCATAGGTTGAGGCAATTTTGCTGTAGCCAAGTCCGTGGCGGCAGGTGTACTGTTCAAGATTGTTCTGGGTGGGTTGCCAGGTGGGGGACCAGAACACGCCGTTGGCATTATCGCGTAGGTAAAGGTAACGGCCGTTTCCATCATAGGGTACACCGTTATAGCGAAAGCGGGTTAGGCGGCGCAGGCGAGCGTCCTGATAAAATGTGTAGCCTCCGGCCGTATTGGAAAGTAGACCAAAAAAGGATTCATTGCCCAGGTAGTTGATCCAGGGCAGGGGGGTGTCTGGTTGCGTAATGACATATTCACGCTGAGCGTCATCAAAATATCCGTATTGCATGAGTTCTCCTGATTTGAATTATATGATTGTTTTTTCCACTAGTCGGTTCACCTGAGCTACCGCGTTATCAAAAGCAGACCAGTCACTGGTGTAGCAAATCAAGCGGCGCAGTGTAATGGCCGTTTCACTCCCCAGCGAGGACAATCTGATGAGCCTTCTGGCGTTGCAGGAGCATGAGCACAAAGATCAGCGCGTTAATCACCAGACTGGAGAACACCAGCAAGGGCATGGTGTGTGCGCCAAAACGCTCAATTGCCTGCCCCGTCACCCACGGCAGCACAACAGCACCGAAACTGTCACCCAGAATAATGATGCTGCTCACGGTTGCGGTTAACTTAATGGATTGTCCGGCCAGGTTGTAACCTGTGGCCCAGACCGGGGCCATGAAAAAACCCACAAGCAGCGTTGTTGCCCACAGCAAATTGAGCGAACCTGGGCCGAGAAACACCAGCGTTAGCGCACCTAAGCCTCCCAGGAACGCGACTGTCAGGATTTGTGCAGGGGTGAAGCGTGCCGCTAAGGGAATAGAAATAGCGCGGCCAATCGTAAAAGATAGCCAAAAAGCAGAAGTCAGATACGCTGCGCGGGTGGCATCAGCCAACTCAAGGGTTAGCGCATAGGTGTAAATCCAGTTGCCAAACGTAATTTCTGAGCCAACGTAGAAAAACAGAAACAGCATGGCGATAATAATCACCGGCAAAGCTCTGCGCAGGCTTTCGCGTGACTGGGCACGGTCCCCATGTTTATCAGGGTGTTCGGGGCTGCCGGGAAGGAAGAGCATGAATAGACCAACACAAACGGCGAGTACTGATAATGCCCAGTAAGCGTGTTGGTAAGTACCGTCTAGCCTCAGCACTTGTGCAAAAATTGTCGGAGCCAGAAAGGCGCCCAATCCAAAGGCAAAGTGCAATCCGTTTACGTATGGTCCGGCTTTTTTGCCATGAGTCCACATCAGCAAGGTGTTGGCCCCCGTGTTGATCATGCCAATGGGAAAGCCGCTAAAAAATGAGATCAGCAGCAATACTGGGAGGCTGCCTGCCAATGGTATGGCTGCGAGCAGCACGGCGCTGATCAGTTGGGCGGACCCAAGCACCAAATGTCCACGCGGTACACGATCCAAAATGCGCCCACCCAAGATAGTGCCCAGCATCCCTCCCAGGGCACTTACCAAAAACATGGACCCGATTGTGCCTAGCGTACTGCCGGTCTGTTCAGCCAGCGAAGGCAGTGCCGGCCCCACGATGCCCAAGCCAAAGCCCAGGCTAATAAACAGCAAATAATACCCGATGGTATTGCGGAGTTTTTCGTTTTTTGTCATAAAATCAAGTGGTTGTTCCTGTAACTGACCTGTTTGTCTGAACCACTGTGCTCAACCATTGGGCACTTGGTTTGATGGTTCGTTGTTGTGTGCTGCGGTCTACCGCGATAATACCAAAGGTTGGCTCATACCCGCGCATCCATTCAAAGTTGTCGAAAGCAGACCAGGCAAAATAACCACGTATATCCAGACCATCACGCATACAATCGGCCACGTTTTGTAGGGCTGTCTGGTAGTAGGCCAAGCGACGGCCGTCATCAATTGTGCCGATGCCGTTCTCTGTCACCATCATGGGCACACCAGCTACCTCGTGAGCACGACGCAGTGTAGCGCCAATCGCTTCAGGCCAAAATTCGTATCCCATTTGCGTCAGTTCCACGCCTTCCTCCGGCCCCAGGTTACCATCTGCCCCATACCGTTCACGCGAGTAGGTTTGTACACCGAGAAAATCATCCTGGCGGGCTGCTTCCAGGTATACATCTTGCACTTCCCAGCGCACCTTGTCCCGCACCGCTTCACCGCCAGGCACGGCTTGCATGTCCTGCATGGCGATGGTCAGGCCAACGGGAAGTGACGGCCGTTCCGCCTTAATCGCTGCCCGTGCCTGATGATGAGCCTCTATAATCACGTCCCGTCCCTGGGCTGAACCGGCAAACATGAAAGGCGCAAACTGTTCCGGGGTGGTATGCAGCGCCGGGGCTGCCTGCTGTATAAAACTTTCGTCTTGGCCGCCGGCCATCCAGATCATAGCAGCCATACGTGGGATGTTGACTTCGTTAATAGTGCAGACCGCTTCTACCAAGTCGCCTAGATGTTGGGTAACTTTTTGGGAATAACGGGCAAATTTAGCGGCCGTTTCCATATTTTGCCACCCACCCTGGCCGATGAGCCAACGCGGTGACGTAAAATGATGGTAAGTCACCACCGGCTTGAGACCGTGGGCGTGGCAGGCTTTACACATGCGGCGGTAATGGTCCAGGGCGGCGGTGGAGAAACGACCGTCTTCCGGCTCCACCCGCGCCCATTCCACTGAAAAACGGGATCAAGTAAAAAAATCATCGGTTATCCTGATCCCGAACCTGTAGATGTAGGTGTCGCGGCCGGGGCCGAGGCTGCGGTTGCAGAGGCCGCACGCCATCAGGAACGCCGCCGTCT
>JBNKLQ010000356.1:0-5559 GCA_050292445.1 Promineifilaceae bacterium (SeqCode) | reverse complement strand
ATTGAAGCCCACAAGCGGATGAATTCCGCGCTGCATGTAGACGCCGATGAACCCCAACCAGACATGGCCGCCTTCATCTACGCCATTCTGCGTATGCCCGCCTGCCTGGACAAGCTGCGACTGGTCATCATGGGGCAGTCGGAGCAGGTGTTTGCCCAGCATGGCTTTGCCAACGTAGAAAGCTGGGAACCGGTCACCGCGCCGGGGCGGCGGCGGCGCAGCTTTTTTGATGGCCAAGACCAGCTGGCTGTCTACATCGCCAGCCGCTCAGACATTGATGACATTGTGCCCATATTGGTGGCGTATCAAATTGAACGGCGCAAGCTGCGCCAGCTTTTGAACAAAGAGAACGTCATCAAAGAGCTGGAGCGGGTACGGGATAATAAAGGCGGCTTGCCTTCTGGCAACAGCCTGGTGCGGCTGGCCCATATGACAGATATTCCAGTGGAAGATTTCCATCGTCTGTGCCAGGTGTGGGGAGATGAAACGGCCGTAAAATTCCTCAACATCGCCCAAAACAAACAATCGCTGTCAATTCGCTCGTTAGCAGGGTCGCTGGCCGATTACAAACGGGCCACCCGCCGCTGGTGGCGCAACGTGGAGCGCCATCTACCCGAAATATTCATGCCAGACCGTCCGGTCTACTTTGTGTCCAGCAACACCCACAGCCTGCCTAACCTGTTAAGTGGGTACGCTCTGCAAATTGAAGATCGTATCCAGGACTTCATTCAGGACAGCGGCTCGGAAGATTTAGGCCGGGAGTATCACGACATTTTAGAGCGAAATGTGCCTAGCAGCCGCGAAAATTTCCTCTACTATGCCCTCAAAAAGCTGGAGCAGGTAGAGCCGCAGATAACGGCCGCCCGGTTGAAAGCCGAGCGAGATGCTGGACTTGTCCGTATCCCCAGCGAACATGCCTTTGATATTGAGGTGCAGGTCATTCCCCTGAACACGTTAAAACAAGACAGCATGGATGAGCGACTGTGTGTACCGGGTATCGAAAGGCTGCAAAAAAGCAATGCCCTGCTAATTAATATTGATTATCCGCTGGGGATGGCTGCTTACCAGGTACTCACGGAGATTGCGCGCAACATTGCGGAAGTGCGCGGTGTGTACATTATGGGTAAGGCAGCAACGCTAAACGGCCGTATCGGCGATGTCATGATCCCCAGCGTCGTCCACGATGAACACACCCTCAACACCTACCTGTTCGACAACTGCTTCATTGCCGATGACGTGGCCCCCTACCTCGTTTATGGCACGGTGATGGACAATCAGAAAGCCATTACCGTACCCGGCACTTTTTTGCAAAACGAAGGGTACATGTCTGTTTTTTACCAGGAAGGGTACACCGACATGGAAATGGAAGCGGGGCCATACCTTAGCGGCATCTACGAGATGGTGCGCCCCAAGCGGCATCCTTCCAATGAACTAGTGAACCTGTACAACAGTTCGTTCCCCGTCGGCGTGTTGCACTACGCTTCCGATACGCCCTTCAGCAAGGGCAAAAATTTGGGCGCGCAAAACCTCTCCTACTTTGGCATGGACCCCACTTACGCCACAATGGTGGCCATTCTCCGCGCTATTTTCGAGACGGAGTTGGGACACATAGAAGATTACTAATGGGATACAAATTTTCACAGATAGAAAAATCCGCGTTATCTGCGTAAATCTGCGTGCCATTCTTCTTTAGGAACCAGTCTATTATGAAAAATCAATCAATTTACCAGGAACGGATTACGGCCGTTCGCCAAAGATTCACCGAATGGGAAGTCGATGGCGTACTGATCACCAGCCCGGCCAACCGGCGCTGGCTCAGCGGCTTTACCGGCTCCAATGGTCAACTGCTAGTCACGGCCAAGCAAGCGCTCATCGCCACCGACTTTCGCTACTACATTCAGGCGGGCCACGAAGCGCCAGACTTTACCCTGGTCAAGCACCAACGCACCCTGGAAGATACCAGGAACTTTCTGGCAGCCTCAGGCGCGGCGCACGTTGGCGTGGAGGCCAAACACATGACGCTGGCCCAAATGATGGAGCTGGAAGAAGTTTCCGGCGTCACCTGGAAGCCATTGCCTGCCACCTTGGAACCTCTTCGCCAACGGAAAACGGCCGTAGAAATTCAAGCCATCCAAAAAGCCTGTACCATCACCGATGACGTGATGGCGCTGGTGCCCCAAATTGCCTGCGTCGGGATGACAGAACGCGAGGTTGCCTGGGAGCTAGAAAAAGCGCTGCGCCAGGCGGGTGCCGAGGCACTGGCCTTTGACATCCTTGTTGCCTCCGGTCCCAACAGCGCCCTGCCCCATCACCATCCTGGCAGCCGCCGCTTGCGGGCGGGCGATTCACTCATCGTAGATATGGGGGCACAGGTGGATGGCTACAAGAGTGACATGACTCGTTCGTTTTATCTGGGGGCAAAAGCGTCGGTTCATTATTTTGAGCTTTATCAACTGGTTTTAAGGGCGCAAACGGCCGTTTTCCAGAACGCCAAACCAGGTATGAGCCTCAAAGCTGTAGATTCCCTGGCGCGGGATATTTTGGCTAGAGCCGGACACGCCGAACATTTCGGTCACGGGCTGGGGCACGGCCTGGGGTTGGACATTCACGAAGACCCGTTCTTTTCCCAAAGGGCGGAGGAAAAAGACACATTAGAGGTGGGCACAATCGTCACCATCGAGCCAGGCTGCTACCTGCCGGACCGATGCGGCATCCGCCTGGAAGAAACAGCCTTGATGACCGATGATGGACTCGTGCCACTGACACACTGCCCAAAAGAGCCAAACATCGATTTGCAATAGGACGCAGATTGCCCTGATTTCCATGATCAAGTTTATCAGGTATATCTGCGTTCCAATTTCTTCATTACAATGCGATATTGGTGAATAACATCTGACACCATGCCAAAATACAAAACGCTACTCAGCCAAAGCACTTACAAACGCGCCCAGGATTATTTGGGCAAACTCCAGGGGGGCCAACGGGCAGGCAACTACCTGCAACAGAAATTGGCCAGCCTGAATTTAGCAACCCTCACTGTGGAAATGATGTTGGAACAGCTCGTCCGCACCAAACGGCCGCAAATCTTTGCCGAAAGTGCTGTGGCGGGGGACGGCTCCGACTGGAACCTCACCGAGTTAGGCTTGCTGGGCGACGTCGCTATCGTTGCTCCGGTGACCTTTTTTGACAACGGCCGTCACCAAAACCCCGATGTTCACAATCCGCCATTCACTGGGATGCTGTTGTTTGTACCGGGAGCATTGTTAAGGAACGGCCGTTCCCACACTCCCGCCGATTGGAATGAACTGGTTACCGCCAACGATCAAATCGACGAAGATGCCTATTTTCGGTTGTATGAGCGGCGGCTGCTGCCCTCGTTTTTGTACGTGAATGAGCGGATGCGACAGCGCGGAAGGCAAGCGTTTGTCACGGTGCCGGGATTGGGCTGTGGGCAGTTTGCCGGGCCGTTCCACGGACAATTAGGCGAAAAGCTGAAGCGAATGTTACAGGCGTTTGTGTTTAAACATGCAGCATCTTTTTCACATATTCGCGCAATTTATTACGATCCCTACCGCGAATGCCAAAATGAGCGAATAGAACTGGATAGGTTGAGTTTTTTGGTACGGCCGTACACCCACGGCAACGAACCCAAACCGCAGCTCTGCCAGCCCACCACCTACGAAGAACCGGGCGACAATTTCAGCAATTGCGAACTGGTAAGCGTCGTCGCCTGGGACCATGTCTCCTGGCCCGGCAATGATTTTTACCTGGGAGCCAGAGCGACGGATGATGGAGTGAAGGGAGCGGCAACAGATATTACGGCCGTTATGACTGGCATTTTTGGAACCTACAACCCCACTTCCTTTCAATATGATCCCCCACCCGCTTATCAAAACTGGCACCAGGTCATCGAGCAAAATAACCTGGAAATTGATGTTTTAAATACGCTGGTTGTTTTACCAACTGCGTAACTTCATTCGTTCTCTTTCCCCACATTGGCCAAAGAAAAACGGCCGTAACACCCAAAATAACCGCTGTTCATCAAATACGCAACCAATCAGTTGCATAATTCCCTCTAATTTGCTAGAATATACGCAACCGATTAGTTTCGCTTCAACAACTCTACAATCAAATAGCCGGAAGGAGATAAGCAATGACAACAATCGACCAAATCGAATCAGTTCTTGAATTACCGCATCCACGACAAAAAGTATGGCAGGCCATCACCACACCAGAAGGGCTTAATCAATGGTTCGGCAACCGGGTAACCATGACTCTGGAAGAAGGCAGCCCCATTCTTTTTGAGTGGGATGAGTACGGCCAGGCAGGTGGCGTTATCCAAACTGTTGATCCGATGACCAGGTTCGCCTATCGCTGGCGAGCCAATGGCGTCCCGGAAAATGTGGCCATGAATGGAACCAACAGCACCCTGGTCACTTTTGAACTGACGCCTACAGCAACAGGCACAAAACTGCGGGTGTTAGAAACTGGATTCGCCAGCCTCGATCCAAGTCTACGCGAACGCGCCTTCCGGGAAAACAGTAGTGGCTGGGCTTCTGAACTAGAGGAACTGGTGGCCTATTTATCGGGACAGCCAGTATGAGCGACGATGCCCAACAGCGTGTTTTTGTCGCCCTGGCAGACCCAACCCGCCGCATCCTCATCGAGCGGCTGTCGGCTGAAGGTGACAAAACGTCTACAGAATTAGCCAAGGATTTGCCCATCACTCGACAAGGGGTGAGCAAGCATTTACGCATTTTGGCCAACGCAAATTTAGTTTCCGTGCGGCAGGATGGGCGAGATCGTTATTACACTTTGCGGCCTCAACAGCTTACAGAAGCCATCACCTGGGTTGATCGAGTTCGGGCGCAATGGGAACGTCGTTTATCCGCCCTAGCAGATTATTTAGACCAATCAACCGAACAGGAGTAAAGTCTCATGACATTCAATTGGACAAGATTTGAGAAACAGGTTTTTATCAAAGCCCCTGGACAAGTCGTTTTTGACGCCTGGGCCATCCCCAATGAACTCGTCAAATGGTTCATCGCCGAAGCCGATTACACTATGAATGGGCAAGGAAAGCGGGGCGGTACAGAACGCATTGGCCCTGGCGACCAGTATCATTGGCGCTGGCATCAGGATTTAGCAACAACGGGCGTTATTTGTGATGTTGTATCCAATGAGCAGATCCGCTTTACCTTCGGAAAGCAGTCACCAAAATCAGACACAAATGTCATCGTCACTGTTCAGGTTGAAGAATTGGAAGATGGGTATACCAAATTGTCCTTGACCCAGGAAAATATGACAGATTCGGAATACGGCCGTCACTACCATCTCTCCTGCAATTTAGGCTGGAGCTTCTTTATGACCAATCTCAAAGGTTTGCTGGAGCATGGCATAGACCTGCGTGAGAAACATCCTGACCGAGTTGAGGCAGCACGGGCAATCTCTGTATCTTAACCAGATAAAAGCTGTTGGTAAATCTCTAGAAATTTGGGCACCACTACCCGCCAATCATACTGTTGGGCAAACTGCTGCGCCGCCATCCCCAACCGCTGG
>JBNKLQ010000355.1:0-5580 GCA_050292445.1 Promineifilaceae bacterium (SeqCode) | reverse complement strand
AGCCAGCGGCACGTTTTCAAACTCGTAGGTCACCACATCCACGCTTTGGGCAAACTCGCGCACGGCAGCCAAATCGTCATAGGCAGCCACAAACTCCCGATCAGCCACTTGCCCGGCGGGGGAGTTGGCTTCTGGGGAAAAGACATGGACGTTGTAGGAAAACGGCCGTGCCGCCAGGGCCAGCATGCGACCCAGCTGGCCACTCCCCAAAACACCAATCGTTGAACCCGGTAAAATCATGACAATAAAACCTTATTTCGATGAAAAATCCAAAATCCAGCGCAGCAAGTTAATCAAAATCAGCATAAAGCCTTCCCAGCGGTTAAGCTTCCAGCCTACACGCATCAACACCACCACAAAAATCACCATGCCGCTGAGCACCATCAAGCTGCTCAATCCGGCCGAATCAATCACCATTGGCTGGGATTGGATCACACCTGCCAGTCCCAACACGCCCAACAGATTGAACAAATCGCTGCCAATCAGATTGCCTATCGAAATGTTCGCATGGCCGCGCAGCACGCCTACCAGCGAGGTAGCCATCTCCGGCGCAGAAGTGCCCGCCGCCACAATCGTTACGCCAATGACCCATTCCGATAGACCCAACAGCCGCGCCACTTCAGTGGCTGACTCAACCAGATAATCGCCACCAAGCACCACCATCGCAATACCTAGCGCAAACAACGGTACGTCACGCCAGCGGAAATCGCCATCGGGCACTTCTTCCAAATCAACGTCCCGTTGCGTGTACAAATAAAGCAAATAGGCAAACAGCAGCACCAATAAAACGGCACCTTCCCACGGTTGCAAATGCAAATCGCGCATGAAAAAGAGCAAAATGAGCGTTGCCCCAGCCAGCATCCCGCCATCGCGGTACACAATCTTAGGCGTCGTAGTGATGGCTCGCACAGCGACAACGCCGCCCAAAATAAAACCCAGGTTAAAAATGTTAGAACCAACGATGTTGCTAACCGAAATATTGGCCTGGCCAGAAACGGCCGCTTTAATCGTCACCGCAAACTCAGGGGCAGAGGTGCCCACAGCCACAATCGTCAGCCCGATGATGAGTTCAGAGACGCCAAAGTGTCGTGCCATGCGCGCGGCGGAGTCCACAATGAAGGTGGCCCCATACGCCAGCGCCGCAATGCTGGCAATGATGATGAGTACATTGAGAAACATCTGTTTTGTCCTGCCTTGTTCAGTGGTTAAGTTATTGAATCGCCTCGAACTTTAACGCAGACGGCAGGTCGCGCCAATGGGTAATTTTTGTTGTTAAGGAGCTAAATTTATAAGCCAGATATTAGTTACAGCTTTACAAAACATTTTCAATTGTTCTTAAGTCGAAAAATAAAAATCTGATTGCTCGACCCCAAATATACCGCCACCGAATCTTCACTTGCCGCCACAAAAAATGCTGTATTAATTACATCTACTTCTACCAATCCAGGTGTAAACAAAACCTCAGCTCTCTTTTCACCAGTGAGTAAGTCTACTGCAATTAAACTGGGAGCATCTGTTAAGAAAAAAGCATATCGTCTATTAGTTGCCACGTTGCTGATAATATCTTCATCGTATCGCCAGAGAATAGTTCCATCCTCTTTCTTAACCGCCCAAATATAGTAGCCTACACTGCCTACATTTGTAGCCTTCAGAAAAAATGCATGATCAAGAACAATAGGCGCAGAAGAGTCGGGGCCTCCATTGGGAGGGCCAGGGTTGGTCAGCCAACTATTTGCCCCCTCTGCAATAACTATGCCATTATTTGTCATTTTATATTCAGTATAAGGCGAATAATCGATGTGAAATATTGCTGGGCTATAATCTGCTCGCGCAGAGGTAACTTGTAAAATCTCGCCTGTCTCAGGCACAATTTGATAATAATCGCCAAACCCGCGTTGAGACGTTCTAGCATACAAGTGAGAATCCAATACGGCTAAATAATCCGCGCCTTTGCAATCGTCATTTAGATCTATGCGCCAAAGTTCCTTACCAGACCGTAAATCAAGTGCACGAATACCTGTGGGGCAAGAATTTCTGTCTGCTTCAAAGTAGAATCGTTCAGAATCTGTTGCAAAGTATCCGGTATTATTAGGCGCATCAACTTGCCATTTAATCTCACCCGTGTAGGCATCTAAACTGATCACCTTCAAATCGTTTTGCGAGAGCAGACGATCTTCTGTATTGGTTCGCTCTTCAAATTTTCCAACAAATGTTAATTGTTCCTCTACAAGCAAAAATGGCGGACCTTGATTGTTAATAATTCTAATAACAACGACATTAGAAACAGTTTCTTCCAATACAAAAGGCGGGGAAGAAGTTGTCGTTTTGTGTTCGATCAGTGGGCGATAATATGGTGTACATGCGGTGAAAATCAACAGCATAATCAATAAGAGCCAGAACAAAATAAAAGATAATCTTTTATAGTCACTCATAATTTACTGGTAATTTATCCGTTTGCACTTTTTCGGTTTGAGATTGGCGGAAGTTGTGTAGCTTTTGGCGGAATTCAGGATGTTGATTGCCCAGGATGGCAATTGCCAGCAGGGCTGCATTTTTGGCTCCGGCTTTGCCAATCGCCAGTGTGCCCACGGGCACGCCACCAGGCATTTGCACAATGGAGAGCAGCGAATCCAGGCCGTTGAGGGCCCGGCTTTGCACCGGCACGCCCAGCACCGGCAGTACCGTCTGCGCCGCCACCATGCCCGGCAAATGCGCCGCCCCTCCCGCCCCGGCAATGATCACCTGCAAGCCTCGCGCTTCGGCACTTTGGGCATACTTCGCCATCAGCTCCGGCGTGCGATGCGCGGAGACCACCTTCGCCTCATGCGGCACGCCAAACTCCTCCAGCGTTTCCACAGCATGCCGCATCGTCTCCCAATCAGACGTACTGCCCATGATTACTGCGACTAGTGGTTGTTCATTCATGTCATCACCTCAAACTTTATTTATACGAAGGGACGGAGGAACAAAGATTTAATAAAGGTTAGGTACGCGATGGATGCCTCGTTTGACGTATTTTTCACCGAAGTTGATTACAAGCCCGAGGCGCAGATTCATCAATCGCAAATAGGTTAAAGTCTGAGTGGCAAAGATAGAATTATATTTTGTCATAGCCTTATTTTCGACAATGATTAGGTCTTCAACCAACAAATCGATTCGTAACGGTGTGGTGAGCTGATTTCCTTTGTACGAAATAGGCACCGCTACCTGACGTTTTACATCCAGCCCACGATCGATTAATTCCCAAACCATCGCTTCTTCATAAACGCTCTCCAACAAGCCCGGCCCGCCCAAAGTTCTATGCACTTCAATCGCCGCCCCAATGATTTGATGACTCAAATCATCTTCTGGAACTAACTTCCCAACCACTTTATTCCCCTTCGTTTCTTTCATCCTTCGTCCCTTCGTAATAAATTATTCTTCATTCTTTCAAGCACAGGCTTTTCACCAGGAAAAAAGTTTTTACCTGTAAGCATTTCAAAAGTGGCCAGGTAGCGGGCGGCGATTTGGGCGATGAAATCAGCGGGCATGGTGGGGGGCGTGCCGTCACCGCGATAGCCTTGGGCGGCGTACCATTTGCGCATGAATTCTTTGTCGTAGTTTTCGGGTGAAGACCCCAAGGGTTTCGATTTTGACTGTTCTGTGGCTTTTGAAAACCCTTGGGGTCCGGCGGTCTCTGCCAGCCAGTAGCGGCTGGAGTCGGGGGTATGGATTTCGTCAATGAGGGTCAGTTTGCCATCAACCAATCCCATCTCATACTTGGTGTCCACCAAAACAAGCCCTGCCTGTGCTGCAATTTCCTGGCCACGCTTGAAGAGGAAAACGGCCGTTTCCCGAATCTCCTCCCACAACTCAGCACCGACCAACTTTTGCTCTAAAATCTCAGCCTCCGTCAGCCGCTCGTCGTGGCCGCCTTTTTCGGCCTTGGTGGTGGGGGTGATGATTGGTTGCGGCAGCGGATCGTTTTTTTGCAGGCCGTCGGGGAGCTGAATACCATACGGCCGTCTCTCCCCCTGCTCGTACAAATACCACAACGATGTCTTGGTGACCCCTGTGATGTAGCCGCGCACCACAATTTCCACTGGCAACGGTTGGGCCTCATGGGCAATCGTCACGTTGGGATCAGGCACAGAGATAACGTGATTGCGGGCCAGATCGGCCGTTTGCTCAAACCACCAAGCGCTCAGCTGGTTCAGCACCTGTCCTTTGTATGGAATCAAGCCCAGCACCCGGTCAAAGGCGCTGACTCGGTCTGTGGTGATTAAAATGCGACGGCCGTTCTGCACATACACATCCCGCACTTTGCCCTCATATTTTTCACCCAAGCCCGCAAAATCGGTACTGTCCAGACAGTTGGGAATCGCTGCTAAAAGTTCTTCATGAGTCAACATTGTGTCACCTTTTTTATGACAAAGGGACAAAGAAACGAAGGAACAAAGTTTTTCTTTGTATCTCTGTTTCTTCGTTCCTTCGTATTAAATATTCTTCACCCCGTTTTCAAACAGCCGCAGTCCCAACATCCCCTGCTCGCCCCGACTGGCGCGAGGGTGCTGCCAGGGAAAGATGTGGTTCTCTGGGTGCGGCATCAGCCCCAGTACGTTGCCCGCCGGGTTGCACAGTGCGGCGATGTCGAGGACGGAGCCGTTGGGGTTATTTGGGTAATCGGTTATCGGTGAACGGTCATCGGTAACTACCTCACCGTTTACCGATGACGGATTACCGATTACCGAATACCGGAGTGGTATCAAATTCTCCGCCTGCAACGCGGCCAGCGCAGCCTCATCTGCTACCGACAGGCGGCCTTCGCCGTGGGCGACGGGGCAGTAGATGGGTTCAGAGAGGCCCTGAGTAAACAGGCTGGGGCTGTTGGGATTGGGCTGCAACATCACCCAGCGGCATTCAAATTGGGCCGATTGGTTAAAAGTAAGCGTTACGCCTCCCCTGCGCCTCAGCTCCCCTGCACCCCAGCCCGGCAAAACGCCTGCCTTTACCAGCGTTTGGAAGCCATTACAGATGCCAAGGACGGGACGGCCGTCTGCCACAAAGTCCCGCAATGCCTCGCCAAACCGCTCTCGCAAATCCAGCGCCCACAGCACGCCAGCGCCCAGATCATCGCCGTATGAGAAGCCGCCGGGAATCACCAACATGCCATAATCCGCCAGCCGCCGCTCGCCAGCCATGAGCTGATTGATGTGTACAATCTCCGGTTCGCCACCCGCCAGTGTACAGGCCAGCGCCGCGTCATGGTCGCGGTTGCTGCCGTTGGCGTGCAAAATCAGTACCTTCGGTCGGTTATCGGTAATCGGTGAACGGTAATCGGTGGTCGGTCTACTATTCACTGAATACTGATTACCGATTACCGAATACGGATTACCGACAACGTGTCCCCGCCACGCCTGCTCCATTTCCTCAACAGTCAGGTTCAGGATGGGTGCGCCGGTACGGCCGTTCACCACCAACGTATCCCCGCCAACCACCGCCACACACTCATGCGGCACATCAGCCAGCAGTTCGCGGAAGCGGGGGGCGTCTTCGGGGCGAACCTCCACCAGGAAGCGGCTGAGCGATTCAGCGAAGAGC
>JBNKLQ010000354.1:0-5582 GCA_050292445.1 Promineifilaceae bacterium (SeqCode) | reverse complement strand
GGCTCGCGCCTGGGCCTGAACATTGAATACGCCGTCCAGCCGGAGCCGCGTGGCATTGCGCAAGCGTTTGTCATCGGCGAGGAATTTATTAACGGCGAGCCGTGTGCGCTTATCTTGGGCGATAATTTCCTTTACGGTCCGGGCCTGTCGGAAATTTTGCAGAATGCGGGCCAGCTGAGCGATGGCGGGCTGGTCTTTGCTTATTACGTGCGCGACCCAGAGCGGTACGGTGTGGTCGAGTTCGACAAAGAGTACAAGGCGCTCAGCATCGAAGAGAAACCGGCCGAGCCCAAATCAAACTATGCCGTCACCGGGCTTTATTTTTACGACAAAGACGTCGTGCAGATTGCCAAAAGCCTGAAACCGTCGGCCCGGCACGAGTATGAAATCACGGACGTGAATAACGAATATCTCAAGCGGAACAAGCTGAAGGTGCAGCTTTTGGGGCGCGGTTATGCCTGGATGGACACGGGCACGCATGACAGCCTGCTGGAAGCCAGCAACTATGTACAAACCATCGAGCACCGGCAGGGATTGAAGGTGGGTTGCGTAGAGGAAATTGCGTACCGTAAAGGGTACATCGGCCCAGAAGAGCTGTTGGAGATTGCCTCTGTTTCCAAAAAGAACGAGTATTGCATTTATTTGCGCTGGCTGGCAGAACGGCCGCGCGAGGCGTCAAATTTATGAGCGACATCACGATCCGACAAATGCAGAAGACGGTGGATGAGTGGGTGCGGACGATTGGGGTGCGCTACTATTCAGAATTGACGAATACGGCCGTTCTCATGGAAGAAGTGGGTGAAGTGGCCCGCATCATGGCCCGGCAGTACGGCGACCAGAGCTTCAAAAAGAGCGACGAAACGGTCAACCTGGCCGATGAACTGGCCGACGTACTCTTTGTGCTCACCTGCATTGCCAACCAGACCGGCATTGATTTAACGGCCGCTTTCCACCAAAACATGGCCAAAAAAACCACCCGCGACAAAGATCGCCACGCTAACAATCCTAAGCTGCAAAGAGATGAATGAAGCGGATACTCAGAAATTAGTGCAAGCTGCTTTCGCCGGGGACATTGGTCAAGTAAAGCAGCTTCTTCGAAATTGTTCGGACATCGATTTAGAATCCGGTGAATGGAATGCTTTACATGCTGCAATTGAGAATCAGCAAATAGAGTGTGTCAAATTGCTTGTTGATTTTGGTGCAGATGTTGAGAGAGCTAATGGTGACTTAACGCCATTGGCACATGCAGTTGATATTGCGCTCGATTCTGCAAACCAGTTAGGTAATGAGTTAGACAGTCAATCCATTGAAATCATTTCAGCTATTTTAAACGCTGGTGCACACGCTAAATCAGGATTGATAATTGCAGAACAGTACGACTCAACAGAAATGAAGAGCTTATTGTTGCCATATTTGAATCAAGGGAAAAGTGAGAATGTCAATTGATTTAGAAAAAGTGCTGGGGCATGAATACAAACCGGCCGACTACGTTTACACCGAGCGGGACGTGAGCCTGTATGCGCTGTCCGTAGGAGCAGCGGCCGATCCGATGGACGCGGAGGAGCTGAAGTTTGTCTACGAATTGAGCCGTGACTTTACGCCGCTGCCGACGATGGCTGTCATTTTTCCTTTTGTCCTGTTCTGGCAAATCACGCAGGTGCCGGGGCTGGAGTTCAATCCGATGATGCTGCTGCACGGCGAGCAATATTTGGAATTGAAACGGCCGTTACCCAACTCGGCCACCATTCACAATACGGCCAAGATTACGGCCGTTTACGACAAAGGCAAAGGCGCGGTCCTCATCACTGACGTGATCAGCAGCGACAGCCAGGGGAACGAAGTGGCCTTCAACCAATCATCGACCTACATTCGCGGGCTTGGTGGCTTTGGCGGTGAGCGTGGCCCGTCCACCAGCGAGCAGAACCTGCCGCCCAACCGCCCGCCCGATGCCGTGCACCGCCAGCAAACCCGGCCCGACCAGGCGCTGCTCTACCGGCTCAGCTCTGGCGATGGCAACCCGCTGCACGCCGACCCACAAATGGCGGCCATGGGCGGCTTTCGCCAGCCGATTTTACATGGCTTGTGTACCTTTGGCTTTGCTGGGCGCGCTGTACTCAAACATTTTGCCGACAACGATCCAGCTCGCTTCAAAAGCATCAAGGTGCGCTTTAGCAAACACGTCTTCCCTGGCGAGACCATCGTCACCGAAATGTGGCGTGAGTCGGATACGCGAATTGTTTTCCAAAGCAAAGTGGCCGAGCGGGATGAAGTGGTGCTGTCGAATTCGGCCGTAGAGCTGCATCCGTAAGAATTCAGACCCCAGGGGTTTACTTGTAGATATTAAAATCAAAAGATGACCAAAACCCCTGGGGTCTCGTTGGAGCAAGGACACACATGGGCAAATTCAACCTCAAAACGATGAACATTACGCGAGTGGTGGGGGTTGTCTTCCTTTTTTTGGCGCTGATCTTTGGTGTTTCTGGCTTTTTGAACCAGCACCCAGGTCGCATTACCTTTAGCGATGTGGTGGAGGATTTTTACGCCAATATCAGCTCAGAGTTGTTCAGTATTGCTACCACGGTGTTGCTTATCGACTACTTGAACGAGCGGCGCGAAAACCAGCGGCGCAAAGAACTGCTCATTCGCGAATTGGGCAGCACTAGCAACGCCATTGCTTTACGTGCCGTGGCCGAGCTCAAGGCCGAAGGCTGGTTAACCGATGGCTCGTTAGACGGAGCCACCCTGGTGGAAACCAATCTGAGTAACGCTGTGTTGAATGGCACTTCATTTGTCGGTGCAAACTTTGAGCGTGCTCAGCTTAACCATGTCGATTTTCGTCAGGCGGATTTGACCGGCGTTACGTTTGAGGGTGCCAAAATGGAGGAGACGGATTTGCGCGGCGCGAATTTAGCTGATGCCCAATTTGCCCGTGCCGATTTGACTGGCGTCAAGCTGACGGGCCAGGATTTACGCAATGTGAATCTATTTGGTGCAGAAATTAACATGGCAAATCTGGATGAGGTAAACCTGACCGAAGCCAAAATTAATGGTCTGGATTTGCGTGGCTCCAGCTTGCGTAAGGCCCAACTGCGCAAAGCCAAGCTCCATTTTGTGAATTTGAAAGGAGGCACCCTTAGCGAGGCCAATCTGGAAAAAGCAAATTTGAATGGAGCTAATCTGGCTGGCGCGTATCTCAACTGGACCAATTTACGCGGAGCTTATCTTTTCAATGCGGATCTCACTGGCGCAGATCTCAGTGGGACTGACCTCACGGGTGCACGCATCACCCCAGAGCAGTTAGCCACGGTGAAGTCTTTGAAGAATGCGACTTTGCCGGATGGCACTAAGCCGTAGGGAAGTAAAAAGTGGAAAGTGTGACCCCGCTTTTATTCTTTGCCCCACGCTTCAACTTCTTCATGCACCACCTTCAACCCGCCAGCCTGGGCTGCTGCCAGGTGCAGGCAGCCTAGGACGGTTTGGGCAGACGGCCGTTTTCCCACTGCTGCCGAATAAAAGACCAACTTGCTGTAATTGCCAGCCACTAATTTTTGGCCCACCTTGTTAGCCAGATCGGGGATGGATTGCAGATCTACCAGTTCGCCTTCTTTTGACTGGTCTGGTTTTATGAGCCCTTCATTTGGGGTAAAAACCCACAGTTCGGCATTATCGCGTAATGCCCAATGCCGCAGCTGCTCCAGTTCAGCCTTGCTGCCATAGCCGATGTAACACGGCCGTTTCTCCTCATCCTTTGCCTCATCCCAAATCCACTGATTAAACCAGTCCAGATTATCTTGCATGATCTGCCGGGATTGACGCGGCTTGTGTGGGCCATGCGGCATTCCCGGATAGGTTACCAAGCGCACTGGCACGTCCATGTCGCGCAGGCCCTGGTACAGCTCGTAGGCGTTGGGCAGAGGAACGCGGACATCATTACGGCCGTGTTGAATGAGCGTAGGGGTTTGCGCGGTTTTGATGTAGGTCATAGGCGATGTTTTTTTGTAGATTTCCATCTCGTCCCACGGCGTGGCTTGCAGATAGTGACGAGTGAACGGATGCACATCGGTATTGACATAATACGTCATCCAATTGGAGATGCCCGCGCCAGCCGAGACCGCTTTGAAGCGGTCGCTGTAGGTGGCGATGAACATGGAGATGTAGCCGCCCTGGCTCCAACCCATCGTGCCCACGCGGCTGGGATCGACCCAACCTTCAGCAATAAGCGCATCGACGCCGCTGATGACATCGTCGTAGTCACCCAGCCCCAAATTGCGCACGTTGTGTGCCTGAAATGCCGCGCCGTAACCGATGCTGCCCCGGTAGTTGGGCTGCAAAATGAGCGCGCCTTTAGCCAGCCACAGTGGCAGTGGGTAGGAGCGACGGTCGTAACGGGCCAGCTTTTGCTGGAGTGAGACCCAGCTTGGTCCGCCATGAATGACCACCAGCAGTGGATATTTTTTCTGCGGGTCAAAGTCAACTGGTTTGGTGAGTGTGCCTTCAATCGGAGTGCCGTCAGTGCTGTGCCATTGATAGGGTTCTGGTTGGCTGAGCTGCCATGCCGCCACCTCGGCACTAAGATTGGTGAGATTGTGCCAGTCGCCTGTTTGCAAATTAAACAAGACCACTTCATTGAGTTGACTGGCATTGTCCATGATGAGTGCAGCGAAACGGCCGTCCGCAGCAGCGCTTCCCGCAAAAGCCATCGAGACCCAGCCATCAGCCAAATCTGGGGAAAGTTGTTTTATCTCACCGCTGTGAGGATTAAGGCGGAACAGGTGAAGATTGGTGCTTTTGGCGGCGGAGAAAACAATGCCATCCTCCAGCCAGTCCAGGGGGGAAATGTTTTCGCCAAAGTCGAAGGGAACGGGCTGGATTTTGCCCGTTTCCAGATCAATCAGGTGGGGCTGCGCAATTTCATAATAATGGTCGGACACTTTGAGGCAGAAGAGAAAACGGCCGTCTGGCGAGTAGTGGGGTGCAGTGTAACCAGTGGGAGTCAGGGCTGCCAGTTCTAACGTTGCTACCTCAATCTGGAAAAGCTGCACCAGTTCATAAACGCCCATGTCTGGGTTGGGTGGGGCGGCAAAAGCAATGAAACGGCCGTTTGGCGACCACCTGAAACTGGAAACGGTAAACTGCTTACCGCCTGTCAGCCTGCGCAGCTTTTTGTCTGCCAGGGTGAGCTGCCACAGGTGCGTGTACTTAAAATCCTCATCCTCCACCTGATATTTGCCAAAGGTCTTTTCGCGCTCTTTGTCGGCTTCGCTTTCGGGGTCTACGGCCGTAAACGCCAGTGATTGCCCATCCGGTGCCCAGAAGAATTGCTGCACGTCGGTTTCGGCTTCGCTCAGCCGCTCCGCTTCGCCACCAGTGGGCGACAGCCGGTAAATCTGGCTGACTTTATCATCCTCTCGCTTGGAGATGAAGGCCAGGAAACGGCCGTCTGGCGACCAGCGAGGCTGACGGCTGCCGTTGGGCGTAAAGGTAAGCTGTCGTGGCTCTGATCTGCCAGCAGCAGCTACCAACCAAATTTGCGAGATGTAGCTGTCTTTTTCCCAATCTGGCTGGGATTGTTCGTACGCGAT
>JBNKLQ010000353.1:0-5584 GCA_050292445.1 Promineifilaceae bacterium (SeqCode) | reverse complement strand
CTAAGAGGAAAATCAGAAAAAAGCGAAAGGTTGGAGAGTGGGTCGTAGCGACAGTAGCCAATATCCTTACCATGGAAACTTATCTAGGCATATGGCGATATGGAAAATATAACAGTGCTACCAACACAGCTAATCCTAAAGACCATCAGATTGAAGTTGCGATTCCTGCAATTATCAGCCAAGAAAAATGGGATGCAGCCCAAGCTCGCAAGAGAAAGAACAAGAAACTGGCTGCCCGAAATACACGTTATGAATATCTCCTCAGGGGATTACTAAGATGCGGTGAGTGTGGCGCTGGTGTCGCTGTCAATGCCATGAGCCGTAATAAAGCTAAACCAAATCTTTACTATGTTTGTCGGGCAACAAGAAAAGGTACTTATCGTCACCATTGCAGAACACCCCACTTCCGTGCAGATCGGGTTGACCCGGTTGTTTGGGAATGGGTTGAGGAACTATTACGGAATCCCGAAACAATACGTGAAAAGGCAAAAAAGTATCGGGAAAAAAAGAAGGAATTGACACAACCTCTGAGGGAGCAGCTGGCTGTGATAGACAGTTTACTTGAACAAGAGAGAGAGAAACTAGAACTCTCTCTGGATTTATACTTAGAGGGCGATCTTATGCAGGATATGTTGATAGACAGAAAAAATCGCTCGGAAACAAAAATCAAATCTTTAGAGGGTGATCGGGCAAAATTAGAGGCAGAACTAGAGGCTGAATCCCTGACAGATGAACAGATTGATAGTCTTGAGGGAATTGCCACCCTTATCAGTGAGGGGATAGGCTTGGCAAATGCAAATTTTACAGAACGTCGGTATACTGTAGAAACCTTAAATATTAAGGGTGAATTATTGGTAATTAACGGAGAGCAGCACGTAAAAATTAGCTGCTATTTAGGTGAGGAGATACTAAATGCCTCCAAGACTTCAGGAAATTGTAGAAGATTTTAGCATCTGCGTCGGCCAGGAGAAGCTAGAGTACCTGCTGGAGTTTGCCGAAAAACTGCCGCCAGTGCCTGATTACATTAACACCAGCGAAACAAATGCGGATGAGGTGCATGAGTGCATGTCCCCTGTCTTCATCTACTCGGAATGGCAGAATGGCAAAATCTTTTACCATTTTGACATCCCCGCAGAAGCCCCCACCGTGCGTGGCTATGCCTCTGTGTTACAAGAAGGCATTGGCTGGACTACCCCGGAAGACATTCAAAAAATTCCCTTGGAATTTTATTTGGGGATGGGGCTGCAAAAAGTGCTTACTGGCCAACGATTAAATGGGATTACGGCCGTACTGGCCCACATGAAGCAGCTAGCCCAGGAACAGTAATCAGTAAGCCAATTTTCAGTAATCAGTGGGTCAGTCCACTGATTACTGATTCACTGAACACTGAATTATCGTCCCGTCTGCTGTTCAAGCGAAATCGCTCCAGAGCCACCGTCAATAAAGATGAGGATGCTGTTTGCTCCGTCTGAATCGTAGTTAGGAGTTTCCCAGACGCCATCCTCGTCGTCGCCGGAGAGTTGCTCAAAGCGATCATCCAGCGAAACACGCCCCGAACCACTGTCCAACTCTATGCGTGCTGCCATGTTGGGCGGCAAAAACAGATTGACCGCCCCAGAAGCACCATCCAGCTCTAGCTCATGACGGCCGTTTTGCGGCAAAGTCATCACCAGTTTACCCGAACCGCCATCCAGGCGAATGTCATAATCGCCGCCTGGCAGCTGCAAATTGGCAGCCCCAGAGCCAAAATCAACATACAGATCGCTCAACAGCAAGCTACCTAGCGCTAAATCTGTTTGGCCCGAACCCACATCGACGGTTAAGTCCAACGGGATGGTTCGGCTCAGCCCAATTTGCCAGGGGGGCTGTTGCTCATTCGTTATCCAGCTGCCCCACCAAAAGCCAGAGGTGTCTTCACTAAGCGAAATGACTGCTTCCGAACCTTGGGTTCTTTGGCGCAGATCAAGATCTCCTGCCACACTAAGCGTACCTTCCAGCACGTTTTGGCTGCTATCCGCCCCGGTGATGTCCGCACCCAAACTGCCTAAATCCAGGGAAACCACGGCCGTTTCTACACCATCCGCACTCACCGCAACCGTCTCCTGCCGGTACTCCATCGTGCTTTGCAAATTGAACCTAGATAAAAACGGCAGCTCCACACCAAAGAACAACACTGCGCCAAAAACAGCAATGGCCGTTAACCCTACTAGGCCGCTAAGTGCCGTGCCAAACGGCCGTCTCACCTGCTGCACAATAATATTGATGCCGATAAAGATGAGCAGTAACGGCCATAGCTGAAGCGCTACTGCCCAATTCAAATCAGACACAATACCCATGTTGCGCAGCAAAAAATAAACGCCTAAACCAATCAAAAAAATCGGGCCGAAAAGAGAACGGCCGTTTTTATGTCGTCGATTTTCATGTAAATCATCCATCGCCAGAACCTCCAAAGTACAAAAATAAACAGGGACTCTCCCATTAGTGACCCATTACGCAGCAGCGAAACGGCCGTTGCACCGTTTTGACAACTGCCCTCTTTTCCAATAAAATCAGCGCCGTTCCCAAGAACCTAAGGATGCGTTTACAAATAACCTATGAATAAGTAATGCATCCGCAAGGTTTGCCCGTTCACCATAGTCTAAAGAAAACGGGCAAACCCAAAAAAAGAGAAAGGAACCACTCATTTGATTTCCCCGATCAGGTGACGGTCACCAAAATATCATTGATACGCTTGAAGCACACCAACAATCCCCTCACAATGTACTCACCCAATGGCCTAGTCGCCTGCCCAAAAATATCTATAAATGATACCAATTTCCAAGAGGTTTTAACGAATGAAAGAGTATAAAACTGGTCAAATTCGTAATTTAGCACTCATTTCACACAACGGCGCAGGGAAAACAACCCTCGTCGAACGATTGCTATTTAACACTGGCGTCACCACCCGCATGGGCGATGTGCAAAGTGGGACGGCCGCGATGGATTTCGAAGAAGAAGAAATCAATCGCAATAGCTCCATCGCCACCGCCCTGGCCCCCATTGAATGGAAAGAGTACAAAATCAACGTGATGGATACACCGGGCTACGCTGATTTTATCGGTGAAGTCAACGCGGCACTGGCCGTAGCTGAAGGCGCAGTTGTGCTAGTTGAGGCCGTCGCTGGCGTTGAAGTGGGTACTGAAATTGTCTGGCATTCGGCCGAGAAGCGCAACTTGCCTCGCGTTGTGGTCATTAATAAGATGGACCGAGACAATGTTCGAGCAGCACGCGCCTACAAAAGCGTTGAAGATAACCTCAGTGGCAACTTCATCCCACTCCAGCTACCCATAGGTGAAGGCCCTGACTTCAAAGGAGTTGTCGATCTACTCTCGATGGAAGCGCGCCTGGGAGACAAGGATGAGCGCGGACCTATTCCTGATGATTTGGCCGATGCAGTTGAAGAAGCCCATCTGGCCATTGTAGAAGCTGCGGCTGAAGGTGATGATGCCTTGATGGAGAAATATTTCGAAAACGATGGCCTATCGGATGAAGATATTGTCCAGGGCCTGAAGTTGGCCATGAAACAAGGCTCTGCTATCCCGGTCCTGTACAGCGCACCGCAGGCAGGTATTGCCGTGGTACCACTCATGAACGCCATGATGCGTCTCTTCCCTGCCCCCAACGAAGGGGATGGCTTCACGGCAACCAACGCCAGCGGCGAAGAAGAAACCCATAAAGTTGATGACAGCTCACCTTTGGCAGGTTTCATCTTCAAAACGCGAGAAGACCCATATGGCAAGATGAGCTACATTCGTGTGTATGGCGGCACGCTGGAGTCAGACAGCCGCATCTGGGATGCTAATCTGGACAGCGAGGTACGAGTAGGCACATTGCAAATTTTGACAGGCAAGGAACAAACGGCCGTTCCCAAACTGCACAGCGGCGATATCGGTGTTGTGGTTAAACTGGGGGATGCCCACACCAACGATACCCTGTGTGATCGGGGTTACCAACTCCAACTACCTCCCATCGCTCAACCCGATCCCATCGCCCAGGTCGCTATTCACCCCGTTGCCCAATCTGATGTGGCCAAGCTTAGCCAGGCGCTTACTCGCCTGGTAGCAGAAGATCCCACCCTGGAATGGCATACTGAAACCGCCACCCACGAAACCATCTTGTCTGGCATGGGGCCAACCCATTTAGATATTGCTGTACAAAAAGCAAAATCTAAATTTGGCGTACATTTCACCACGACCATACCCAAAGTTCCCTACCGGGAAACCATTACCAAAACCAATTCCGCTGAATACACTCATAAAAAGCAGTCTGGTGGTGCCGGGCAATATGCCCGCGTTTTCCTACGTGTTGAATCTATGGATGATGATGCTGAATTTGAGTTTGATTCCGAGATTTTTGGTGGGGCCATTTCCGCGCCGTTTGTGGCTGCGACAGAAAAAGGGTGCCGACAGGCTCTGGAATCCGGGCCGGTGGCTGGATATCCAGTTGTTGGGGTTAAAGCCATTGTGTATGATGGCAAAGAACATCCGGTGGATTCAAAGGAAATCGCCTTTCAGACGGCCGGACGTGAAGGCTTCAAGCAAGCAATGCTGGGTGCAGGCCCTGTGTTGCTAGAGCCAATCTATGAAGTTTCAGTTACGGTGCCGTCAGACAATATGGGCGACATTCTGGGCGACATGAACACTCGCCGCGCCCGTGTTTTGGGGATGGACCAGGAAGGTACCAAAAGCATTGTAAATGCAGAAGTACCGCTGGCTGAAATGCTAACCTACACGGCCGATTTGCGCTCAATGACCCAGGGGCGAGGTGTTTTTGCCATGAAATACTTGCGTTACGGCCGTGTGCCTAACCATCTTCAATCTGACGTCATTGCCAAAGCCAAAGCCGCCGAAGAAGAGAGCTAACCAGCACATCTTTTACAACAGCCAAAAGGGCAAACCGGAAATGGTTTGCCCTTTTTTATTAGAAGTTCTTAGGCTAATTGCCACAGCAAGTTTAGTGAGTAAATGTCAAAATCAGGTTATGGGAGCTGTCTACGGCCGTTTGCCAGCCAGGCGGAATCACCAGCGTTGTGTCATATTGAAACACAATTGCTGGACCGCCAAATTGGTGTCCTGGTCGCAGTTTTTCTCGATCGTACAACATGGTATTTTGCGGTTGCTGCTTGAACCAGACTGACTTTTGCCCAACCACCGCCACGCTAGCATCTAGCGGCCCGATTGGCTCTTGGGGAATTTCGGGTGAATCGACAGGGGCAACGGCCGTTACCCGCAGCGTCACAATTTCCATCATCTCACCCGCAGGCAAACGATAGCCGTAACGCAGTTGGTGAGCCGCATGGAACCGTTCCGTAACGGCCGTCTCGCCATCTACCCAGGGGACCGTCAGCTCGTGCGACTGCCCCTTGTAGCGCATATCCAGCCGGTAGCTTAAGGCAAGTGACGCTTCCTCATGCCCCTCTGCCACCATTTCGGCAATGGCCCGGGCCGCCAGCGGGGCAACTTCAGCCACCAACCAACTTTCATCGGCCACAGTCCAATCAGCCACCGTTCGCATCACCGTTTGCGAATAATCTTTGGTAGGTGCG
>JBNKLQ010000352.1:0-5603 GCA_050292445.1 Promineifilaceae bacterium (SeqCode) | reverse complement strand
CGCCACCTGCGCCCGGTCCAGCATCCCACGCACGGGCGGCACCATCGGGCAGGTAGGCGTACCGTACATCATTACTTTTTCAGTTTGTGTCATTGTTGAATTTTCCATAGCTTATAGACCACGACAACTGTCTGAACCTTACGCTGAGGTGACAAGATGAACGGCCGTTAAAAACTCTCACTTTACGAATTGCAATTGGATACGTTCGTTAGTCTTCAGCTAATCTAGAAAGTAACTTCTCATCCGCTTCTCTTGGTGAAACGAAAGAAAAACAATTGTTGGGTTTCCGAAAAGTATAAAACAACGTTGTTTCCATCGGCGGCCACTGTATATCTCGTTGAGCCATAATCTTCAAAAGGTTCTGCTTTATTTGGATCGATAGGTTCAAATTTTACAAAACCCAAAGTTGCACCAGTTTGCGCATCCAACGCACGAAAGATGCCATCATGAGCCAAGAAATAAATTACACCGTTGCTGACAAAAAAATTCGAGACCGATCCAATAATATCTGTTTGCCATAAGATGGAATCTGTTTTTGAATCATAGGCAATAACTGGGCTGTGCGCTAAAACAAAAACACCATCTTCCAAATCTGCTATATGATAATAATAGGGGAAATTTCTGCTTGATTGAAAGGCCTCATCAATGTTATCTTCTAATACTTCCCCCGTGAGAACGTCCAACACCGTTTTATCTCGATCAGCACCATGCCCATTATGCCCTGCGATCCTTAATTGATTCTCATCAGCAATCATGTACGAAGTAAAAGTAAACCCTTTATAGACTGAAGTCCATTCAGCATTGCCTGTATCTATATCAAATGCACTTATCAACACTGCACCAGGATCTTTTAATATTTGACCAGAATAAATCGGTATTCTGTATGTATCTTGAGCTATAAAAATGGTTTGTTGGTTGTTGGTAAAGTTAGAAACAGATTGGTCCGGGATTATTCGTGACTCAAGCTGGCCCGTTAGCAGGTTAATACGGTTGAACCGTCCTTTGTAAGAAATTGGGCCAACCGATTCCTGAAATATTAGGTTGCTATTTTGTAATATTAAAAAAACAGGCTGTTCACCGCTATATCTTCGGACTTCAGCATTTATTTTGTGTGTTGAGATGAGCGAAAATTCAGGGGATTGGTCTGATATTTGCCAGGGCGATACGTCAGGTACCGAGGCATTTTTTAGCAACCAAAAAATCAATATCCCCAAAAGGACTATCAAAACTATCCAAGTGAGTTGTTTTTTATGATTGGTTCGTTTTATTGGCATAGGATTGTCCCCCAAAAAAACTTGCTCGTGTGATCCCCGTTAGGTTGTGACTCGATCTCAGCAATAAGAAGTATTGCTGCGGGGTAAGCTCCCGTTCGGATTTTAACATAAGTTTATTGGTAAACGACTGTAAAAAAAACCCCCAATTTCCGCTACGACTGTGGCAAAAAGAGCAGCATGACGCCAATAAAAGCAACGGCCGTTCCCACCATGCCCCGTACACTCACCGGCTTTTTGTACACGATAAACTCCACCGGGATGAGCAAAATCGGGGGCAGGGCCATCAATGTGGAGGCAATGCCCAGCCGCGTCAGCTGGATGGCAATGAGGGAGAGCCAGATACCTAAAAATGGGCCAGAAATCGAGCCGCCGATCATCGCCGGGAATGCCTGCCGGTTGCGCCATTGCCGCAGCGTTGCCCGCACCTGGCGCTGCCCGATGGCAATGCCCCACAAAACGAGCAAGGCTACCAAAATACGAATCATCGTGGCCGAAATGGGCGAGAAATCGCCGACCAGCCCATAGCGCGCCGTGACCAGATTGGCCACCTGGCCCAGTGCGCCGCCCAGGCCAAACAAAATGCCGCTGCTGTATTGCTTGTTTTCCACGGCCGTTCGCCCCGGCTGCTTTTCTGTCACTACCCAGGCCACCCCACCAACTGTGAGGAAAACGGCCGTAAGCTCCAACCCGCTCACCGTCTCGCCAAACAGCAGCCAGCCAAACAAGGTGCTGATAATCGGCACAGTTGACATAAGCAGCATGGAGAGGCGCGGCCCGATGAGCACATACGCCTTGAACAGCAGCGTGTCCCCAATCACCAATCCGAGCAGGCTGGAAATCGCCAACCAAAACCAGCGGAAGCCCGCCACATGCAGCGGGAAAAGGCTGCCTTCTAAAACGAGGTGGCTCAGGCTGAGAAACACAAAGGCAAACAGCAGGCGGCTGCGGTTCACCACGTCGGAGCCGATGAGACGGCCGCTGTAGCTAAAAAAGAGGGCGGTGGCCGCCCAGCAAACGGCCGTTCCCAGCGCAGCCAGTTCCCCGGCGTAAGTGAATGGTTGCATGATGTTTTGGTATAGGGGTTTTCAGTAGTCAGTGTTCAGTAAATCAGTATTCAGTCACTGATTACTGACTTACTGGTTACTGGTTACTGATCTCAGTAGGTCGTCTCACTCTTCTCCTGCAATTTGCGCCAGACGCGACGGTAGTGACGGCCGTCCATCAGTTCCAAACTGTTGCCGTCCGGGTCGCGGAAGTAGATGGAGTGGGTGCCCAGCGACCAATCCTGCTCGTGTTCAATCTCGATTTCGTGGGCCAGCAGGCGGGCGCGCCAGCCGTCCAGTTGCTCCGGCGGAATGGCCAGGCAGGCGTGCCCTTGCCCCCGTGCCCCGTGCGCCGGGATGATGCTTTCGCGCACCTCTAATTTGTTTATGTCAAATAAAATCAGGGTCGAATTTTGCCCGGTTTGTAGGAAGATGGCGTCTTCAAACTGACTGCTGACAGGCAGCCCCAGAACCTCCGTGTAAAAGGTGCGGGCACGCGCAATGTCTGTGACGTACAGCACCGCCTCAGCCACGCCCAAGATTTCGGTACCGCCCTTGGCTGCGGCTGCCGCCTCCTGCATAATGCGCACGCCGCTGCTCACGCCCAGCCGGTTGGCTCCAGCGGCCACCATACGCCGGGCATCATCCATCGAGCGAATCCCACCAGAGGCTTTCACGCCCATGCCTTGCCCAACGGTGTGCCGCATCAGGGCTACATCTTCCACGGTGGCCCCACCACCGCTAAAACCAGTTGAGGTTTTCACAAAATCTGCGCCCGCCTGTTTGGCAATCTTACAGACGCGCACCTTTTCCTCGTTGGTCAGGTAGCTGGTTTCGATGATGACTTTACATAAAGCATCGTTTTGGTGGACGGTTTGGGTAACGGCCGTAATTTGCCCCAGCGTAAATTCATCATCTTTGCTCTTCACCGCGCCGATGTTGATCACCATATCAATTTCGCTGGCCCCAGCCTCAATCGCTGTTTGTGTTTCTGATACTTTTTCCTTGGTTGTGGTGGCTCCCAGCGGAAAACCAACCACGGCACACACTTTCACGTTGCTGCCTTGCAGCTGTTCGGCGGCAAAACGCACATGGGTGGGATTGACGCAAACGGAAACGAACTGGTGCCGCATTGCTTCACGGCACAGTTGGGCAATCATCGCTTCGGTGGCGTCGGGTTTGAGTAAGGTGTGGTCAATCAATCCCGCCAGGCGGGTCGGGTCTTCGTCAATCAACTGAATAAGCTGTTCGGTTGTGGCTGTGGCCAAATCAGGCATGGTTTCCTCGCTCTAAAAAAGGCTTAATAGGACACAGATAAACACAGATTTTCACGGATTTGTGTCCTTTTATCTGTGTGTATCTGTGAAAATCTGTGTCCCATTTTATCCAATTTTAGGCGAGGTGCGGAATGAATGAGGGTAATGGACGACAGTGGGGGCAGCAACGGCCGTTTCCAATAACTCTAATCCCAGGCGCAAAACATCCAACTGCCGCTCTCCATCGTGTGGGGCACCTAACGGCCGTCCCATTAAAAACGGCGTCAGCAGCAGGCGGGGAACTTGCATCGGGGTCAGCCGCCCGGCAAACGTAGCAATGGCAATGACAACGGTGGGAATTCCGGCGGCTTCAAACACCCTGGCAACGTGTCCCACGGACACGTGACAAACCGGTCAGGCGGGCAGCAGGACCATCGCCTCGATGCCCTGCTGTTTGATCATCTCTGCCCACTGGGGCGCGCTTTTTTTCATGAGCGGTGTTTGAGCGGCGGCTCCCACAAACGAATACGCATTCTCTGCCAATTCACCAATCACGCCTGCCGCAGCCAGACTTTGCAGATGGGCCAGCGGCAAAATGACGTTGGGATCAGCGGCTGAACCGCGAATGTCGTAGCCGCCGTGGCGCACGCGCAGCTGCTCTGCTGAGGTGTCCATGGGAATGGTGGACAGTGTTGGTGCTGCTTTTATAAACTCGCTGATGCGCACCATGGCCTCAAACTGCGTCATGTTTTCTTGGCCAAACGGCCGTGGATCATCGCCCTCTACAAAATGGCCGCTGGAGGTGAGCAGTCCCAGCTTGAGCTCGCGTAACGGTTTGGACAGCGGGGTGAACGGAGCATCATCATAGGCAAAACTGGTCGGTTTGTCGTACGATGCCTTTTGCCCGGCAATGACGTGTTCAGCGACGGGAAGCCAATCACCGTTATCCATCGCGTCTACTACTTTGGTAAACAGGTTCTGAATGAAAACGGCCGTTTCCTCATCCGTCAAGCCTTTAAAAAACTTGAAGCTCAAATCAGAACGGGAGCCGTAAGAGAAGGAGCTCTTGAACTCGGAGAAAGATTCGTAGTCCATGGGGTCCTTTTATGAAGTTATAGAATCGGGTCACCCACTGTGACAACGCTCACAGTCCATTTCTTACGTCGGAGATTGGACCAATTTTTGCGAATCCGAGATCTTTACCGAAGAAAATTGGTCCAATCTAATCTTGGCAGACACTATTTAAAAGAATAACAAAATCAGCCCACAGCCGACGTAATACACCACTGGAAACAGCCAGCGAGCCATACGATCGAGACGCTGAACGTCATCCCCGTTTTTGCGGAAATTTAGATACGCTATCACGTTTTCCAGTACCGAAAGCGACAAAATGATATAGCTAAACGTCAGCACCACGTCCAGCACTGTCTGGTAAGAAAGCAGCGGCAGATTGTCGGCCGTGACAAAATCAAAGGCAACCACGGTAAGCACGCTGGTGAAGGAGACGCTGAGCCGGTCGGCCAGGTGCATGCTGCCAAAATCCATCCAGAACACGGCCCAGGAAATGGCCACAATCAAAAAGAGCGGCAATATCACGTTGCTGACATAAAATTGGGGCAGGCGGCTGATTTCGATAAACATCGTTGTGGTCGAGAAGTCAAAATCCTCGCCCCGGTCCACCACGCTTTCCACATTGTCAATACTCCATTCATTGGTTTCCCAGGACAAATCCTCGCGCTCCAACCGTTCCCCTTCTTCCAGAAAATCTTCTGGGCCGAGAAAGGCAACCTGATCGTTGGTGTAGAAAAACGGTGCCACCGTAAAGCTGATCGTGTGGGCGTCAAAGGGAAATTCCTCAAAAAAGAACGGCTGCCAGATGTTGGCGTGGAACCGTTCGGTGTAGGTGACAAAACCATCGTAGTCGATGGTGAGCGTGGTGTGCAGCTGCTCGCGCGGACCGCGCACATCTACCACTTCCAAATCTGGCCACCAGACGTCGGTTTTGAGCATTTCAACGGCCGTTTCCCCCT
>JBNKLQ010000351.1:0-5612 GCA_050292445.1 Promineifilaceae bacterium (SeqCode) | reverse complement strand
GGCCACCTTTTCCATCAACATGATCATTATTGGTTTGGGAACGGCCGCTTTCTCTGCTTCTCCTCGCAACGTAGATTTTTCACTGGGCAGCCTCTCGCTGGGGCCAGTGACGTTGTTGGGGACGCGGCTGGTTGCGGCCGTTTTAGCTGTGGCCGTCACGGGGAGTCTCTACCTCTTCCTCTACCGCACTCGGCCCGGACGCTACATCCGGGCTGTGGCCAACAACCGGGACGCCGCTGAGTTGATGGGCGTGCCCTCAGCCCAAATCCTGGCGCTGAGTTTTGGCATTGGCACCATGCTGGCGGCCATTGCCGGTGGCCTTATTGCCACCTTTTTCCCTTTCACCATCCTGGCTGGTGGCGTCTACGAGCTGAAGAGCTTTGTCATTGGCGTGCTGGGCGGCCTGGGGAATCCCGTGGGGGCGCTGCTGGGCGGCCTAATCCTGGGCATGTTGGAAGGCGTCATTCCCGCCTTTATGCCCACCACCTGGGTGCCGGTCCTGGAATTCCTGCTATTCGTCTTGATTCTGATGATACGGCCGCAGGGTTTGTTTGGAGCAAGAAAATGAGCATTCTACGCAAATATCTCGGCCTCATTGTAACCATTGGCGTGATGCTCATTTTGATCGCCTGGCCTATTGTCACCGGCAAGGACATCACGCGTGAAACAACTTTTACTATTTTGCTTTCCATTGCCTTGGCTTCCAGTCTTAATATTCTCCTGGGCTACACTGGCTATGTGAGTTTTGGACATGTCGTTTTTTTTGGCCTGGGCGGCTATGTGGGCTTTTACTTGATGAGCGTGCAAGGCATGTCGCTGTGGATCGGGATGCTGGCGGGTGGGATCGCTTCCTCACTGCTGGCTTTTTTGCTGGGCAAGGCAATTTTGCGGCTGCGCGGTGGCTACTTTGCCCTGGCAACCATCGGCGTCAATGAAGCGATGCGCGCCTTCATTAACAATCTCGACCTGTTTGGCGGCCCGGTGGGCATGACGCTGAATTTTCAGGTGTATCGGGATTATGGCGGGGCTGGCGAAGCCTTATGGGTGAGCTATTATATTTTGGCTGCACTCACGATTGTGGTGCTCATCATCAGTTACCTGGTGCGAACCTCTAAATTTGGTCTCAGTTTATTGGCCATCCGTGAAGATGAAGATGCTGCCGAGGTGATGGGGGTGAACGCACCCGATGCAAAAACGTGGGCTTATGTGCTCTCGGCCATCATTCCGGGCATGTTAGGGGTGTTATTCTTCTTCAAAAATGGCAGTATTGAACCAGCGCCTGCTTTTCGCCTTCACTTTTCTATTGAGATGATTGTGATGGTGATGCTGGGTGGTCAGGGTACGGTATTGGGGCCGATTTTGGGCGGCTATGGTTATCAAAGATTGCGTGGCTTCTTGCTGACCAGCCCCATCTTTAAGGATATTCAATTGGCGGTGGCCGGGGCATTGCTATTGGTGATTGTGTTGTTTGTTCCGGCTGGTGTGGTTGGCTGGTTACGCAACCGTTTCCCGGTTTTGCGGAAGGTGTTCCAATGATATTACAGGTTGAAGGCTTAGGTAAACGGTTTGGCGGCTTGCAGGCACTAGCCGATGTGACGTTTGACTTGCCGGAAGGTCAGATTTTAGGATTGATTGGGCCGAATGGGGCAGGCAAAACGACGTTGTTTAACTGTATCAGCGGCGTGTATCCGCCAACGGAAGGTCGCGTCACATTTCGGGGTGAGGAGGTGACGGGTAGTAAAGCGTACCTCATGGCCCGCCGGGGTATGGCGCGCACACATCAAATCGTACGGCCGTTAAACGAGCTGTCCGTTCATGAAAATGTTATCGTGGGGGCCTGCTTTGGCCGAGAATATCATCGCCTACCCACAGCAGCAGAAATTGCTGACGAGGTAATGGAATTTGTGGGCCTGACTGATCGGGCCGACCAGCTCGCTGGCAGTCTGAACGTCGGGCAAAAGAAACGGTTGGAAATGGCCAGAGCATTGGCGGCACGGCCGTTTTTGTTGCTGCTGGATGAGGTGTTGGCTGGCTTAAATCCATCCGAGATCGCCATGATGGTGGATATTGTGAAAAAGATTCGGGATGAACGGAACGTCACCATCATTATGATTGAGCACGTCATGCACGCTGTGATGAATGTGTCTGACCGGCTGGTGGTGCTGGATTACGGCCGTCAGATTGCCGAAGGCAGCCCGGAAGAAGTGGCCAATGACGAAAAAGTAATCGAGGCATATTTGGGCGACCCCAAACTGGCCGAGCGATTGATGAACGAGTAAGGAAGAAAATCATGGCATTATTAGAAATTCGAGACATCACATCTGGCTACGGTGAAGTACAAATCCTCTGGGGAACCAGCATTGAGCTGGAAGAAGGCAAGCTGACGTCGTTAGTTGGGGCCAACGGCGCGGGTAAAACCACCACCATGCGCACCGTCATGGGGCAGCTCAAACCGTGGGGCGGCTCCGTTTGGTTCAATGGGCATGACATCAGCAATCTATCGGCCCATGCCAAGGCGGAGATGGGCGTGGTGCTGGTGCCAGAAGGGCGGCAGCTGTTCACCGACATGTCCGTAGAAGAAAATTTGGAAATGGGAGCATCCCCCAAGCGGGCACGGGCGCACATCCAGAAAAATCTGGAGCTGGTGTATGAGATGTTTCCCCGGCTCAAGGAGCGTCGTGCCCAAAAAGCAGGCACGATGAGCGGCGGCGAGCAGCAGATGTTGGCGGTGGCGCGGGGCATTATGGCCAATCCCATTGTGCTTATGATCGATGAGCTGTCGCTGGGTCTGGCTCCGGTGCTGGTACTTGATTTGTTCCAAAGTCTGAAATTGCTTAAAGAGCAGGGACTTACCATGATGTTGGTGGAACAAAATGTGCAAATGGCCCTGGCTGTGAGCGATTATGCTTTTGTTTTGGCACATGGCAAGGTAGAATTACAGGGTCCCAGCCGTGAGCTGGCAAAAAATGAGCATGTTCGATCTGCTTACTTGGGTTTATAACCATTTCCAACCACATTTTTCACTTTTTTAGCAAGGAGTCACAGATGTTAGTAAAACGACGCATGTCCCAACCTGTCATAACTGTTCCGCCCGATATGTCGGTGCCTGATTGTTTGAAATTGATGCAGAGTGAACGTATTCGTCGCACGCCTGTAGTGGAAAACGGCCGTCTCATTGGCATCGTCTCAGATAAAGATTTACTCAACGCTTCGCCCTCCGATGCCACCTCTCTGAGCGTTTGGGAAATCACTTACTTAATCAACAAAATAAAAATTAAGGACGTGATGACCAAGGACGTGCTCACCATTCAGGAAAACATGCCTATCGAGGAGGCGGCCCGCATCATGGTGGACAATAAAGTGGGTGGTCTGCCCGTCATGAACAATGGCGATTTGGTGGGTCTGATTACAGAAACCGACCTGTTCAAGATGCTGCTGGAGCTGATGGGGGCACGAGATCAGGGTGTGCGGGTAACGGCCGTTGTCCCCGATAAAGTTGGCACATTAGCCAAGATCACGCAGGCGATTGCCAGTGCCAATGGCAGCTTCCTGGCTTTTGGCGAATTTTCCGGCGAAGCGGCTTCCAACCGGATTGTGACCTTCAAAGTACGCCATTTGGATGAAGCGGCCGTACAGGCCACCGTTGAACCAGTTGTCGATAAAATCATTGATATTCGCACCAATTAATCTACCCAGACCCGAAGGGTTTTCCCCAAGAAAGATTCAAAGAGTCAAAACCTCATTGAAACCCTTCGGGTCGTTTTCTCATTTGGCTTGACGGCCGTTTCCCCCCCACGCATAATTGCCCCACAACCAACAAAACATGCAGATCTTTTTCTCTGCGCCTCTGCGTTAAAAATTCAAAGGAGCAGCACATGAAAGAAACAATCGGATTTATCGGCCTGGGCATTATGGGACAGGGCATGGTGCGCAACCTGCTGGACAAAGGCTTTGTCGTTTACATCTGGAACCGCACGCATCCTAAAATGGACCCCTTCATCGAGCAAGGTGCCATCGCCGCTACCAGCCCCGCTGATGTCGCCAGCCACGCCGACATCATCATCACCTGCGTCAGCGACACGCCCGATGTGGAGCATGTGATGATGCAGGCAAACGGTGTCATCTTTGGGGCCAAGCCCGGCAACCTGGTCATCGACATGAGCACCATCAGCCCAGAAGTTACCCGCCGCCTGGCTAAAGCGTTTGCCGACCGGAAGGTGCATATGCTGGATGCCCCCATCAGCGGCGGCAGTGAAGGGGCCGCCAAGGGTACCCTCAGCATCATGGTCGGTGGCGAGGCAGAACAGGTGGCCCGCGCCATGCCTGTTTTTGAGGCGATGGGCAAAGCAATCACCCATGTGGGCGACATTGGTGCCGGGCAGACGGTGAAACTGGTCAACCAAATTTTAGTTGTAGTAACAATGTTAGGCGTGGGCGAGGCGCTGCTCTTTGCCCAGGCTGGTGGTCTGGATTTGAACAAAACGCTGGATGCGGTGACCCAGGGTGCAGCAGGCAGCTGGATGCTCAGCAATCGCGGCCCACAGGTGGTGGAGCGGGATTGGCGGCCTGGTTTCACCATTGATCTACAGCAAAAAGATTTGCGCCTGGTGCTGGAAGCAGCCGATCAGCTGGGCGTGCCCATGCTGGGTACGGGCATGGTGTTTAATCTGTACCGCACCCTCCAGCAGCAAGGTCTCGGCCTGGAAGGCAACCACGCCCTTGTCAAGGCTCTGGAACATTTGGCCGGTTTAGAAATTGGCGAGTCAACTTGATCTTTCATGGGCAGGCGTAGCCAACGGAATTATGATCTAAATGGACAAAAAGCAGTTCCCGTCCTCCCACGGAAATATTGTTTATACGGATTCGCCGCACGGCGGTGAGCCTCTCATTTTTATGCATGGCTTGCCTACTTCAAAGGCGTTATGGCATCCTGTACTGCCTCATCTCTCCCCCCAATACCGCGCAATCACCTTTGACCTAAATGATTACGGCGAATCGGAAAAGATTGGGCGTCTGATTTCTCATAAAGAGCGGGCAGATGTATTGGATGAGTTACGCGCCCACTTGGGTTTGGCAACGTTCCATTTAGTGGCCCATGATTTGGGCGCGTCTGTAGCCATTGATTATATGGGGAAGTATGCCCAACATGTAAAAAGTCTGGTTATTATGAGCCCGCCCATTTATCCAGATTTCAAGGAACCCGCGATTGTTAAGCTGGTGCGCATTCCTGGTTTGGGCGAATTGTTGGTGCGGTTGATACGGCCGTTACTGTTCAACATCGGTATCAAGCAAGGCTTAGTGCACAAAAACAATTTCACACCTGAATTGCTAGAAGCTTTTGCCGGGCCATTTGCGGATAAGGCGGGACAAGCTGCCTTGCTCCGCATTTTGCGCTGGGGCCGTCCGCACCTTGTGTTTAAAGAATATCCTCAAATCATCCAATCCATTGCCGTGCCCACCCTGATTATGCAAGGCAGGCAAGACCCGTACATCCCCCTGTCTCAAGCGAGCCGTATGCAGCAAACGGTGCCCGATTCAACGCTTGTTATTATTGATGAGGGCAGTCACTTCTTACCAATTGATACGCCCGAACGCGTTGCTTTGAAGATCAA
>JBNKLQ010000350.1:0-5639 GCA_050292445.1 Promineifilaceae bacterium (SeqCode) | reverse complement strand
ATAGAAATTTCTCGGGAGTTTGTTTTCATTAGATTGGCCAGGCAGTCTGAAGTTATTCTACCTAATCTTACTCATACTTGGAAGATGTGTTTCGTTCAGCGACTTTTATTGGGTACGATGTGGTTTTGGTAAAAACAGGGGAGCTCGTGCGGGGCGGCAAACTGGACGGTGACGGCCGTTCCCTCGGCCAAACTATTCTCATGCGGCTGCCAGCTGTGAATCAGCGTACCGTCGTCCAGACGCACACCGTAGACAAAAGCAATGCCCACAAACTGCCGCGAAACGATACGGCCGTTTCCGTCATCATCTGGCTGCACCTGCAAATCATCGGGGCGAACGGCGATTTCGACGGCCGTACCACTGGCCAGCGACAACATTTGTGGCAGGATGCCTAAGGGCGTTTGTACCCCTTGCTCGGTCACTTCGCCAGGCAAAAAGTCGGTCTGACCTAAAAATTCAGCCACAAAACGGGTGCGCGGCTGGTGAAAAATCGCTTCGGGCGTGCCCACCTGCTCCAAACGACCAGCGTGCATCACCCCCACCTGATCCCCCATGTACAAGGCTTCTTCCTGATCGTGCGTCACAAAAACGGCCGTGGTGCCGCTTGCCTTCAATAAGCGCCGCACTTCCTGGCGCATCTCCACGCGCAGCGCCGCATCCAGGTTAGAAAATGGTTCATCCAGCAGCAAAACAACGGGCTGTGGGGCCAACGCGCGGGCTAGAGCTACCCGCTGTTGCTGCCCGCCAGAAAGCTGGTGTGGCATCCGCTCGCCTAAACCACTCAAGCCAACAAAGTTCAACATCTCTTCCACGCGGTCAGATTGGCCACGCTTGAGACCAAAGCCTACGTTTTGGGCCAAACTGAGATGGGGGAAAATGGCATAATCCTGAAAGACAATACCCACGCGCCGCTTTTCCGGGGGCACATGGCGAGAGCCGTCGGCTACAAGTTGATTGTCAATTTCGATACGGCCGTTATCCAACTGTTCAAATCCAGCAATCAGGCGCAGCGTCGTCGTCTTGCCACAGCCGCTCGGCCCCAACAGGACCAAAATTTGCCCCGGCGGCACAGACAGGCTCACATTTTGCACCACAGGCTGATCTTCGAATGTTTTATAGAGGTTGTGACAGGTGACAGTGGACATGGGGAATTGTGAATTATGAATGGTGAATCGTGAATTGTGAATGATTTAGCCCGTTCACAATCAAGACTTCACAATTCACAATTAATTATTCTTTCTCCCGCAATGTCATCCAGGCCAGAGGGATGGAGGAGAGCAGGAGCAGCAGCAGGGTTGGGGCGGCGGCGCGAGCGAAAAACGCTTCGCCAATGTTGGACCAGATTTCGGCTGAGAGGGTATTGAAGCCCAGCGGGCTTAAAATGAGCGTGGCGGGCAGCTCCTTCATGCAGGTGAGGAACACCAGCGCTGCCCCGGCCAACATGCCCGGTTTGACCAGTGGCAGGGTGATGCGGCGGAAAATAGTGGACGGCCGTTTCCCCAAACTTTGCGCTGCCTCTTCCAACGTTGAAGAAACTTGCAGCAGCGAACTGCGCTGCGCCCCCACAGCCTGCGGAATAAACAATATAACGTAAGCAATAAGCAGCATCGGTAAAGTTTGGTAGAGCGAAGAAGCATAATTCGTGCCAAAAAAGACGTAGGCCAATGCCACCACAATGCCGGGCAAAGCAAAGCTGGCGTAAGAAAGCCGTTCAAACAGGCGGCTCAAGCGGCTGGGTCGGCGCACCACCAAAATGGCAATCGGCAGCGCCAGCAGCATCGCCAATCCCGCCCCCAGCAACGACGCCGACAGCGAATGCCAGGCCGGTTCCACCAGCGACAGCAATGATTCCACGTTGGTTTGCGCGGCACCCAGCGTTTTGACCGCCCAATCCTGATTGAGGCCACGCCAAAACCAATAGGCTAGACCAATTGAAGGCACCATCAATGCCCAAAAAGAGAGCAACCCCGTGAGGCCCAACCCCAGCCAACGCCAGCGCCCCAGCTTCACAGGGGTTTGGGCACGGGCTACGCCAATCGAAACACGTGCGTAGCGGGCTTTGCCCTGGCTGCGTTGTTCCAAAATGAGGATAACGGCCGTAACCAACACCAGTACCAACGCCATCGCCGCCGCCATATCTAGCTTGTAGCCTAAATAGCGATTGTAGATGATGCGGGTGAAGGTGGAATATTGCAGCATGTTGACGGCACCGAAGTCACGCAGGGTGTAGAGCATGACCAGCAAACCGCCCGCTGTGATAGACGGCCGTAAATAAGGCAACGTCACCCGCCAAAACGCCCGCCACGGCGACAGCCCCAAACTGCGGGCTGCTTCCACCAGCGCGGGGTCCATCTTCTTTAAGGCACTACGCACTGTGAGGAAGATAAACGGGTAGCTGACCAGCGTCAGCACCATAAAGGCACCGGGGAAACCGTAAAAATTCGGCAGCCGTTCGATGCCGAAAATGGGATACAAAATTTGTTGCAGGAGGCCTTTGGGAGTGAGAATTGAAGCAAAGAGATACGCCGCCACGTAGCTAGGCACCACTAGCGGCAGAGCCACAATCACGGCCCAAAACCGCTTGCCAGGCAAATCGGTACAGGTGGTAAGCCAGGCCAGGGGAACAGCAATGAGGGCAGAAGCGGCCGTTACAGCCACCGCCAATCCTAGTGTATTCCCCAAAATTTCTAGCGTGCGTGGTTGGGAAAGCGTTTGCCACGCCTCGGTCCAACTGGTGCCTACACGCAGCAGCAAATAAGTAGGCACCAGCAATATTAAAGCAGCCACCATCCCAGCACTGCCGACCAGCAGCCAGTGAAATGGCGACCAGTGCCGTTGGTGCAGCCACGTCTGGTCTAATTCAATTTTGATTCTGGGCAGTGTGCGTACGCTGCCAAAATCCGTAACACCCATGTTGGAATCCTACTGTTTGGAAAATCTGTGCCGAAAAGTCCGGCTACCCTCGATAGAATTATCCGGTGAATGGGATTTGAAACAAGGGAGGGTGGTCAACTTTTGATTTAACGAACGATCAAGCAAAACATTCAGCCGGTTAAGTCAAAAGTTAACCATAGTTAAAAAACCATTATCTGTCATTCTGAGCGCAGCGAAGAATCCTTATGAACTTCATCATTCTTGGGCATAGTGTTTGCCGGATAGTCTCCGTAGGGATTCTTCACTTCGCTGCGCTTCGTTCAGAATGACTTTCAACTTACTCAATGATGCCAAGCTCCAGGAGCAGGTCTTGCGTGCCTTCCAGATCAACCAGGTCGTTTATGGAGATGTTGAGCGCTACGGCATCAAGTTCCGAAAAAGGAGGCAAGTTGGGGTCAATGGCCACACCTTCTACCACTGGGTACTCAAACGTTTCATCGGCAAAGTATTGCTGGGCTTCCAGTGATAGCAAGAAGTCGATGAACTGCTGGGCATTGGCGGCGTTGGGCGCGGTGTTGAGGATGCCTGCACCCGAGACCATCACGAGGGAACCGGGACCACCACCGGGCAAGAAATAGTTACGCGCCGGGAAACTTTCGCCTTCTTCGGCCAGGAAGCGGTAGAGATAGTAATGATTGACAAAGCCCACATCCACCTCGCCCGCTGCCACGCCAGAGACAATGGGGGTGTTGCTGCTGTAGACGACGGGGTTGTTGGCCTGGATGCCGCTGAGCCATTCGCGGGTTTGCTCTTCACCCCAGGTGGCGCGCATGGCGGTGACCATTGCCTGGAATGAACCGTTGGTAGGTGCCCAGCCGATACGGCCGTTCCACGCCGGATCCACAAAGTCAAAAATATCGGCTGGCAGATCGTTGGCTGGATCGGTAATGACGCTGGTGTTGTAAACAACCACGCGCGCCCGCCCTGAAATGCCTACCCATGCGCTATCTTCTGGGATAAAACGAGCTGGCACGTTGGCGATGGTTTCCTCTGGTAACGTGGCAAACATGCCAGCCACTGAGATGGTACCTAAACCGCCAGGGTCTTGGGCATAAAAGAGATCGGCCGGACTGTTGGCCCCTTCTTCCAGCAGCACACCGGCCATTTCTGAGGTGCTACCGTAGCGCACTTCAACGTTAATGCCGGTCTTAGCGGCGAACTGCTCAATAATCGGGCCAACCAAACTTTCGCTGCGGCCCGAATAAACAACCAGATCGCCTGCTATGCCATCGCCCTCGGCTTCGGGATCAGCTACGGAGTCTGATTCAGCCGATACGCCATCCTCGGTAGCAGGTGCATCATCACCAAAACCACAGGCAACCAAAAGCAGTGCCAACAGCAAAAATAAACCAATCAAGACAAGCTGTCTGGATTCTCTTGTAAACATGAATTGTTCTCCTTACGCAAATTGTTGAAGATGAAGGGTGATTATGCCGGAGATGGTTGGGGACTGGCAATGACAGGCGATCATTTCTAAGTGAACGGCCGTTCACCCAGAATCAAGCGTTGGTTAAAGCAAAAGTTAACTGCGGTTCAAGAGGGGAGTGGAGATTGGAGATAAGGAGCAGCCAATCGTTAATCTCCAGTCTCCAATCTCATTTTTTATATAAGCGCGTGGATTTGGGCGACGGCAACGGCCGTTTCCGCATCATCCACCACCACGCTAATGCTGCACTCGGACGACCCCTGGGCGATGGCAATGACATTCACTTTTTGTTCACCTAGCGCCGTAAAGATGCGCCCGGAAATGCCAGGGGTGCCGCGCATGCCCGCCCCCACAATCGTCACAATCGACACCGGTTCATGTGTCCAAATGCGATCAATATCCCGACGAGCCAGCTCCACACTGAATTCATCTTCCAGGGTCTGAATGATCTTGTCTGTGGCGTCGTCTGGGGTGGCAAAGCAGATGGATTGTTCGGAAGAGGCCTGGCTAATGAGCAAAACGCTCTGATCGTCGCGGGCCACAGCGCCGAAGGTACGGGCAGCAATGCCAGGGATGCCCATCATCCCTTTACCCTCTACTGTGACCAACCCTAAATTGTTAATAGCCGTCACCGCTTTGATGCCGCCGTTGCCGTTGGGCGCGTCGGGCACGATGACGGTGCCGGGATGTTCGGGGTTGAACGTATTTTTGATGCGCAGCGGAATGCCGTTTTCCACACAGGGGCGCATTGTTTTGGGATGCAGCACTTTGGCCCCGTAAAAAGCCAGCTCAGACACTTCACGATAGCTCAGTTTGGGAATTGATTTGGCGTTGGGTACCAGGCGCGGATCGGCGGTCATGACCCCGTCTACATCGGTCCAAATCCAGACCTCATCGGCGGCAAGCGCTTCGCCCAGAATTGCGCCGGTGTAGTCGGAGCCGCCCCGCCCCAGTGTGGTGGTAATGCCCTCGGCATTGGCGGCGATGAAACCGGTGACAATGGGCACAACACCCTGGGCCAGCAACGGCCGTATCCGGCTTTCGGTCTTCTGCTTGGTGGCCTCAAACTGGGGTGTGGCATTCTGAAAATTGCTGTCGGTGACGATGAGTTCGGTCGCGTCGATGGCCTCGGCAGGCACGCCAATCTGGCGCAGATGCGCCGCCAAAATACGGGCGCTCATCTGCTCACCCATGCCACCGATGGTGTCTAGAGCCCGCGGGCTGAGTTCGCCCAATACACAGACAGCTTGACATAAATCAGCAAAACGGTCGATGAAAC
>JBNKLQ010000349.1:0-5663 GCA_050292445.1 Promineifilaceae bacterium (SeqCode) | reverse complement strand
CTGGCTCCGTTGCGCCCCAATCGAGCCGCAGCGTTGGGGCCAGCATCTCGCCCCAACTCAGAAAATGAGTGCGAAAATCATAATTGTCACCCGCTCCGATGAGGGTGTTCAGGTTGACGGCGTTGCGCTCCAGCAGAACGGGCAGCCAGAAGAAAGCGGCCGTGCCCAAGCCCAGCCCCAGTGCCGCCCACAGCCAGCGCAGCCCAACAGAATCATCCTGCCGGACAATGGTTTGCCACAGCACCCAGGCCGCCAGCAGGCCAAAAAAGAGCAGGGCCATCAGGTTATGGCTCAAAATAACAGCCGCAACGAGGAAAACGGCCGTTGCCCATCGACCCCAGGTTGGCTGCCGCCGCAGCTTATCCAGTGCCCATAGTGCCAACGGGAACACGCCCAGGCTAAATGCTTCGGCCAGCGCACCCCGGGCAATGGGGTCCACATACTGCACATAGGGCGCGTACACGTACACCGCCGCTGCCAGATAACCAGACGGGCGTCCCCAATTGTCGCGCACAAAGCCGTACATCCCAAAGCCAGCCCCCAACAGCCCCAGCACAAACACTGCCTTCACCCCGGCCACAGCGTCCAATCCGGGCAGCAGCTCAAAAACCAGGCCGACGTAATAACTTAGCGGTGCGTAGTAATTGAAGATGGGGTAGCCGTAGCAGTGATAAAAGTTGGGTGCCCAACGCGGATAACATTCGCCGCCGCGCACCAAAAAGCTCAGCTCCGCCAGGCGAAAAATATGCAGCTCAGCATCGGTCTGCTGCGGCAGACTGGCCCGGCCAATGAACGGCCACAGCGCCAGCAGGCAGATCGCCAAAACGACCAAATAGCCGGGGTCAATGCGCTGGAATGTTTGCTTGAGTCGGTTCATTTCCATCGTTTTTGTCATTCCCGCGCAGGCGGGAATCCACGCTTGCCAGAAAAATGGATACCCGCTTTCGCGGGTATGACACAGCTAACTTCAAAACAGGTCTCTAATCTCCAGTCTCCAAAAGCGCGTATACGATGTGGGACTGCTTGCGGCGAACGGCCGTTGGCAAAAAATGCTCTAGCCGTGCGTAATAGCCCAAGCCCCACATGGCGATGGCTTCCATCGTGCCGCTGGTCGCCTGCTCCCGCTGATCTTCACTGCGGGTAATTCCCGGCGGAAACGGCGGCATGTCGATATAACCCGTTTGGGAATCAGCTACCAACTGCTGCATCTCTGCCAGTGTCACCCCCGCCAGGCCACTGATATTGGTGTGGGCCATGTTGTCGCCGTTGGGTGCAAATAGAGCAGCGCGAGGTGCCAGACGCCGCACATGGCGCACGTAATCCGGCCGGTCATCTGCGTCTAATCGCTGCAAGCCTTCCGATCCCAGGCATAAATCAAATGCCTCGTCGATTGAGCTTAAATCGGCCAGATGGGTTAAAGAAATGAGTTGGGGCGATACGGCCGTTAACCAGCCTTCCTTTTGCGCCGCCGCCAATGAATTTTGTAGCTTTTGCAGGGCAGACGGCCGTTCATCAACAATGGTCACCGCCGCGCCAAATTCCTGCACCAGCTGCAAAAAATCCAAACTACTGCCGTACTTCTCCGGCAAGCCAGCAATCAGAACATGAACCGGCTTGGGCTTGTTTTTCAGCCAGCGCGCCAGTACCAACCGCTTGGCAAAATATTCGTACGCCGTGCCCACACCCTCGCCTTCAGCCAGAGCGGGCACATAAAGTTCTTTGATAGTTAGTGTTTTTAGCATGAATTATTTAGTCAGACCGCCCACCCGTAAATGGGTGGGCTAGCTATGAAAGCCCGAATGGGCTTTTCACATCTAGCCGGGGGCTTCAGCCCTCGGCGAAGTTGGCAAACAAACAATTGACAAATGAGCAAACAACCATACCAACGGCCGTTCGCTCACACCAATTCATTTTCCCGATACCAGGCCACCGTTTCGGCTACGCCTCGTTCGAGATCGAATTGCGGCGTGTAGCCCAGCTCATCATGCGCTTTTTGCCAGGAAAAGCGGCGATCTTCGCTGAAAAAGGCCACACCCGTGCGGCTGAGCGGCGGCTGCTTGTTGATTAGCCCGAAACCAACTTCCAGGCCCGCTGCGCCTAACCAGGCAAACCAGCGTGGCAAGTTCAGCTTGGGTGGCGCAACATCCAGCGCAGCAGCAATTGTCTGCCCCAGCTCACGAAAGGCGACAGGTTTAAGGCCGGTGATGTGGTAGATTTGGCCAGGACGGCCGTTCCGCAAAGCCAGCAGCATCCCCACCACTGCATCATCAATGTAGGTTGGGTGGCAAGTGTATTGTCCGCCGTCGATGGTAAAGAAACGGCCGTCGCGCACCGCCTTAAACAACCCCAGCACATGCAAATCGGTCGGCCCGTATATAAATTCGGGCCGAGCAATGATGACGGGCATGCCAGCTTTAGCGTGTACCTGCGCTACCATCTCCGCCGCTGCCTTACTGCGCTCGTACGGATTACTGGGCGCGAGAGCCGCCGTTTCATCGGCGGGCGAGCCGCTAATGGGACCCAGCACACCAGGGCTGCTCACGTACAAAATGCGCTTTACGCCTGCTTTCTGCGCTTCGGTCAGGACGTTGTTGGTACCCTGCTCATGCAGTTTCAGATAGTCGCTTTCGGGCACGCCAGCCTGCCCCAGCATCCCGGCTGCATGAATGAGCCAATCAGCTCCGTCAAACAGGCCGCGCAGGCTGATGGGGTTGGTTACATCGCCATTGACCCAGGTGAGGGATGGGTGTTGCAAGGGGAGATGAGGGGAAGACGGCCGTTTCACGCCCACCACCTCATGCCCATCATCAAGCAAAGCGCGCACCAGCGCCCCACCCACAAATCCAGTTGCTCCTGTTACAGCTACTTTCATAATCGCAAACCAAACCCCAAGGGTTTACTTTGTATAAACCTGAACTAGATGCAGTTCAAACCCTTGGGGTTTTCACACTTACTCATTGTCTTGCTGGTAGGTCATCACCGGACGGTAAACACAGCGGCAGTGGCGCCCTTTGCTGCATTCCGGCAGCGGCAAGTGAGGTGCATCGTCCGGGTGATAGACGGCATCGGCAGGCAAAGCCTGGCACGCCTCACAGCCCTCTTCATCGATCAAAATAGCCACCCCCGCTATTGAGCCTTTGGCCTTCATTCCCAACCGATACTGTGCCAGCGTTTTTTCGGCATAGTCGGCCGGTTTTTCCATATCCTTGTGAAATTTGTTGAGCCATTCAAATGACATCGCAAAACCTTTGCAACTGTCATTCCGAGTGCAACGAGGAATCTTTCAACTTACTGAGTAGAAGGATTCCTCACTTCGTTCGGAATGACAAATTGAGTGTGATTCTCTCAGTTCCCTACCTCTAATTCCGCACCTGAATCGAATCCGGCGTGATGACCTTCGTCGCCACCCGGCTGGCCGTGGGCACATCCATGAGCATGTTGGTGTAGCTGGCATTGGCCAGTGGACAGTGACACTCCTTCTTGTAAATAGAGCGGCGCACTTCTTTAATCTTCTCGCCAAACCAGATTTCTTTGAAATCGTAGTTGTGCTCGCGCAAATTGCCCAGGTCATCGGCGCGGACGCAGCAGGGCCAGACGGTGCCATCGGCATAAATCTGGGCACTGGCCCAACCGGCATAGCAGCCAATCACCTGATCTTGCTCATCTAAAATGCGTTTCACCAGCTTGTAATATTCCACGCGGAACGCCTCGGTAATTCTGGAAACGCCTTTGTACTGCTTGCTGTTCACGTAGGCAATCAGCTTGTCAATCGCCTCGGCATACTGCTCCGGGCTAGGAGTGATGGGCAGCCCCACCGTGTCTAGCTCCACACGCGGCTCGGCAATCTCGGTAATGAACTGGTCGGCGCGGGAATTTTCGGCGTAGGTGATGAGTTCATCCAAATGCCCCACGCTAAAGACGGAGACGACGGAGTGGATGCCCACAGCCAGATTGGGAAATTCGGCCCGCAGCGCTAGATATTGCTCCAGGCGCTCTTCAAACTTCTCAAAATTACCCGCCACGCCACGAATGAAATCGTGCTTTTCGCCCACGCCATCCAGCGAGAGGTTGATAATGAGCTGCGAATCGGTGCAATATTCCAAAATCTCGCGCACGCGCTCCGGCCCGCTTTTAAGAATGCCGTTGGTCGGGATGTTGATGATGCCCGGCTGGCAATGTTTATACGCCAGCTTGGCCAGCTCCACCACATGCGGATACATGAGCGGTTCACCGCCGCTGATGGTAAACCAGTAGGGCGCTTTGCCCAGAGAGGCCAGCACCTTTTCCCACTCGTCCAGATTCAGCTCGTTTTCCCGCTTCATCCAGATGTTACAGGTAAGACAACGGGAGTTGCACTTAGGCGAGGGCGAAAGGGTAATGTTGAGCGGCAGCATTTGGGGCCAGCCAAAACGCCGATACGTTTTGAATAAAGGGATGCGTGTGAGCACGCCTAACATTGATTTCATAGTTTGAGGTATTCAAAACTGCCAGCTTCTTTTACAGCGGACAGGGAAAATCAGAGATTTCGCAGATTTTGCAGATAAAATCCGTTCAATCTGCGAAATCTGTTGACAAATATTTGCAAATGCAATTCAAGTTATGATTCTTTGGTGGGAGAGAGCTCTTTGGTAGTGGTGGCAATTTCCCAAACAGTGTGGTCTTTGCGGTTTTTGAAGTCACGCTTGCCCAGGAAACGGCCGTATACCTCCAACCCAATCACCGACGCCGTCCACACCAACTGCTTGGGTCGCCAATCCATGTTGCGCAGCAGCGCCTTCAAGATCACACCCCCACTCATGGTGCTGACGGAGTAGCCGAGCAGCTCTTTGATGTCCAGATGGCCGGAGTAGATGCGCCGCCGCTGTCGCAAAAAGTCGGCCACCGTGTCTGGCCCCTTGTTGTTGACAATGGCGTTGGGAATGTACTGCACTTTGTATCCCTGGCCGCGAATCACCGGCTCGATGCTGGCTTCGTCTACCGAGGTGCGATACGGAATCCGCTCGAAAATCTTGATGAAGGCGATCATTTCGCCAGCCTTGAAGCCACCACTGGCGTTGATCGCATGATGCAAATCCCACAGCATGTGGGCGGCAAAACCCATGAACGTGTTTTTGTCGTTCACGGGCACGGGACGGCAGCTCGTCATGCCCATTTCCGGGTCGGCAAAGGGAGCCGCCAGCTTCTCGATGGCGTCCAGGCGAGGCTGCAAATCGGCGCTGCACAGCACCAGCACGCGCTCCGTCTGGTGCTTGAGGAACAGATTAATGGCGGACGCTTTGCCTTCCCGCTTTTCTTGAACGAGCAGGCGGATACGGCCGTCCTTCTGCATCATCTCCCGTACAATCTCTTCGGTACGGTCGGTGCAACCGCTGGCAACCACGATAATTTCTCGTGGCTCAACCGTTTTGAGCTCCTGCTGCTGCATCATCTGCAACAGTTGGCCAATATTGGCCTCTTCATTATGGGCAGTTATGCCAATGGTGATGGGTACTTTTTCCATGTTACTCTTCCCGGTGCTGGTGGCCAGTTTTGGAGCGCCACCGACACAAGTCGGCAAGTATAACACAGCGTTACGTACTATTCGAGATAGCCAAGACCACGCAATGTGTTTTTGAGGGCTTCTTCATCTTCAGGCGTCATCTGCTCGGCGGCTTTGGCGGTGG
>JBNKLQ010000348.1:0-5674 GCA_050292445.1 Promineifilaceae bacterium (SeqCode) | reverse complement strand
AATGGATGCCGCAGTGGGGACAATCCTCATACATTCGCATAGGCGTACGGAACACATTCCCCCGCCGACAGCTGGGACATTTCATTTGCAAGATGGCTTTGAGCCAGTTAGGTTTGGGTGGTCGGGTGGTTGTTTTCAAAGGAATTTCCTGATTTCAGGCCGATTCTGGGGCAAAATAGGCCAATTTTTGTGAATACTATACGAAATAGACAAATTTTACAATTAATTATGAGCTACTCACAATTTGTTCCTGAACGGCCATAATTTCCCGAATCCCCTGCTCTGCCAGCGCCAGCAATTGGTCAAATTCGGCCCGGCTGAATGGTGCTTTTTCGCCCGTCCCCTGCACTTCCACCAAAGCTCCGTCTGCCATGTCGTTCGACGCCATCACCACGTTCATATCCACTTCAGCGGCGATGTCTTCGACATACGGCAAATCCAGCAGCGGCACGCCATTGACAATACCCACGCTGATGGCCGCAATGTGATGCTTGTTTACGATGGCGGGCAAAACACCTCGGGCGATTAACGGCCGTAAGGCCAACTGCAATGCCACCCACCCACCACAAATTGCCGTGGTGCGTGTACCGCCATCCGCTTGCAGCACATCACAATCCACCGTGATGGTCCGTTCGCCCAGCAATGACAAATCCAGCGCCATACGCAGGCTGCGGCCAATGAGCCGGGAGATTTCTTGCGTGCGTCCTTTGGGCCAACGTTGTTCCCGGCGGGTACGCTGTGAGGTGCTGCGCGGCAGCATGGCGTATTCGGCCGTGAGCCAACCATGCGGTTCTGGCTTGTTGCGCAGCCACGGCGGCAGGCTTTCGTCAATAGTAACGTTGCACAAAACATGCGTCTCGCCAAATTTGGCCAGTACGGAACCTTCTGCCATTTTGGTGAAATGCGGGATGAACGTGATGGGACGTAGTTGGTTAGGTAAACGGCCGTCTGCTCGCTGCATAAAACTCCCTGTGACATAACTCTCGTATGACAATCTAAAATCTCCCGCCAAGTATAACCGATGAAGCACCACGCCGCACCGGCTCAACTACTTTTCACTGATCACTTTTTTTACACCTCACTCCCCTGCCCTCATCTCCCTCTCAGAAACGGCCGTTTTTATTAAGCCCCACTCAGGTACACGTTACACTTTTTTTGCAATTCCCCGGCAAACTACTGCCCACATAAACATTATCCCATTACCAAATCGCTTTATTACACACTTGAAAAGTAGTTGAGTAATTCAGTAATTTACTACATCCACCCGGAGGTAAAATGAATATTCAAAATCGCGTAAAGGAATTATGGCTGCCATTTTTGGTCGTATTGGCCCTGATGTTGGCCGCTTGTGGTGCGGCCGAAACGGCCGTTGCCAATCCCATCACCCAAACAATCAATACCCTCACCGAAAAAACGATGCCGGAAACGGCCGTTCTAGAAGAAGCACCTGCAGAAACTGCGGCTGAAACGGCCGCTCCTGTAACTTCTGGGGCCGAAACAGCTGCAAATGACCCGATGGCCGATCTGTTTGCCCAAGAACAAGCCTATGTGTCTGTGTATGAGCAGGTAAACCCCGCTGTCGTTAATATTATGGTAGGCAGTGGGCAAGGTTCTGGCTTTTTGTTCGACACCAGAGGACATGTCGTCACGAACAACCATGTGGTTGCTGGCGGCGGGAACATTATCGTTCGCTTTGATAACGGCCTTGACTTGCCCGCCACCATCATAGGCACCGATCCCTCGTCCGACTTAGCAGTCATTCAGGTAGATGCCAGCAAAATCAGCAACATTACCCCCGTTACCCTAGCTGATTCCGATGCGCTGAAGGTGGGCCAGATTGTTATCGCTATCGGCAGCCCATTTGGCCTGCAAAGCAGCATGACTACCGGCATTATCTCCGCGCTGGACCGGATGTTCCCCGGCGCAGTTGGCCCCAACGGCACTTCCTTCCAGATTCCAGACATCATCCAAACAGATGCGGCCATCAATCCAGGTAACTCTGGCGGCCCACTGCTCAATCTGCATGGTGAAGTGATTGGCATCAACACAGCCATCGAATCGCCCGTGCGCGGCTCTTCTGGCATTGGCTACGCTGTGCCGGCCAATATCGTAAGCAACATTGTGCCGCAAATTATTGCGGACGGCCGTGTAGACACACCATGGCTGGGCATCTTAGGTGATAACGTTACTGAAGATGTCGCCACAGCTCTTGGTTTGCCCGCAGACCAGACCGGCCTCTTTATTAACGAGATTATTTCCGGCAGTCCAGCGGCGGCAGCGGGTTTACGCGGCGGCAACAACCCAGACGTCATCATTGGCGTGGATGGCCGTTCCATTGTTGAATTTGATGATTTGTTGGGCTATTTGGTACAGCAAACCGTGGTTGGTCAAACTGTTGAACTAGAAATCTTGCGGGGCGGTCAGTTACAGACGGTAAACGTGACGCTTTCAGCACGTCCCAGCTAACCAGCTACATTTCCCCGGAAACTACTTTCAAGAGTTTAAATCTATCAGATAGTTTCCGGGGAAATTCAAATTATTTACGGGTACGCAACACAAAAGCCAGTATTGCTGCTCCCAAAGCGGCCGTTAGACCAACGGCCGTTCCCATTTTCTTCGCTTTTGGCTTCATTTCCTTCTCTTCTAACAATTCAACCACCGGCTCTATTTTTTGCTTGAGCGATGTGCCAAAAGCCAGATGAATAATGCCCGATCCCAACCGATAATTCCCCGGCTGGCGCAAAATTGTGGCAATATCAAACGGCAGCGGCGGATTGCCCACCACAAACGCCCGCGTCTGCGTAAATTGCAGCAAATCCTTCTTGCCGTGCGTCCGGCCAATGCCAGATTCCTTCACCCCGCCAAACGGCAGGCGTGGAATAGCAAAATGGGACATCGTGTCGTTGATGTTTACCGAACCAACATACAATTGATGCGCTACCTGCTCCGCGTGTGCCAAATTCCGGCTCCATACCGAGGCACTCAAGCCTAAGTTGGAATCATTGGCCAGCTGAATCGCATGCAGTTCATCATCCACCATCATGATGGGCACCACGGGGCCAAACGTCTCTTCGCGCATGAGCTTCATGCTGTGATCCACGTTCACCATAACGGTTGGCTCCATGTACAGGCCCTCTCGCTTGCCCCCGTGGATAATTTGCGCACCCTTTTCTAGCGCATCCTGCACATGATCCTCAATGATCTCTACTTGCCGCCGGAAGGTGAGCGGGCCAAGGTCATTGAGATTGTCAATTTCTGGACTGTAGCCCTGCTTAAGCTTGCGGGTTTCTTCTACAAATGCTTCCAAAAAACGGTCATAGACGGATTCCACGACGTAGATACGCTCTACGGCCATACAAGTTTGTCCCGTGTTGTAAAATGCCCCCCAGACTCCCCAATGAGCGGCGGCTTCAATGTCGGCATCTTCCAGCACAATCATCGGGTCCTTGCCACCCAATTCACAAATCACGGGGGTCATGTTTTCTGCGGCAGCCCGCATCACCAACCGCCCGGTTTTTGTTGATCCGGTGAGGAAGATGAGATCGGGGCGAGATTGAACCAATGCGGCACCAACACGGCCGTCTCCATGCAAGAATCGCACATAAGGAGCCAGCTCCGGCACTTTTTGGAATAATTGTTCAATCATGACACCGGTAGCGGCGGTCACTTCCGACGGCTTGACTAAAACCGTGTTCCCCGCCAACAATGCCGAAATCACCGGCGGCAAAATCAGCACCAGGGGATAGTTCCATGGACCAATAATGCCTACCACACCATGCGGATGCTGCTCGATGTAACAGCGTTTAAAGATTTGCAAACCAGAAGGAATACGGCGGCGGCGCAGCCAACGCGGGGCACGATTGCAATATTGGTTGATGAGATCGGCGCTCATAAACAGCTCCGATAGGGCATCTTGACGGCTTTTGCCATTATCTTGATTCATAACGGCCGTAATGTCATCCATCTCATCAATCAGCAACGTTTGCAATTTGCGTACAATACGCACGCGTTCCTTAATTGACTTGGCGGCCCATGTCTGGGCGGCCGCATCCATTTCACGCCGGGCACGCTGCACCTCAGCGGCCGATGTCATGAGGACAGAGCCAAACTGCTCACCCGTTGCCGGATTGACAAATGGTAAAAATTCTGCCTTGCCATTTAATGGTTGACCTTTAATCACCTCAGTTATCGTTCCCATGCGTCACGCTCCTTTTTCTTTCCCGCCTTTGGCTAAGCCGTTCCTAACCACAGATTAACACAAAACAGGCAAATTTAGCCTCGGTTCAAGGTTAATATCGTTTTTTCCACAGACCAAACAGCAACATGCCACCCAATGTCGCCAGGCCAGCCCAGGCAAAAAGACGTTGACGACGGCCGTTTTCCGTCTGGACTTCTGGTAAATGGACCGGAGCAGTTAACGGCCGTATCAGTTCAGCCTCATCGGCTGGCGGCACCAAACTCATAGCCCGTTCCGTCATCGCCGTAATCGTCAGGCTCGGATTTACACCCAAATTGGCTGGAATCACCGAACCGTCTGCCACAAACAGACCAGGATAGTTAAACACCTCATGCTTGGTATCAATGACACCCTGCGCCTCGTTGGCAGCAATGCTACAGCCACCCAAAATGTGTGCCGTAGACGGCGTTTCCAACAACACCTCATTCACCGTTGATTGCGCAATGCCGTTGATTTTCTCGGCAAAACGGGTGGCCACCGAACGACCCGCCTCAATCACCGCCGGAATGGGCAAACTTTCGTCTCGCTCGCTCACCAACCCCTGGCGGAACAAGGTAAATGGGCTGCGCCCACGCTTCAGACGCATCCGGTTCTCAGCCGTTTGCATAATAAGCAAAATCGTGGAATCTCTGGCCCAGTCCGGCAGAAAGCGGGTTTTGAGGAAGTCATACGGCCGTTTCACCCCTTCCACAATAAAACGTCCAAAGCGCCGCCAGCCGCTGCCCTGTAAACTGACCAGCGGCACCGCCAAATTACGCATCAGCGATGATCCACGCGAATAACGAACTGGCTCCACGCTTGTTACGTCGTCCAACCAGAAGTGGGAGGTGATAGCCACGCCCTTGGAATAATCGACTTCGCCTTCCCGTGCGGTTACACCCATGAGTGCCTCACTGTTGCTGCGCACCATCCAGCCGAGCCGCTCAGACAACATAGGCAATGTTTTGGCTTCATCGCGGCATTTCAATAGCAAATTCACAGTCCCCAACACGCCAGCCGACACGATCACGTTGCGCGCCTGTACCTGTTGTTTGCGCTTAACCACCCAGTCAGTGACTTTTTCATACTCGATTGTGTACCTTGCTGCGCCAGGTTGTGGGCCGTATAACGGCCGTAACGCCAACACATTCGCCTCAGACCGCACCTCTGCGCCCCACTTTTCGGCAAAATAGAGATAATTTTTGTCCAGCGTATTTTTGGCATTGTGCCGACAGCCCACCATACAGCCGCCACAGTGGATACAGCCAGCCCGGTCGGGCCCCTCACCATCAAAAAACGGATCGGGCACGGTTTCCCCTGGATCGCCAAAGAATATAGCCACTGGCGTGGGCTTGAACGTATGCCCCTGCCCCACCTCGTTGGCAATCTCCTGCAATCGGTAATCAGCTGGCCAAAACAGTGGATTTTCGCGCACACCCAGCATGCGATTGGCTGTCT
>JBNKLQ010000347.1:0-5678 GCA_050292445.1 Promineifilaceae bacterium (SeqCode) | reverse complement strand
AACGCCGAAATTATTCAAGAAGTGCTGTATCGCTATGGGGCAATTCAACAGTGGCAAATTGGCGCTCAAATGGCCAAGAACTTGCTAGATTTGGTTCCCAGCGTCCTGCCTGTTACGGTCAATGATATGAAAGCGGCCGTTTCCCTTTTCGCTCAATATGCCCCCAAAGGCGTGAAGGCCCGAGATTTGCTGCATACGGCCGTTATGCACAACCACCAACTCACCCATATCATCTCCACCGACAAACATTTCGATCAAATCGACGGCATTACCCGGCTTGACCCGCAAATATTTATGGTCCAATGAACCTGATGGAAAACGAGAAAAGTTACATGCGCCAGGCGATTGCCCTGGCTGAGGCAGCAGTGGCTAATGGCGATCATCCCTTTGGGGCGCTGTTGGTGAAGGATGGGAGGGTGGTGCTAACGGCCGTAAACACCGTCCACACCGATCACGACATCACCCGCCACGCTGAACTGAATCTCGTGAGCCAAGCCGCGCGCCAATTTACGCCGGAATTTTTGGCCGAGTGCACGCTGGTCACCAGTACCGAGCCATGCGCCATGTGCGCCGGGGCCATTTATTGGGCGGGCATCAGCCGCGTGGTGTTTGGCTGCGCCGCTGCCACCCTGGGCCAGATTGCCGGAGGCACGTTCGTCATTCCCTGTGCGGAGATTTTTGCCAGGGGCACCCGGCCTATTACGGTCATTGGCCCGGTGTTGGAAGAGGAGGGAACGGCCGTACACCAGCAATTTTGGCCACGCATCAAGGAGTGAGGTCTCTGCCTTGATCGATTTGTGATCGATACGGCCGTAAACTGCAAACATCGTATCGATTTGTAAATATTAAGGAGACCTATTTTATGTACTTGCAGCGTAAAAAACGTATTGGCATTTTGTTTTCGCTTTTTATGGGCATTCTTTTCATGACAACGGCGCAATCAGCGCGCGCCGTCAACGATCTTTTTGTCGATGCCTCTATCGGCTTAGATTCATGGGCAGCCGCGCCAAATGATTGTCGGCAATCAATATGGTTTGGCATCCAGGTTCCGCCCTGCCGTACACTAGCCCACGCCATCAGCCAGGCGGCAGCCAACGGAGACACCATTTACGCGTCTGGCGGCTTCCATGAACGCAACCTGGTCATCAACAAAAACATCACCATCGAGGGCGGTGCTGTCGATGCCGGCGGGCTGGGCCGTCACTTTGAAATTCGATCTGGCAGAACTGTGGAACTACGCTCAATGCATTTACATAATGGTAATAGTGGGGCAGGTGGTTCCATTTTCAATCAGGGAACGCTCACCATGCGGAGCGTGGAGTTTAGAGACAATAGTGCCGACCGTGGCGGCGCAATTTTCAACACCATTGAGGGCACAGCATATCTTGAACTCACCCAGTTTCATGATAACAGCGCCACCCATTTCGAAGGGGGCGCTCTGTACAATGAAGGGTCGCTGTCCATGGAATCCACGCTTTTTGTGGGCAACAGTGCTAAAACATTTGGCGGTGTGCTGTACAACGACGAGTATGGCCTGGCGGGTTTTTCAGAAAGCAGCATTTATGAAAGCAGTGCAGAAAATGGGGGCGCTTTATACAATATGATGGGCGCGCTGGTTATTATTAATGAAACTGAAATCTACGATTCGGTAGCAACCGTTTCGGGCGGAGCCATTGTCAACGTGCAGGGGAATCTTTACCTGGACGACTCTCTGCTGGACAACAACATTGCCGGTGAAAAAGGCGGGGCGCTTTTCAACACCATTGATGGCAATGATACGATGCGGATTGACAATGTCGTTTTCCAAAATAACTCAGCTAAAGACGGAGGCGCTATTTATGATCTATCGGCTAATGTGAGCTGGCCTCTCACCGATACCATCTTCAGCGGCAACAATGCGGAACTCAACGGAGGAGCCCTCTATTTGCTGGGCACCAGTCAAATCACCATTTCCGCCAGCTCTGAGGATGAATCATTGTTTAGTGGGAATACGGCCGTTGTCCAGGGCGGTGCCATCTACAACGAAGTCGATTTAACCATTGCCGACAGCACCTTGCGGAACAACACCGCCTGGGAAGGTGGGGCTGTTTTCAATAGCGGCAGCGGCAATCTCATTCTCAATCGCACCGCCTTAACCAACAACACAGGGAATTATCGCGGTGGCGCTATTTTTGATAATTCAACGGGCACCTTGACCACAGTCAACAGCACCTATTCCGGCAACGATGCCCTGAGCTACGGCGGAGCCATTTATTACCAGGGAGCGCTGGCTCAGTTAGCCAACGTTACCCTTTACGGCAACACCGCTGCGAACGGCAGCGGCATCTACACCGGCTCCACCGTGCAAATGCACAACAGCATCATTACCGCCAGCAGCGTGGAAGATTGCGAGGTCACAGGTGCTGGCAACTTCAATGGTCGAGAAAATCTGATTGACGATTTTGCTGCTGGTTCCTGCAGCGGCATCAGCTCCGCAGCCGTCACCCACCTCGACTCCGCCCTTAGCGGCACGCCAGCAGTACATACGATCCTTGGCTTGAGCAATGCACACGACAGTGGGCGCAACAACTGTCCTGACCCGCTTAACGGGTTTGCGCCGCTGGCCGTGGACCAGCAAAACAATAATCGACTGGGCGCTACTGTTCCCTGCGACATCGGCGCCTACGAACTGAATTAACGCAATTACGTTTGCTAAAAATAGTTCCTTTGGCAAACAGATGAACTGTTTCCCCCAGCCCTTAAGTAGAGGGCTGGGTTTTTGTTTTGGTCTTAATCAAAACGGCCGTTGCGCCCTGCCAGCACAAGGTCTAAAAGCAGCCGTTCATTTCGAGATTAAGGGAGCTATTCTGTGACAGATTACGAAAAACGCCGCAATACAATCGGCTATTATCTTTTATTCATCAGCTTGGATTTTAGCCTGGACATTACGGGTCCAGCACTACCTTCGCTGGCCGAGCAAACGGGCAGCACGTTGGGCGCGATTGGGGCCATATTCCTGCTGGGTGCTTCTGGCTCTCATTCACCATCGGGCGCGCCATTTCTATTCCGGTGCCGGCAAAGTTTAAGCCATCACAAATCCTGGCTGTCGCCTTTTTAGGTGGGCTGAGCGCCCTGGCTGGTCATTTCCAGCTTTGCCATTAACGGGCCATTATGCTCTGGCAAAGTCGCGCCGCACCGCAAGTGGCGCTGGCTGGCAAGTAATGCTACGCCGTGCGTTTGAGCAGCACATTCAGCGAGCGCGCCGTCGCCAGTTTAGTACCGTCTCCCCGCAACACATCAGCGACAAAGATTAATTCCCGCTCATTTTGTGATTCAAAAGCTGCAACCACTGTGATTTCCGCTACGCTGGTCGTGATGGGACGCAGATAGGTCACTTCCATTGTCTTGGTGACGTTGGGAGCTGCCACCATGAAGCTCAGCGGCCCGATGGCATTGTCGATAGCTGCCGCAATCATGCCGCCCTGCATGTAACCCATCGGGTTTTGGTACCGTTCCTGCACAGGAAAGCGGACCGTGAGCGTTTTGGCCTCCATGTCTATATCGACAAATTCGCCTGCCATCTCGGTAAAAATGGGAGGCGGCAGTTTTAGCTGACCGTTGGCCATCATCTGGCCCATGCGCTGGATGAATTCTGGGGGAAACGAAGAAAAATCCATTTGCCTTTCCTTGGTTGTTGATGTGATTCAATGAACGTCGGGGATTATAGGGGAAAGTGGAGTGTGAGGGAAACGGCCGTTTCCTACAAAGTTACATCAATCCAGCAACCTGTGGCATAATTCGCCCATAAATTTTATAGAAGGAAACGATAATTATGCACCTCTACATGATCCGCCACGGTCAAAGTTATGTTAACTTGCGCGACTGGAAGGGCGGCAACACCGATGAAGGGCTGACCGACTTGGGTCAGGCCCAGGCAGATGCGCTGGGGCGCTGGCTGCCCAATGAAGTTAAAAAAATTGATGTGCTGTACGCTAGCACCATGAAGCGCGCCCAGGAAACGGCCGCTCCCATTGCCAATGCCTACAACATACCCATTATCAACGATGACCGGCTGCGCGAAATTGGCAATAATCGGTTCGATCACACCCCCTGGCCCAGCGATGACCTCCCTGAATATGGCTCATTTTGGGGCAGCGAACGGCCGTTTAACACCATCACCCCTGATCGCCCGGACGGCGAATCGATGATGCACTTTCGCGTACGCATTGGCAAATTTATTGAGGAAATGCTAGAAAAACACCGGCAAGAGACGGTGGTCGCCGTTTGTCACGGCGGCGTCATCGAGCTGGCCTTTGACCACATGTTTAACATCGGCCCTTGGCGACGCTGCGAAGTGTGGAGCAAAAACACAGGCATTGCTCGCTTTGAATACGTGGAACATCCCCTGCGGGAAACGTGGCGGCTGTACTACCACAGCCGCGTCGAGCACCTGGTAGACATCAAGCTACACACCGATGGTCGCGGGCCAGAAAGCCCCCGCGAAGACGAATGATGCCTAATCTAATCGCTACGGCCGATTCCAGCTTTGCCGGTGCCGCGTTGGCTGAACTTCGGGCAGTCAATGGTCAAATCGTTAACGAACTGGCTCCCGGCATCTGGACGGTGCAGCTGCCTGGCGATTTTTTTGCCCTGGCGGAGCAGTGGCGGCAGCAGCCCCCCATTTTTGTGCGCCACATCTGCCCGGTACAAACCATTGTGCCGTTGGCGGATGGTGTGGAAAGTTTGGTGGAAACGGCCGTTACCACTTTCACCCATTTGTTGGAACCAGACTGGCCTTTTTCGGTACAGACGCGGGTGCTGGGGGATTTGGACATAAAACCGTACGACATTAACAAACCCCTCTCGGAACAGCTCGCCACTGCCTCTGGTGCGCCAGTGGACGTGCGTGCGCCATTCCAGATTTTGTCGGTCGTTTTGGCAGGTGATGAAGCGTACCTGGGCCTGTCGCTGGCGGTTAATAATTTGTCCGACTGGGCCGGTGGCGTGCGCCGCTTTGCCCGCGAAGATGGCCAAATCAGTCGAGCGGAGTTTAAGCTGCTGGAGGCGTTGGAAATCTTCAAGATTGAGCTGCCGCCACGCGGCCGTGCCCTGGATTTGGGCGCTGCGCCCGGTGGCTGGACGCGGGTGCTGCGGCAAAAGGAACAGTATGTAACGGCCGTTGATCCCGCCTGGCTCCATCCCTCCCTGCAAAAAGACAAAGGCGTACGCCATCTGCGCCTCACCGCTGAGGAATATTTGGAACAGTACCCGGACACTTATGATGTAATTGTCAATGATATGCGGCTGGATGCGCGGGATTCGGCAAGGTTGATGGGGGAATACGGCCGTTACCTCTACCCACACGGCCTGGCCATCATCACTCTCAAGCTGCCGGAGAAGGGGTATGAATCGGCTCTGGACCACGGCCTTAACATCCTGAGGAAGCATTATACCATCGCTGGAGCACGACAGCTCTTCCACAACCGCAGCGAAGTGACGGTTTACCTCAAGCCTAAATCTGGCTAATTCTTAAATTCTTATACGAAGAGACAAAGGAACGGAGGAACAAAGGAAAATTTCTTCGTTTCTTTCTACCTTCGTTCCTTCGTATCCGATTTTTAATCCTCGGACTCAACTCTCTTGATGTGAAGCGTGCGGCTGTGGCCAGAACGGCCGTCTTCATCCCCACCAATCCCCTG
>JBNKLQ010000346.1:0-5714 GCA_050292445.1 Promineifilaceae bacterium (SeqCode) | reverse complement strand
GCCATGTTCGCGGCGTGATGCGTAAGACAACAAGAATATAGCCACAGATAAACACGGATGAACACGGATAGAAATCTGCGAAATCGGTGAAATCTGTGGATTTCATTCTTTTGATAATCTTTGTGTAATTAGCCGGAATCCGCTTTAATTGGCTCGGCTCGATATGAGCATATCACGATTGCGTCCAAAATGGTGTGGTAATCGAGTAAAATCAGGCATCTTCTTATGCTTTCTTTAGACCAACAAAATGCGTTGCGCGAACAGTATCGCGCCGCACATCCTGACTGGCAGCCGGCGACGGAGGTTTATGCTGATTTGGTGCGAGCACAGCTGCGGCCGTCCTCCTGCGTGCTGGATTTGGGCTGTGGCCGGGGCGGGCTGGTGGAGCAGTTGACGCATCCGCTGGAACAAATTGCCGGGATTGACCCGGATTGGCAATCGCTGAGCGAACATCGGCTGGAACTGCCCAGAGCGGCGGCGTTTAGTGACGCTATTCCCTTTCGAGCTGGCTCATTTGACGTGATTTTTTCGAGCTGGCTGTTGGAGCATTTGGAACGGCCGTCGCGCACCTTTAGTGAGATTAGCCGGGTTTTGCGGCCGGGCGGCGCATTTGTTTTTATCACGCCGAACAAACGGCATCCGCTGGCCTTGCTGAATCGGGGGTTGGGCAGGTTTGCGCGTTTGCAGGGGCGAATGGTGGAGCGATTTTACGGCCGTGCCCATGCTGATACATTTCCTACTTATTACCGCGCCAATGAGACGGCCGTACTCCGTGAACTTTGTCACTTCCACAACCTGCATCTGGCTGACCTTTACACCATCCCTGACCCTACCTATTTGGCCTTTTCGCCCGCCCTTTTTCGGCTGATGAGTTGGTTTGAGGGGAAATTGCCGGAAAAGCGACGACTGCATTTGGTGGGACTCGTGAAACGTAAAACGTGAAATGTGACGAAGCGAACGCTCACGTTTTACGTTTCACGTTTTATGCTTACAATTAAACACCATGAACAACCTTCCCCTCTACAAACGCATTTATTACCCTGTTCTGGGCTTTGTTTACGGATTTACGTATTGGACGGATCGGCATAGGTTTCTGGGATTTCGGCTGAGTACCGGGGTGAAAGGGCTGGCTTTTGGGCCGCTGGTGCTGGTCTGGCAACAAAATCGGAGTACGGCCGTTTTGACGCTGGCCTTATTGTTTGGATTGTGGGTGTTGGGACTGTATTGGCGGGCTAAACGCGTGGGGTATAGTCGGTTTGTGGAGGGGGAAACGGCCGTTGCTCTGACCGGTGAATTGACCCCCATCCCATCTAATCAGCGTATACCGCTAAAAGCCACCGGCATTTTTGGTGTTTCCGACCGAGAAGAGCGCATTTTGCTATGCCCGGCCGAGTATTGGCGTGCGCCGTTGGGCGACCATACGATTATGGCGCAGCCGGAAAAGGGACGGTTTGTGTACCAATTTTTTGACGCGGCCAGTTTGCGTAATTTTCATCGTGGCTGGTTGATTCATGGCCTAAAGCCCAAAAGTGTACTGGCCGTTACGTTTGATTCTGTTTGGGGACAGGATCAGATGAGTTTGCGAGAACTCTACCAGGCAGCGGATGAAACAAACCGGAAGAAAAAGCTGCGCACGATTTACCTCTGCTTTGAAGACGAAAATGACGAACGCGCTGTCTGGCATACGATTTTGCAGGATGCGCGGGAAATACGTAAAACGTAAAACGTAATTTTTCCGATTACGCTTTACGTTTTACGTTTCGCGTTTTACGATGAAGGTGTCGCTGTTGCTTCGGGCGTCGGCGAGGGTTCTGGGGTGGCCGATTCATCTGGTGTATCGGTCGTTGTGGTTTCCTCATCGGCGGTCGTGATTTCTTCGGTGGTGTTTAGGAAGGGCACTGCTTCGGGCAGCAGACGGGTTGTGAGGATGATGTCTAGCTGTGACCAGGCATTTTCCAGGTCGCGCACGGCCGTTTCCGGGTCATCCGGCAAATTGTTAAACGCCAACGCCAATCGGGTTTGCACCAATTCCAGGGCTTCCGTATCTTCATCTTCCTCCGCGCTGACGGCGACGAGTAAATCCATCAAGCGCAGCCCATTCTCCACATCGTTGACGGCCAATCCCACGTTGTTTTCGGACAAGTGCAGGCGGGCGCGGGCGATTTGTTCCCAGACTTGGAACAAGGAAAGGGTTTGTTGCAGGGTGTCTAATTCGGAGGTGGTTACGGCCGTTCCCGCTGTTTGTCCCAACTCGCCTACCGTGGCGCTAACCGTCTCTGTTTCGGCACGAATGCCGTCAATTTCCCCGCCCAGGCTGTCAATCCGCGTATTGCTCTCGTTGATGTCATTTTGCAAAGCGACCAAGGCATCGCCCAACGCGGCTGTATCGGAGACGGCCGTTGCGCTGCTGCTGGAGACTGTGGTTACCTCATCTTGCAGAGCCGTTAACATCTCAGATTGATGGGCCAAATCGGCCGTCATTTGTTCTTGCATGGATGTGAAATCAGACGCTAACGTATCCAATTCACCCTGAACCGCGTCAACTTTTCCTGTGGGGTCGGCTTCTTTCAAGCCCGCGACTTCATCATTTAATAAAGCGACACGCTGCTTATTGGCTTCAATGCGTGCCGTTATGCTGCCCAACGAACGGGATATTTCTGCTCTGATGGCAAACACCGCAAAAGCCAGGACGAAGATAAGCAATAAAGAGGCGATTATTTTCCAAATAACCCATAAAAAACGGCGTCCTAAACTGCGCTTTCCCGTCTGATTATCTGATGTCATGAAAATTCTCCTTCGGTAGCAATGAACGATAAAACAGTGTCATTGATTGTGATTGGTTATTGATTATGGTTGTTGCCCCGGCGTGCTGGTTGGCAAGGCGATGGGTGTGGCTGAGGGGCGCGGTGTTCGCGTGGCCCGAACGGTGCTGGATGCTTCTGGGGTAACGGCCGTGTCGACTTCACTTGGTTGGGTGGCCTCCGGGCTGGGGCTGGGGGTTGCTGTCCATTTATCCGGCGTGATGTAGGGTGTCATGGTAGGAACAGGCATCCCTTGAAAATCAACCAATAAGTTGCGCAGCCCATCCAGGAAGGCATCAAAATTTTCGGCCGCAGCAGCGACAGTGGTGAGCCGTTCATCTAATTCGGCTGTGATTTCTTCGAGAGCGGCCACATTTTTGTTGGTTATATCTAACGCTTGTTGTGCCTCGGCCAGGGATCGGTCTACTTCTTGCTGCCGTTGGGCTAAATTCTCGGCTTGTATGACAACGGCTTCCATGTCACCGCTTAATGTGCTGTTAAACCCATCGAGCGCTTGCGATAAATCGTCCTGGGTTTGTCGTGTATCGTTGAGTTCGTTGCGCAGGCGTGTGTCAGCCTGGGCGAATTGGAGGGTGCCATTGTTCAAGACAGCTAAGATGGCCAGGGTAAGCACAACGCCGATGAAGGCGCCCAAAATTGAACCGAGCAGAATGAGACCTAACGGCCGTTTCTGCTTCACTGTTGGTGGCGGGGATACAGGCGGCGGTGGATCGGCTACCCGCTCAACAACAACCGGAGCCGATTCTGGCTCCGTTGCTGGTTCGGGTTCCGGTTCCATTATTTCTTCAATTTCCTCAATTTCTTCAATGGGCAGTTCTTCAGACGGTTCTTCCACAATGGCTTCGATGTCAGTTGCTTCTTCGGTTTCTGTGTTTTCAATCATGGATTCGGGAACGGCCGTTTCTGCCGTTTCAGTCTCTTCAACCGCTTCCTCTTCAAAAAAGCTGCGCGTCCAGACCGCATCAGCAACAGGTGATTCAGCATCTTCTGTTGGCTCTTCTTGTTCTGGCTCTGGCGGTTCTGGCTGAGCGGCCATTGCCCCCACCGTTACCTCGTCGGCAAATGTGCGCACCAAACGCTCAGAAATACCAGGAACAGCGGCTAACTCAATCACCTCTTCAAACGGATGCACTGTTTCACGATATTCGATAATCCGCTTGGCCAGGTTGTCACCAACACCCGTCAATTGGGTCAGTGTCTCCACATCGGCTTGATTAATATCAATCTTAAACTCTTCTGTCATCGTCATATTTCCTTTATTCTCAGGCAAACTCCAACACAAAACGAAATCGAGAAGGCGGTGTTTCTGGGTGCCTTTCTCTAGCCTCCACTATTCGCACAGCGTTTAGAGATATGAAACCGTGTCTACATTATAGACTAATTTGATAGCGAAACGGAATTAACTTTATTTTGCAATAGGGCACGCATAGTCGAAAAATCAACCTATTGGCAACGAATTTACGCGAATTGATTTGAAATTCGCGCTAATTCGCCGCCAAGATCATGAATATCGGATTGCTCTCATTTTGCAAATCTGATGAAAATTGACAAAGAAGCCCCCTTGTTTTTATACTGAGCTTATGTCGAGTGTAGTATGAGGAACGATAGCCATGAGTGATATGCAAGCGCGGTTGGTTTTACAGCGTGGTCCTAATCCAGGAACTACTTATGTATTAAATCATGATCAGATCGTTATCGGCCGTTCCGACTCGAATGGCATTGTTTTAATCGATCCGGAAATTTCGCGCCAACACGCCCAGCTTATTCGCCAGGAGGACGGTGGATATGCTGTTCAAGATTTAGGCAGCACGAATGGCTCTTTTGTGAATTCGCAGCGGGTTGAGGGATTGGTAAAACTCGAGCAAGGTGATGTGGTTTCTTTTGGGGAAACAGTGACGTTGATTTACTGGGATGAATGGACAACGGACAGCAATCCTGTTGCCATTCCTCTGCCTGAAAGGGGGCCACAATCTCCAGAAACGGCCGTCCCCCCACTCTCCAAACCTGCTTCGTCGCCAGTCATCCAACATGTCTCTGTGCCATCAAGTCAATGGGAGTCTGCGCCAGAATTACCACCGTTACCAGACGAAGATTATGTGGCTGAGACGGCTGCTAAACGACGCCAGCGTTGGCTCATCGGGTGTGGCGCTGCATTGCTTCTGCTCCTTTGCCTGTGTATGGCCTCGCTTTTCTTTTTGGATGGGTATCAGCAGGGACGTTTGTTGTATTGTGGGGTGTTACGGCCGTTTTGGCAGTTCATCCTCGGCCCCTTTGGTTTTAATCCAGCCTGTTTGTGACCCAACAACCTGCCAGGTGTCTAAGAACCAAGAGGCGTTGAAACGATATGGCTGCGACACCCCATTTGACAACAGAGCTGTTGACCCAATTTGCAAACGGCCGTCTTTCTCAAACCGAATGCGAATCTATCTTGACCCATTTGCTAAAATGTGACCATTGCCTGGGCGTCATGGACAAACTGTGGACAAAAAGACCTGAAAATGCGGCCGCCGCCTTGCCGCCCTACATTGCGGAGCAGATAGAACATACCATTTGGCAGCGTATCCATTCCCGTCATTGACCCTATAATTTCCCCCGTGAAAAATACACACCCCATCATTGCGACCTGCCTTCAAACAAGGCGTCTAACCAGGCAAAGGGAAAAATGATGAGCATAACAAGTCATCCACCATTAGAGATATTAAAAAGATTTGCCCACGGCCGTTTTCCCCGGAGCGAAGTTGCGTTTGTCTTGCGCCATCTGGCAAATTGTGAACATTGCCTGGAAACAACCAACAGGCTTTGGTTGTCTCTGCCTAAAAATGCTGCGGCGGCATGTCCGCCACACGTTACCGAAGAGGCAAAACGTGACCAGGCAAAGCGAATTTTACCAGA
>JBNKLQ010000345.1:0-5718 GCA_050292445.1 Promineifilaceae bacterium (SeqCode) | reverse complement strand
TATTTGACTAGGTAAGCACCATCGCACCTTCTAGGTGCATCACTTCAAGCCACCACCTCTGGTGGTGGTCATTGACTTCAGCATCAATTCGATCCAACCATTCCTCACCACTGCGCATATCCTGGTCAATAAAGACAATATGCCCCAAATTTTGCAGTGCGTCGTGTAAATGAGTGGCTAACGCTGCATCCTGCGGCGCGTGTCGTTTATAGGCGATAAATACTCTGGCTTGGTATGTCCAAATAACCTTTGGGCGCTGTTTCTGGCAACTGCTAATGAGTTCAGAAAGGCGTTCGCTATTGTTCAGACGATCCACAAGCGCAATAATCCGAGCTTTTTTTGTATTGCCTGGGATGTTATCGAAATCCAGCCCCAAATCAAAAACAAGCTCTTGGAACTCGGTTGCATCAAAACGTTTGTTGATCTTTTCCTTGAGTTGGACTAGGTGCTCTTTGTTAGTCATATGGTAAACAATAGATTGCTTTAACTCTCTTTAACGCCTGATAACTGATGGGCACATTTGAGATGACTGTTCATTAGCTTTGTGTCTAAGGTTTTTTGACCACATATTGAACTAAAAAATTTTAGGACTTTTGACTGATACGATCAAATTCTAACACAATAAACGTCGAAAAACTTTCGCTTATCTCTGTTTCTCTGTTGTTTCGAATATTTATTAAGTACAGGGTACAATTTATTAACCTTTCAACTCAACTCTCGCTTGGCTGATGACGAGTTGAAAATGGATGAGGGTTAGCCATTTCCAAAAATTGTTTGGCTGAAATATATGAGTTTCAAGGGTTTTTGTTTGGAATTAGATAGATACAAAATAAGACTGTATTCGTAGTTACTAGTAGTAGCTTGGCAACTGGTCTAGTTTGTTAAGCGGACTGTACCATTTTGTATGTTATGAATGAATTAAGTGATGAGCAGCTGATGGCTCGCGTCATAAACAAAGATATGGCTGCTTACAAAACCTTGTATGAACGGTACAAGCGTTCCGTTTTAGGGTTGTCATACAAAATTTTGCGGGATCAGGCTGCCGCCGAAGAGGTGATGCAGGAAACATTTTGGCGCATTTGGCACAATGCGGCTTCGTTTGATACGCAGCGGGGGTCATTTCCTAATTGGATGTTTGGCATTGCCCGCAATTTGTCTATTGATATTGTGCGCCGGGGGCAAAAGATTAAGATGCAGGCCCTGCCTGATATGCACCACGAGCACCTTGAATCAAGCCCGCATTATGAAGCTGACCACAATGTGGCAGATGCTGCCCTATCGTTGATGCGGCACGAGCAGGTGCACGCGGCCATGATCACCTTACCTGATGAACAGCGGGATGTGGTGGAATGGATCTATTTTCAGGGTAAAACGCGACGGCAAATTGCTCAGGAACAAGATATTCCCTTTGGCACGATTAATACCCGGGCAAAACTAGCCCTGGATAAATTGAAACGAGCCTTGCAGGCGCAAGGATTTGAGGATTAAGATGAACGAGCAAATTGAGGAACTGCTCGCAGTTTATGTTTTAGGTGGTCTGTCGCCTGAAGAAGAAGCCGAAGTTGAGGCATACCTTGCGGAAAATCCGCAAGCGGTGGCTTTGCTGGAAGAGGCGTACGCGGCGGCGGCGCTGCTGCCGTACACCGCACCGCCAGTCACACCGTCGCCAGAGGCGGAGGCGGCCCTGTTTGCCCGCGTAGAAGCAGATTTGGCGGCACAGGCTAAACCGGTAAAGCGAACGGCCGTATCCAGCCCGTCTAGCCAACCCACCCTCTGGGATCAAATTCGCACTTTCTTTAGCACACCGCTGGTTACGGCCGTAAGTTTGGCAACGGCCGTACTGCTCCTCATTTGGGGGCTGTCGCTCAATCGGCAGGTGCAAAATCTAAACCAGGATGTGCAGCAGATCACGGCCGACAACAGCAGCTTGCGCACTGATTTCGATGCCCTGTCTAGCGAAAACCTCACGCTTGCTGCCCGTGTGGCCGAACTGCAAGCTGCCAATCAAGCGCTTGACCAACAAATTGACGACCTGGCTCAAAACAACGCCAATCTCATTGCCACCAACAACAGCTTGCAAACCGACTTGGCTCAGGCATCTGCTGATTTAGCCGAGCTGGAAACATACAGTGCCAATCTAGAAGCGGAAATATCCGAACTCTTGGCTAGCCAGCCTTTTGATTCTTCGGCCGTTTACTCTGTCACGCTGCCGGGCACCGAAGATCAGCCGGAGGCATCGGCGCAGTTGGTGATCGATCCCGTGTCGAATACGGCGCTGCTCATTGTAGATGGCATGCCCTCGCTGCCGCAAGATTCGGTCTATCAAGTGCTGCTCATTCGGGGCACGGAACACGAAACGGCCGAAACTTTCCGCGTGGATACGCAAGGAGAGGGGGTGCTGCTGGTTCATTCCCCTGAACCGCTGCAATCCTTTGATGCTGTCGGCGTTTCCATTGAGCCAGAAGGCGGCAGCGTCCAGCGCACCGGTGCGGTTGTGCTGCTGGGCAGTATTATCAACTAACACGAATTTCCCCGGAAACTGTTTGACACAGCCCTTTTGAAGTTTCCGGGGAAATGTAAATGCACAAACTTTTCAGAGACGCTTCCCCCAAGCGTCTCTTTTTTTGCCAATTCCCCCAATTTGCAAATCAAACAAGTACAAAACCTGAACAAGCTCGTAATTCTTAGTGAACTGGCCGATTTGTAAATATATTGCAAATCATTTGCAAAAGTTTAATACATACAAAACAGAGCCAGCTTCGTAACTATTAGTAGAAGAACAGAAGAATCAAATCCACAAGCCTTACGAAAAAATGGCAGAAACCTAGCTCCTCGCGAGTTCTCTTAACGCTGCCTCCTGCTTGTGACCTAAAAAATCTAAACGTTGGAGGTGATGCACGCGCTCAACAACAGTTGATCTTAATGAACCTATTTACGCATTTACGAAAGAAACAAGTTCAAGAACCAATAGCAATTTCAGAAAACACACAAACACAATTAGGAGAAAAACAATGAAAAAAGTTAAACTGCTCATTTTTGCCTTCATGGCCCTGTTCCTCACTACTGCTGCTTGGGTAGCGGCTGATGAAGAAGCTGATACCGGTATCGTTACCGTTGTTCATGGCGTACCAGGTCTGACGGTTGATGTATACGTCAACGGCGGACTGGCCTTGCCCGACTTCGAGCCTTACACCGTCACCGACTCGTTGACCTTGCCCGCTGGTGATTATGACATCGAAATTTACCCGGCTGGCGCAGACCCCAGCGCGAGTGACCCGGCCATTGCTGGTTCCACCACGCTGCCTGCTGGCGCCAATGCCTCCATTGTGGCCCATCTGACGGAAGCTGGGGCACCGACGCTTTCCGTTTTTGTCAATGACACCTCGGCGATTAATGAAGGAGATGCCCGGGTGGTTGTGCGTCATACGGCCGCTGCCCCCACGGTGGACGTCGCCCTGACTTACAAAAGCGATGAAATTGGCAAAATTGAAAGTCTAAGCAATCCAGAAGAAGCCCAGGTTGAGGTAGGTACCGGTTTGTACTTCGCCTCCATTTTGCCTGCTGGCACCGATGACGTCGTGGCTGGCCCGGCTCGCTTCTGGCTCAATCCTAAGTTTGATCGCTCCTACATCATCTATGCTGTTGGCTCCTTAGCCGATGGCAGCTTCCAACTGCTGATACAAACCATTGACCTGGATAGCATTCCGGTTGGCGACGTCACTGTGATTCACGGCGTTCCTGGCCTGACGGTGGACGTTTACGTGAATGGTGGTCTGGCCTTGCCCAACTTCGAGCCTTACACGGTCACCGACCCGCTGACCTTGCCCGAAGGCAATTATGATATTGAAATTTACCCGGCTGGCGCTGATCCGAGCGCAACTGCCCCGGCCATTGCGGGTTCCGCCTTCCTGCCTGGTGGGGCCAACGTTTCCATCGTGGCCCATCTGACGGAAGCTGGCACGCCAACGCTCTCCGTTTTTGTGAATGACGTTTCTGAAATTGATCGTGGCCTGAGCCGCCTGGTGGTGCGCCACACGGCCGCAGCCCCCACCGTTGATGTCTCTCTGTTCGACCGTCGTACCGGCGACTTTGTGGGCACAGCCGAAGGGCTGAGCAATCCGAACGAGGTGCAGCTTGAGGTACCGCGTAACCGCTACCTGGCCACCATCCAGCCTGCGGGCACCGAAACCGTCGTGTTTGGCCCGGCTGATCTGAGCCTTGATCCTGGTTTTGCCTACTTTGTCTACGCGGTTGGCTCGCTGGATGACGGTAGCTTCACCGTGTTGGTGCAGTCAGTTCGTTTGCCATCCCCTGCTAACTAAATTTATGGCATTTGGCTGAGTGGGCCGCCCGCGCTGCCCACTCTAGCTTAACTGTTTCCTTCTTTGCGAGAGGCATCCTGTGCAGCAGGGTGCCTCTTTTCATTTCCCTTTGTTAGATTATGGTAAAAATGACGGCCGTTCCCACCGCAACATTTAGAACATTTGTAAGGTCTACGGTATAATTTGCCCAGTTGTCCGACTAAACTCTGTTCTTGACCCTATGACTGTTACCGAAGATATTAAAAGCCGCCTCGATATTGTCGATATCATCTCTGAAAGCGTTTCATTACGCCGATCAGGGCGGAATTACGCTGGCTTTTGCCCCTTCCACCAAAACACCCGCACCCCTGCCTTTTTTGTCTTCCCCGAAACCCAGACGTGGCGCTGCTTTGGCGCCTGCGCCGAAGGCGGTGACCTCTTCTCCTTTGTGATGAAGAAGGAGGGCTGGGAATTTAAAGAAGCGCTGAAAAATATGGCACAGCGGGCCGGGGTGACGCTGGAAGAACAGAAACCAGTCGATAAAAAGAAGCAGGCGGCTCATAACAAGCAGGCGGGCCTGCTGCAAGCCGCCGCCGATTATTTTCACCAGCTCTTTTTGCACGCACCCCAGGGAGAAGCCGCCCGGCAGTATGTGGCCCGACGCGGCTTGAGTGAGGAAACGATTGAGCAGTTTGTCATCGGTTTTGCGCTGGATTCCTGGGATAATTGCCGTTCCCATTTTAATATGCAGGGATACAGCGATCAGGAGCTGCTGGCGGCGGGCCTGCTGACGGAAAACCCAGACAAGGGCACTAAATATGACCGCTTTCGCAACCGGCTGATGATACCGATTCGGGATGTAGACGGCCGTATCGTTGGCTTCGGCGCGCGCACATTAGAAAAAGACGGCATCCCCAAATACCTCAACTCCCCCCAGACCGCTCTGTTCGACAAAAGCCACCTGCTTTATGGGCTGGACGGGGCCAAGCGAGCCATCCGGGAAGCGCGGCAGGCGGTGATTGTGGAAGGGTACATGGATGTGATGCAGGCGTGGCAGGCAGGCTTCCGCAACGTGGTGGCCCAGATGGGCACGGCGCTGACGGAACAGCAGCTACGATTGTTGAAGCGGTACACCAAGCAATTTATCCTGGCGCTGGACGCGGATGCGGCCGGGCAAAATGCCACTCTGCGCAGCTTGCGGGTCGCTCGTGAAACGCTAGACCGGGAAGTGGAAGTGAAGTTTGACGCTCACGGTTTGGTGCAGCAGGAAGGGCGACTCCAGGCAGACATTCGGGTGATCACGATGCCGGATGGCAAAGACCCGGACGACATTATTCAGGAAAGCCCGGAAGCGTGGACGAAGCTGGTGGCTCAGGCCAAACCAGTGGTCGCGTATGTGATTGATGTGGCGACAGAT
>JBNKLQ010000344.1:0-5720 GCA_050292445.1 Promineifilaceae bacterium (SeqCode) | reverse complement strand
AACCTTGTCTGTGCCAGGGATGATTTTGGCTGAAACATCATTGAGCTTTTTGGGGCTGGGACTGCGTCCGCCAGTCATCAGTTGGGGAGTCATGCTCAAGTCAGCGCAAAATATCAGTAGTGTGGCGCTGGCACCCTGGCTGTTGCTGCCAGTAGTGGTGGTGATTATCACCATTTTGGCCTTTAATTTCATGGGTGACGGCCTACGCGATGCCGCAGACCCCTACAGCAAGATTTAGGGGGGAATGATGCAAGATAAGCCAATTATTGAAGTAAAAGATATTAAAGTGCAATTTGAGCTGCGCGAAGGCACGGTCAAAGCAGTTGACGGTGTTACCTTTAACATCAAGCCGGGAAAGACGCTGGGCGTGGTGGGTGAAAGCGGCAGCGGTAAATCGGTGACGGCCCGGGCTATCATGCAAATCCTTGGGCATCCGGGCAAAATTGTCAATGGCGACGTCCTTTTCCGTTCCCCAAATGCAAACGGCAAAGCTGGCGATGAGGTCATCAATCTGGCAAAGCTCAATCCGAGAGGAAAACAGATTCGTAAAATCCGTGGTGGCGAAATTGCCATGGTTTTTCAGGAGCCTATGACGTCACTCAGTCCGGTACACACCATTGCCAACCAGATTATGGAAGCAATTTTGCTGCATCAGGACGTGACCAAGCGAGAAGCGCGTGAGCAGGCAATTGAAATGCTGCGGCTGGTGAATATGCCCAAGCCGGAGCAGGCGATTGACAGTTATCCGCACCAGCTTAGTGGTGGGATGCGGCAGCGGGCGATGATAGCGATGGCGCTCTCATGCAAACCAACGCTGCTGATTGCCGATGAGCCAACGACGGCGCTGGACGTGACAACCGAAGCGCAGATTTTGGAATTGATGCGCTCTTTGCAAGAGCGATTGGGCATGGCGATTTTGTATATCACGCACAATCTCGGAGTGATTGCTGAGATGACGGAAGATGTGATTGTGATGTATTTGGGCAAGGTGGTTGAACGGGGTGATGTGGATTCAATTTTCCATGATCCGCAACATCCGTATACGCGTGATTTGCTCAAATCGATCCCTAATATGTTGGAAGAAACGGAAGGAACGCGGCTGCAAGCGATTGAGGGGATGGTTCCGGACCCGTTTTCGCTGCCAAAAGGGTGTTCGTACCATCCACGCTGTCAGGAATGTATGGAGGGTGTGTGTGATGTGAAGGAGCCGCCGGATATTGATTTGGGTAACGGCCGTTTTGTGCGCTGCCACCTCTACAGTGAAGAACAGGTACGATCATGAGTGACAACAACGCAATTCTCAAAGTACGAGGACTAAAAAAATATTTCCCTATTCAACAAGGGCTGCGCCGAAAAGTGGTCGGCCATGTGAAAGCAGTAGACGACATCAACTTCGACATTTACCAGGGTGAAACATTGGGACTGGTTGGCGAAAGTGGCTGTGGCAAATCAACCACCGCACGCTTGCTGCTGCGCGCTTACGAATCCACCGCCGGTGATATTCAATTCAAAATGGATGGCGAATGGGTCAATATTCCCGAACTAGAAAAACCAGGATTACAAAAACTGCGTCGTCATATGCAAATGGTGTTCCAGGACCCCTATTCATCACTTAATCCACGCATGACGCTGCTGCAAATTGTGGGTGAGCCATTGGTGGTTCACAACATCGCCAAGCCAAACAGCCAAGAGATTCGGGACCGCGTTGCGCACTTGCTGGATGTGGTTGGCTTGCGCCCGGAACTTATGGAACGGTACCCACATGCGTTTAGCGGCGGGCAGCGGCAGCGTGTTGGCATTGCCCGCGCTTTGGCACTCAACCCCAGCTTTATCGCTGCCGACGAAGCTGTGTCGGCCCTTGATGTTTCGATTCAAGCCCAAACGGTTAATTTGCTGCAAGATTTGCAGGAAGAGTTCAATCTAACATACCTGTTCATCACACATGATCTAAGTGTCGTGAAGCATATTAGTGACCGGGTCGGCGTGATGTATGTCGGCAAGCTGGTGGAACTGGCCCCGACTAAAAAGCTGTTTTTCACGCCCAAACATCCTTACACAGAGGCATTGTTATCGGCCGTTCCCAAACCAGACCCCCGTTTGGCCAGGCGGCGTGTGCCGCTGCAAGGCGAAGTTGCCGACCCTAGCAATCCACCCTCCGGCTGCTACTTCCATCCGCGTTGCCAATACGCCATTGACAAATGCAAAATCGAGTCGCCCGCCCTGCAAGAAATATCAGATGGGCATCATGTTAGCTGTCATCGAGCCCAGGAACTTGAGTTACAGGGAGTCCTGGGATAAAAGGAAATAATTATGAGATTTGGAGTTAAATCGGCGCAAACAAGCGCCATCATGCCCCAGGGACGAGTTCCTGAGGATATTCAAAAATATATTGCCGAATTTGATTACGTAGCGCTGGTTGAGAGCGTGGCTGCACGTGGGTTTAATCTGCTTGAATTAGGTGGCGACATGGCATCATTCTTTCCGCATAGTTTAGCGCCAGCTTCGATAGAACGATTGCTGGAGCTAAAGCAGCGGCGTAACCTGAGTTACACCGTGCATCTGCCGCAATGGTCAGTGGAGCCATCCACACCCCAACCATCAGTACGGGCCGGTTCGATACAAGCTGTGGTGGACTGTATCAACGCCACTTTGCCGCTTGAGCCGGAGAGTTATGTGCTTCATGCCACCGGCACGCTGGCGACTGAATTTGCCCGCAGTCGTTCAGAAATTAACCGGGCCGTGACCTTACCAATATTCCAGGCAAACGCCCGCGAAAGCATCCGGCAGATTGTGCAAGAAACGGGCATCCCCAACCGGCTGCTGGCGATTGAAACCATCGAATTCCCCTTTGATCTAACCGTGCAAATCGCGGAAGAACTAGATATATCCATGTGCTTAGACACCGGGCATGTGCTGGTTGGCTTCTCCGGCCCGTTTGAGTTATTTGAGGTGCTAGAACGGGTACTCCCCCGTTTAGGCGAAGTCCACATGCACGACGGCCCCTGGCAAGGCCCGGAGCGGAATATTGGCTATGGCAAGGATCACCAGGCCTTAGGCAAGGGTGATTTGGATGTTGGGCGATTTTTAGACCGGCTGGCTCAGGCTAACTGGGATGGCCCAATTATCTTTGAGCTGTCACCTGAAGATGCTCACGCTTCGCTGGATCGAATCCGTTCGATCCGGCCCGGAGCGATTGGATAGTCTTGGCTATTGGAAATTCGAGGGGTGACGGCCGAATATTGCGTCGTGCGAAATACACTCAGGATACGCACGACGTAAGTAGGGCAGACCCCACAAAATCCCAAATAATCTAAAGAAAGAGGAATATGTGAAGTCAGCCATCGAAATCAAAATTGCCTACATCGGCGGGGGCAGTCAGGGCTGGGCGCATAAAATTTTGGCCGACCTGGCGCTGTGTGATCAACTGACCGGTGAAGTGGCTTTGTATGACATTGACGAACCCGCCGCCCGGCGTAATGCTGATTATGGCACGGCCGTTTTCGCCCATCCCTCTGCCCAAACCACCTTCCGCATGACTGTGGCCCAAACGGCCGTCGAGGCGCTGCGGGGGGCCGACTTTGTGTTGTTGTCCATTCAACCCGGCCCTATCCAGATGCACGCCAACGATCTGGACATTCCCGCCAGGTACGGCATCCTGCAAACGGTGGGCGACACCACCGGGCCGGGAGGCATCAGCCGCGCCCTGCGGGCGATTCCCACCTACGTCGATTACGCGCAGCAAATTGCCGAATATTGCCCCGATGCCTGGGTGATCAACTACACCAATCCGATGACGCTGTGTACTCAAACCCTGTACGCCGCCTTTCCCGATATTAAAGCGTTTGGCTGCTGCCACGAGGTGTTCGGCACGCAAAAGCGGCTGGCAGAAGTGGTGGCGTACGCTTGGGACATACCGGAACCGCCTCGCCAGGAGATCAAGCTGGACGTGACTGGCGTCAACCATTTCACCTTTGCTTTGGAAGCCAGGTGGCAAGGGCAGGATCTTTACCCACTGCTGGCGGAGCACGTTGCTAATGCGGCGCTGTGGGCCGACCAGACAGAATGGAGCCGGGAGCACGTGCAGCGCCAGGATTATATTCCCTCGCAGGGGTTGGTGGCGTTTAACTTTTTGCGGCTGTTTGGCGTGTTGGGAGCGGCCGGGGATCGACATCTGGCCGAGTTTGTACCCTGGTATCTTGTTTCGGAAGCGGTGCTGCACCGCTTTGGCGTGACAGTCACACCCTCCAGTAGCCGCCTGCGTCCTCGCAAGCCCAAATCGGACGCGCCATTCTTGATGGAAAACGGCCGTTACCTCAACCCCCTGCTTAAAAGTGACGAAGAAAGCGTGGCCATCATGTTAGCTCTGCTGGGACTGGGCGACCTGGACACCAACGTCAACCTGCCCAATCGCGGCCAGGCGCCCGACCTGCCCCTGGGTCACGTCGTCGAAACCAATGCCCAGTTTCGGAACGGCCGTCTCACACCCGTCGTCTCCCAAACGCTGCCCCAACCGGTGAACAGCCTGGTGCGCCGCGTGATAGACGTGCAGCAAATGACGCTGGAAGCAGGTCTCAACCGGGACAAAACACAGGCTTTTGCCGCGCTGCTGGCCGACCCGCTCTGCACTATTTCCATTGACAACGCCTGGGACATGTTTAACGAAATGCTGGCAGCCAACCAAACCATGCTGCCCGGCTGGGAAATTGAGTAAATGGCCGCCTCCAAACCCTCGACCAAACCACCAGTCGCGTGGGTCAATCCGCTGATCGATACCGCCAACCGCCGCTTTTTCTTTTTTAGCTCCGCCTGTCGGCCGTTTGGTATGGTCAACCTCAGCCCGGATACGATGCAAAGCGGGGCGTGGGGCAGCGGCTACCGCTACTACGAACCCTATATTCTCTGGTTCAGCCACGTACACGCCTGGCAGTTGGCCGGTATTCCCGTCCTGCCCACTACCGGCACAGTCAAGGGGCATCTTGGTTCAACCGAGTATCGCTCCCGCTTTGCGCACGACGACGAAATTGTGCAGCCCGGCTACCATGCCCTGACGCTGGCCGATTACGGCATTCGTGCCGAGCTAACGGCCACGGATCGCGTCGGCTTTCACCGTTACACTTTCTCTCAAGCCGCCGAAACGAACATCCTCTTTGATCTCAGTGCCGAAGTTGGCTCCTCGAAAATGTCGGACTTCACCGTAGAGCAGGTAAACGAGACGGAATTGGCCGGTTACGTAGAAAATGCGCCGACGCGCCGCCGTCCGAAAGCGACGCGGATTTATTTTGTGGTACGGGTGGAACGGCCGTTTCTCTCCCTCAACGCCTGGCAAGACGGCAACCTGCTGCCAAACATCACCCAGTTAGTGGGTAAGCTAGACCCTAAGGGTTTGTCAGAACCGGATGCAGACAATAAACAAAAACCCTTAGGGTCTAGCGGTATCTACCTCACCTACGCACCAGAAGCTGGCGAAACAATGCAAATGAAAGTGTCCATCTCCTATTGCAGCGTCGAGCAGGCTCGCCTCAACCTGGAAACCGAACTGCCCCACTGGGATTTTGACCGTGTGCACCGTGAAGCGGCCGCCGTGTGGAACGAATGGCTGGGGCGCATTGAAGTTGTGGGCGGCACAGACGCACAAAAGATTAAGTTCTATACTGATCTGTACCATGCCTTGCTGGGGCGGCGGCGCGTCAGTGACGTGAACGGCCGTTACAGCGACATGA
>JBNKLQ010000343.1:0-5740 GCA_050292445.1 Promineifilaceae bacterium (SeqCode) | reverse complement strand
AACCACATCATCATTGGTCACAGCTACGCCAGGCGGTTATCCTGGACCCACATCGTCGGCACCAACGGCCACGAATACACCATCTTCTTATCCGTAACGACTAATTGAGTAATCGGGTGATTCTTGGACAATTACCTATTTCATTCTCTGGAGCAATCATGAGCTTATCATTCTCCCCCGCCGTCACACCCCCAACTGAAAACAACACCCCGGCCTTCTGGTTTATCTTTCGTGGGGGTGATTTGCTGGTACTGGATGAAGGCGAAACGGCCGTACTCCCCCAAAACACCCACGACCTGCCATTTTTGCGCCAGCATTACTTGGGCTGGATTGAAGGGGAAACAAAGGTTCACTGTTTCACCGCTGAGGTAGCTGGGGGGACTGAACCACCAGACGGCATGCAGTTTGCCGGTCTGCGCCAACTGTTCAGCAGGCTACCTACCGATCAATTGTGGCTGGCCGGGCGAGCGGTACAAATTATCGACTGGGACCGCACGCATCAATTTTGCAGCCGCTGCGCCACGCCCAACAAGATTCTGGACCATGAGCGGGCCAAAAAGTGCCCCAACTGCGGCCTTATTACCTATCCGCGCATTTCCCCGGCGATTATTGTGCGGGTGGATCGGATGATTGATGGGGTGCCTCATTTGCTGCTGGCGCGGAACGGCCGTTGGCGGCGCGGTTGGTACAGTGTATTGGCCGGCTTTGTAGAACCTGGCGAGACGTTAGAAGATTGTGTCCATCGGGAAGTGTTTGAAGAGGTGGGGCTACGTCTGAAAAACGTGCACTACTTTGGTAGCCAGCCGTGGCCTTTTCCTAACTCGCTCATGGTTGGCTTTACGGCCGAATACGCCAGCGGCGACATTGTGCTAGAGGAAGAAGAAATCGAAGACGCACAATGGTTTACCGTGGACACGCTGCCCAACCTCCCCTCCAGTATGAGCATTGCCCGGCGACTAGTTGACGACTTTGCACGCCAGCATGGAAAGCCAGCGCTAAGCGAAAAGTGAATTAGAAGCGCTATCTCTTTGCGCGCCAAATCAGTCGCCGAAGAGCCGCACTTCCATGGGGGCATTGGCTTGGGTTGACCATTGCAGCAGCTCCGGCATGTCCCGGTTTTGGGCTTCATCCCTATGTTGCACTCGGCCCGGAACCAATCGCAAAAAGGTGAGCTGTTCATCTTCCCGCAGCAACCGCTCCGATTCGCTAAAGACAGGCACCCAAGCCCCCGTGTTCACGTACCACTGGCGGAAATTGGGGCGATCTTTATCAGTCGGGGGCAAAGGACGGGCACTGGCCGCATGGTCATGACCAAAAACGAAGTAACGCACGCTGTCATAGCCAGGATGCGTTCCTCCATTGAGTAAACGAGCAATGCGACCCGCCCCAGTAAACAGATAATGCCCCTCCAGTAAATGATCCAACGATTGCAGCATACCGGTAGCCGCATAGCCAAACACCAACGCCAACAGAATGGCAATCACCGCTGGCCAATAAACACCCAGGGCAATCACCCGCACAGCCACAAAGAGCAGCACAATGGTCAGCAGCGCCAGCAGTACGCTGCCGCCCAGCCGCAAAACCGTTCGCCAGGTAGAAGTGGAAATTGCTTCCCGGCTATGGGTTTGAATATCGTGGATTGCTTTCAGAAAGGGATCCGCCACTTCGGCCTGAGGCGGTTCGTGCTCCCGACGCTTCAGCTTATTGTTCACCTCACGTCGCGCGCGCAGGTATTGCGGCAGCAGCTTCCAAACAAAGGTGGTCAATTCTCCCGGGGCATGGCGTAGCAGCCAAAATACGTAACGAGAGATGGGCTTCATGTTATCGGCAAAGGGATGAATATGTTCTACGTTGTTAAAAAAGTAACGCACAAAGAGGGACCCAGAGGGTAGTTCAATATAATCAGCCGCATTGGGAAATTCTTTTGTGGGAGTCAGGCGGGGGTCTTCAAAGTTGCGGAAGGCGTTGGCTGGCTCAAACTGGCAACCGTGTTCGGCGTAGAACAACCCTGGCTCGTACAAAAATGAAGGTGGAAAACGGATCTGTTTTTGCAACGTTTCCAGGCTGAGTGTTTCGGGCAGATCAGCAAAGTGTGGCAGGAGGGCATGATCATCGCCGGGAACGGCCGTTGTCCACCAATCCTGGTACGCTTTTTGCAGCAGATGCCGCAGCCGCATCTGCACCTCCGGCCAATACAGTTCAATGTCATGGTTGCCCTTCATCAGCACCAGTTCATTGCCCGGCTGGGCCACAAACCAGGCCAGCGCCTGGAAAAAGGTGGGATGGCCTTTGGCAATCTGGGCCACTTTCCACACAATTTCGGGTGAGGAGGTGCCCAGACCAAATTTGCGGTCATTTTCACGCAGTTCAGCCTGTGTGCGCACGCCCTTCACGCCAAACAGCTCGGCCCCCTCTTGGGGCAGGGAAACCACCTGTAAAAAGTCAAAAATGTCACCGTTGATTACCAGTTTCCAGGGGATGTTGTGGTATTCAACGGCCGTTTCCCGGCGGCTCAGCTTAACATGGTGGGCTAAAAATTGGGCGAATGGCACGTCCTGGAAAAAATCTTCATTGCGATGAATTAAGCCATTGGCCGGATTACGCCCTTCACTAAGATGAAAATCGCTTACAAAGAGATAGTTAAATGATTGTGCCACGGTATACACTCCAGAAACAGTTGTTGCAGGGAATAAATCGTAAGGAAATACGAATGGTTTGCCGATTAGAGTTTGGTGTTGATACGGCCGTTTTGCGGATGCCCTCGCAAGGATGATCATCAAAAATACGTTCATCCGCCAGCGTAGGAAAAGTATAGCACAACCGTACCTTGGCTGGGTAAACAGCCTTCGTTACAATGGCAATCTCATTAAAAAGAACGTAACCAATTCAAAAATACCTGCAAAGGAATCAAAAGAGGTCTACTTGTGAAAAATATCATCGTGACAGGTGGCGCTGGCTTCATCGGTGCCAACTTTGTCCTCTACATGCTCAAAAAATATAACAATTACAACATCATCGTCTACGACAAGCTCACCTACGCTGGGAATTTAGACAACCTGCTAGAAGTGGCCGACGATCCGCGCTACAGCTTCGTGCAGGGCGACATTTGCGACGCCGACAAAGTAGAAGCCACTATCCAGAAGTATGGGGCTGACACCATCGTCAACTTTGCCGCCGAAACCCATGTGGATCGCTCCATCATGGATCCAGATGCGTTTATTCAGACCAGCGTATATGGCACCTACGTGCTGCTGGAAGCGGCCAGAAAACACGGCCTACGCTATCATCAAATTTCCACCGACGAAGTGTACGGCCACATCCCCGCAGGGTATTCCAGCGTGGAAACCGACAAGCTAGATCCGCGCAGCCCGTATGCCGCCAGCAAGGCCAGCGGCGATCTGCTGGTAAATGCTTATTTCATCACCTACGGCCTGCCGGTAACGATTACGCGCGGTTCCAACAATATTGGCCCATTCCAATACCCGGAAAAAGTGGTACCCCTCTTTGCTACCAACGCCATCGACGAAGAGCGGCTGCCACTGTATGGCGACGGCCGTCAGATGCGTGAATATCAATACGTGGTGGACCATTGTGAAGCCATCGACCTGGTGCTGCACAAGGGCAAACTGGGCGAAGCGTACAACGTGGGCACGGGCGAAGAAATGGAAAATGTGCAGATGGTGGAGATTTTGCTGGAAACGCTCAATCGGCCCAAGGACCTCATTCAGCACGTAAAAGACCGGGAAGGGCACGACCGGCGCTACAGCCTAAACATCGACAAGATCAAGGCGCTGGGTTGGGAACCCAAACACACCCCGGCAGAAGCTGTAGCCAAGACGGCCGTCTGGTACCGTGAAAACGAATGGTGGTGGCGCAAAATCAAATCTGGCGAGTTTAAAGAATATTACGAAAAGCAGTACGGCCACCGTTGGCAAACCGAAAAATAGCTTGGTTTCGTTAGGACTGGCAGTCCTTTTCATGAATTTGTCCGCAAAAGCGAAAAAGCAGGACTGCTAGTCCTGGCTCTAAAAGACCCACAGCCGATGCTCGTGGGTCTTTTTGTTTGGATTATTAGTTTCTAAGTAGTGGAACAACGCGGTAATGGTCCTGTGCTATACTTACGCGCGAATAATTTTTAGCTAATTGACAGACCAACCCTTCGCTTCACTACTCCATTGTTTCCCTGCGAAGGGTTTTATTATGAGAAATTATATGCGTAAATTGTTTGTTTTTGTTTTGAGCCTTGCCCTGTTTGTTTTGGCTGCCTGCCAGAGCAATGACCCAACAGAAACGGCCGTTTCTCCAGCCCCTACACTTGCTTCACCCGTGATTAATACGGCCGTTCCCCCCACCAATACGCCGTTGCCCGATCCTGTCGTCATTGAGGAACCCTCACCCACGCAACCGACCGCCACCGAAGCCCCTCCAACAGAGCCACCACCCACGCCTACACCAACCAACACGCCTATTCCAGAAAATCCCGTACAAAGCATCAGCCTGGAACCCATCGTCAGCGGACTGATTCAGCCGTTGTACGTCACCCACGCCTTTGACGACCGGCTGTTCATCCTGGAGCAAGCCGGTACCATCCGCATCTTCCAGAATGGCGAACTGCTGTCCACCCCATTTTTGGATATTCAAGACCCCGTTGGCTCCAACAGCAACGAGCAAGGCCTGCTGGGGCTGGCCTTCCATCCCAACTATCAGGAAAACGGCTATTTCTTCCTGGACTATACAGATGTGAACGGCAACACCAACATCGCCCGCTACCGCGTCAGCAGCGATCCCAACGTGGCAGATCCCACCAGTGAGCAAATTCTGCTGACGATTCCCCAACCCTTTGCTAACCACAATGGCGGCATGATTGCTTTTGGCCCGGATGGTTACCTGTACATTGGCATGGGCGACGGCGGCAGTCAGGGCGATCCGCAAGGCAACGGACAAAATCCGGGCACCCTGCTAGGCAGCATTTTGCGGCTGGATATAGACAGCGCCGATGGCAGCTACACAATCCCTGCCGACAACCCATTTGTGGATGACCCAAATGCGCGGCCAGAGGTGTGGGCCATTGGCCTGCGTAATCCGTGGCGTTTTAGCTTCGACCGACTGACCAGCGACCTATTTATTGCCGATGTGGGGCAAAATACCTGGGAAGAAGTGAGTTGGCTGGAAGAGGGTGTTCCGAGCGGCCAGAACCTGGGCTGGAACAGCATGGAAGGCCAGCATTGCTACACGGCAAACTGCAATCCAGCCAGCTTTGTCTTGCCTGTTTTTGAATATGATCACACACAAGGCTGCTCTATAACTGGCGGTTACATTTACCGAGGCGAACAATTTTTGAGCCTTTACGGGAACTATTTCGCCGCCGATTTTTGCAGCGGCCTTATCTGGGGCATCTTCCAACAGCCAGACGGCCGTTGGGAATCCACAATCGTTCACCAGAGCGGCCTGCCCATTAACAGCTTTGGCCAAGATGTGAATGGGGAGCTGTACGTGGTGGCCCGCACCGGGCAGATTTTGCAAGTACAACCGTAACAACGGCCGTAAATAAAGTCATCATTACAAGGAGTACCCTCATGACACCATTATCCAAGCAGCGCTTCTTAAGCCTGTTCGTTCTTTTTGGCATACTCTCTGCCATTCTTATCATCGTTGCCCAGCCCGTGCGGGCAGATATTATCGTCAATAAAGATAAATACTGGAATGCGGGCACCCTCACTTTACCCAGCAATGGACAGGG
>JBNKLQ010000342.1:5518-5748 GCA_050292445.1 Promineifilaceae bacterium (SeqCode) | reverse complement strand
CGTCAACAGCACGGTGCAGCTCACGGCCCATGATCCGGCGGGAAAGCTGCAATTTTTTGGTGATGAGCAGCCACTGCCCCTGGAACCGGGCAGCACTGGCACCACCGCCTACCGCATTACCCACCGTAAGAAACGGCCGTTTTTCGGCCGTGTGCGCCAGATCCCCTTTGAAGTTGAAATTCGCAGCAGTACTGGCTTGCGCCAAAACAAATTGGGGCATCTAGAAGTGC
>JBNKLQ010000342.1:0-5508 GCA_050292445.1 Promineifilaceae bacterium (SeqCode) | reverse complement strand
TGGGTGCTGCCGCTCATCCAGCTGCTGCTGGTGCTGCTGCTCATCGCTGTGGTGCTCAATTCTGTGTGGGGGAATCGTGATGAGGCGGTTGAAAACCCAATCACCACGCCAATTCTGGATGAAGGCACCATTGCCCCAACACCCCTCACCCCAGCCCAACTGGCAGGCGACGACGATAACGATGGGCTAAGCGGCGAGCGCGAAACTGTTCTGGGGACGGATCCATTCAACGATGACAGCGATGGAGATGGCCTGTTAGACGGTGACGAAATCTACACTTACGGGACCGATCCCTTGCGGCAGGACAGTGACAATGACGGCCTATTGGACCGAGCCGAAGTTGAGCAGTACAACACAGACCCGACGCTGGCCGATACCGATCTGGACGGGGCTTCAGACGGAGAAGAAGTGGCCGCGAACAGCAATCCGTTGCAATATCAATCTGGCAATACGGCCGTTACCCAAACCAACCCTACAACAGAAGATGATCCGGCCCCCACACTCAGTCCGCCTATCACCCCGGCCACTAGCAATGATGAAACCACCGTGGAAATTCCGCTGTATGAAGACCAATCCGGCTGGCTCACCAACGATGGTGATGTCACAGTCGGCCCTGGTGAATGGCCCCAGGCAGGCGATTTGGTGGATGGAACGGCCGTGCGCGGACTGATCACCTTCTCGCTGGCAGATTTACCCGCTGACGCCATCATCCGCACCGCCTTCCTCCGCTTTGCTGATCCCACTCTTGAAGGCGACCCATTTGACACTTTAGGCTGTCTGCAAGTTGACTTCGTGGAAATCAGTCAGCCGTTGGACAATACCGTTTACGACGCGCCTGGCTTCTTCATCAGCTGCGAAATTGCTTCCCCCAGCGACATCGATGTCACCTTTGACGTAGAAGACGCCCTTATCCAGGGCCAAAGTCAGCTCAGCCTGCGCCTCGGCTTTGAAACAGACAGCAATGGGGACTCCGTTGCCGATCTGTATGTCGTCCGTACAGCACCCACCGTCGAAGTCACCTACCTTTTGCCGTAACATTTGTCATTCCTTTCTTCCAAGTGCCAGGCACAGGGCGGTAGGCACAGGGTAAGCCAAAACCGTTTGCCCTGTGCCTGGCACTGCTGATGCAGAATGTAATCAAATTTATTGACACAAACCATCCCTCTGACGGATACTCACACACTATGGACGAATTAATTGGAAAACAGATAGACCAATACCGTATTGAAACCGTGCTGGGCGAAGGGGGTATGGGAGCCGTCTATCGCGCTCTAGATACCAACCTGGCCCGTCCTGTGGCGTTGAAAATCATGCACCGCCAGTTTGCCAGCCAGCCAGAATTCCGGCAGCGCTTTTTGCAGGAAGCGCAGGCGGCGGCCCGCCTCAATCATCCCAACATTGTGGCTATCTACAACTTTTCCAGCAGCCCAGCTTACCTGAGCATTGTGATGGAGTATGTGCGCGGATTAAGCCTGGGCGCGTACATTAAGCAGCTGGCCCAGCGGCGGCAGGTGATGGAGCTGAGTGAATCGCTTAACATCATTGCTCAGGTTGCCGATGCCCTGGGCTATGCACACCGGCTGGGCGTGGTACACCGGGACATCAAACCAGACAATATTTTGATCACCCGGCTAGACCAACCTGACCGCCCTGATGAATTGCCTATCCGGGCCAAAGTGACTGATTTTGGATTGGCCAAGCTGCTGGAAGGGGGCATCGAAACCCAATCCGGTACGTTTATGGGTACCCTGCCTTATATGTCCCCAGAGCAGGCGCTGGCATCCTCAACACTGGACGGCCGTTCCGACATTTACTCTCTCGGCGTGGTGCTCTACCAGCTGGCCACCGGCCGCCTGCCATTTGACATAAAAACACCAACTGACGCGGTGATGAAGCACATGCACGAGACGCCGCCACCACCGCGCCACATTCAGCCCGGCCTGCCCGTGGCGGTGCAAAATGTCATTATCAAGTCTATTGCTAAAAAGCCCGAAGAGCGCTACCAGACGGCCGAAAAATTTGCCACCGCCCTCCGTCAGGCCACCACTGGACTCACCGAGAAAGACGTAACGGTTTTTGCCACCGCTGCTGAAGAAACGGTGGTAAGCATGCTCACCCAACTGCATGAAGAGATGATTATCGAACGGCCGTCGCAAATGGCCGCCGCCGCCACCAGCAGCCCCAACGAACGGCTGGTCATCAGCCAAAAAGGCGAGTCACCCCGCACTTACAAATTAGGCACCGATCCGGTTCTGCTCGGCCGTTCCGAATCGTGTGAGGTTACCCTGCCCGCCGAAGGCATCTCCCGCCACCACGCCCGGCTGGAGCACACGCCCAGCGGCTGGCTCATTACCGATTTGGGCAGCACCAACGGCACTTTTTTAGATGAGGTTAAGCTGCTGCCTGAGGTGCCCGAACCGTGGCCAAAAGGCCAGACGCTGCGCATTGGCCCCTTCTTTATTCAGCTAGAAGGCACCGCTTCAGCAGCCAAATCCGAGCCACCGTTGGTAACCGCCCCGCTGCCCACTTACCAGCAACCCACGGCAACCCCCATCAGCCGTCCGCCGGGCAGCACGCTCATGCAAAGCAGCACGGGGCGGCTCAGCCTGGTGGTTCATCCCACCAATACAGAGATTTCACCCGGCCAAACGGCCGAAATTCAAGTGGAACTGCTCAACCAGGGCCAGGCCACCGATCATTTTCTGCTCAAGCTGGAAGGGCTGCCCCCCAGCTGGGTCACCCTGCCGGATGAATCCATTCAGTTGCAACCAGGCGCGCAAAGTTCGCTGCCTGTCACCATTCATCCACCGCAAAACAGCAGTGCTCGCTCCGGCCAGCACCGCTATCGGCTGGTGGTGGTGTCGCAAAGCAATCCCGCAGAGCAAGCCGCCGTTTCGGGGACGGTGCAGATACGGCCGTTTACCCAATTTGCCATCGACATGCGCCCGCGCGAGATTACCAACAATGGCGTTTGCCGCGTGCTGGTGCGCAACGATGGCAATTTTGATGCCACCTACAAACTCAGCGGTGACGACAGGGCCAAAGCGGTGCAGTTTGAGCAGCCCAATCAGCAAATCACTGTACCTGCGGGTGGTAGAGATACGGTTGATTTTCAGGTGAGCAGTGCGCAACGGCCGTTTACCGGCAATGCTCGCACCGATCCCTTCACCATCCAGGTAAGTAGTGGCCCCGAAAACCAATCTTTGCAGGGGCAACTCACCACCAAACCGATTATTCCTGGCTGGCTGCTGCCCGTATTTGGCATCTTGCTGGTCATTTTGTGCATCTCGCTGGCGGTGGTTTATGCCACTTTTAATGAACGAGGGACCGATGCGACGGCAACGGCCGTTGCCCAGGCAGCCATCATTGCCACCCAAACCGAAGCAGCCCGCCTCGGTGGCGACACGGATGGCGATGGTCTGACAGACGGCCAAGAGATTGATGTTACCAACACCGATCCCAACAACCCAGACAGTGATGGCGACGGCCTGACCGACGGCGACGAAGTCAACAACCTGGGCACCGATCCCAACGACACAGACAGCGACGATGATGGTCTAAACGATGGCGAAGAAGCCACCTGGGACGTCGATCCGCTCAACCCGGACACGGATGGCGACACTCTACTGGATGGTGAAGAAGTAGACAACGCCACCGATCCCAACAACCCAGACACCGACGGCGATGGCCAGCCCGACAACGAAGACCCGGCTCCTGGCGAACTACCTACCCCAACACCCACAGCGACAGAGACACCTACGGCAACGCCAACCGCAACCCCAACAGGGACACCCACCTTTACACCCACGCCTACGGCAACGGCCACTCCCACGGCAACACCAACCTTCACCAATACGCCCATCCCGCCCGGCGCGTGGAACGGCGTCTGGCTTAGCAGCTGTGAATTCCTTGATTGTGGCAGCGTTACGCTCAACCACAATGAAGGCGAAGAAACGGTCTCCGGCACCTTTGCCGCTGGCAACGGCACGATTGTGGGCATCATCGAGGACAATCGGCTCACCGGCACTTGGTCTTTTGGCGGCGAAAATGGCTCCATCGACTTCTGGCTAAGTGCTGATGGGCAAAACTGGATTGGCAACTGGAACAAAACGGCCGCATGGTGCGGTTATCGTGATGGCCAACCCCAACCCAATCCTTGCGGCGTGGCCACCTGGTATGGCAACTGGACCAGCGACTGTGGCCCTTCCACCTGCGGTACGGTCAGCCTGACGCAGGACGGCACGCAGGTGGAAGGCACCTACGCTGGCGGCGATGGTGAAATCGAAGCCACGGCCAATGGCACTACCCTCAACGGCGCCTGGAGCCGCAATGCCAGCAGCGGCGACATGCAATTCTTCGCCCTAGAAAACGGCGAGCGGTTCAATGGCAACTTCAACGACGGCGATTTTGCCTGGTGCGGCCACCGCGCCGGGGCCGACTTCCCCGAACCTTGCCTGAACGATGGCCTGGTTGTCTTCCCCATCTTCCCGCCGGTCGTGGTCACTTTGCAGCCAATTATCCCGCCAATTGTCTTCCCCACGGCTACGCCAACGCCTTAGTCAATAATTTTTAATACGAAGGAACAAAGAAACGAAGATACAAAGCCTTATGCTTTCTTTGTTCCTTCTTCCCTTTGTTTCTTTGTCATAAATTCCTCCCCACATACCAAACTCTGGAAATATCGCTGATTCTCTTGAAAAATAGCCTTCTGCGACGTATGATCCTGCTATTCTTGTTCCGCTAACACACAAAGGAAGAGCCATGAAAACCTATCCCGTAAATGAAGCCCACCGTCTGCAAACCGGACAGCTAAACATGCCCCCCCGCCTGCTGCTCGGCCCAGGCCCCTCAAACGCCCATCCGCGCGTGCTGCAAGCGATTAGCAACCGGCAAGTGGGGCATCTGGACCCCAGCTTTATCGCCGTGATGAACGATATTCAGGAGATGCTGCGCTACACCTGGCAAACCAGCAATCCGTTCACCCTGCCCGTCAGCGGCACCGGCAGCGCGGCGATGGAAGCGACCTTGGCCAACCTCGTGGAGCCGGGCGATATGGTACTGGTCGGGGTGATTGGTTACTTTGGCGAGCGGCTGGTGGATATGGCGGGTCGTTATGGAGCAGATGTGCGACGGGTGGAACGGCCGTGGGGCGAAGTTCTATCTCTGGACGACATCCGCACCGCGCTAGACGAGCACAAACCCGCCATCCTGGCCCTGGTCCACGCCGAAACCTCCACCGGCGCCCGCCAGCCGCTGGAAGGCGTGGCCGATTTGTGCCGCGAATTTGACTGCCTGCTGCTCATCGACAGCGTCACCAGCCTGGGCGGCGTGCCCCTCATGCTGGATGAATGGGGCGTGGACGTGGCCTACAGCGGCAGCCAGAAATGTCTGAGCTGCCCACCCGGCATCGCCCCGCTCACCCTCGGCCCGCGCGCTGTAGAAAAACTCAACAATCGCAAGACCAAAGTCGCCAACTGGTACCTGGACATGTCGATGTTGAGCAAATAT
>JBNKLQ010000341.1:0-5765 GCA_050292445.1 Promineifilaceae bacterium (SeqCode) | reverse complement strand
CAGCAAATCGATTGTTTCGGCACCGTTTTCCGGCAGCGCTTCTAGCTCAGATAACACCGTCGCTACCAAGTCTGGCTTTAGGGTTACGGCCGTATCCAAATGTTCTGCCAACAGCATGTTTAGCCCCGGATGGTCCCAGGTGTAATCAGCCAGGATGTATTCACAGCGGGCCATATCCAGCTCCGGGTTCAGCTTTTGCATCTGCTGCAAGCCCTGCTCGCGGCCTTGCAGCGTGCCCAGCTCCAGCCGCTGCTCCCGCCGCTTAAGCATAAATGATTTAATGGGCTGGCTCGTCTTTAAGGTGATAATGAAACGGATAGCGGTTTGGCGAGCCAGCGGTTCAATCGCCTGCCGTTCAAACTGCCGCCAGGCCGCCTGCGACAACAAATCACCGCCATCAATGAAGAAGAATATTGGCTGTCCCGGCCAGCAGCGGTAGCAAATATCGTGGGCCACGCGTTCCAACTGGCTGCTGACCTCCTGCCCTAGCTCAAACCCATAGGCCTGCGGACAATCCTGGTTTAGCTCGATAAGCAGCTGATTGCACCACCCTTCCAGCACTTCTGGCGGCAAATCATTTTGGTCGCTGCGCGGATCGGTGATGGGCAGCTCAACCATGTAGGCAATCTGGCCATCCGTCCTAAGCTGCTGGAAGCTGTTATTGACAAACCACGTTTTGCCAATGCCCGGTGGCCCAGTGATGGTGAGGAGCTGCTTCTCCCCCGCCACCCAGCCACGCAGGTAAACCTGTTCAGCCTCTCGGCCGACAAACTGGTCTGGGTTATAAATTTTGCGCTTGCGAATTAACTGCATGGTTGTGTCCTGCGAACTGCTAAACTTACCCCCACCTCGCCACCATCCGCTGCCAATCATCCAGCGTAATCAGGAAGATGTCTGGCGCGTGGTTGGCGTGGCTGTCGATGAGGCGGCTGATGGTTTGCAGCAAAAAGCGGGGCGACTGGTTGGCCTCCTGCTGCAATAATTTGTTGATTTCGGCGACAACGGCCGTTTCAATTATCGTGTTCAGGTTACGAATCCAAACTTCGGCGGTGCGAAAGCGTTGCTCAATGAGCTTTTGAAATGGCTCAGGTTGATTCCAGTTAAGAACGGCCGTAAACAACTCCAGCGTCATATTTTCTTCGACAAACACGTATTCGGCATCCGGTTGAAACGATTGGGGGAAAAATAGTTTGTAATAAATCGGTAGGGAAAAGTCGGTGAGGTCAAACAAAAAGTGGAGCAGTTCGGCAATATCCAGCTCGTTGGGTCGGGTGCCGCCAGGCACGTCGATAAGCAGGTAGAGGCGCTCATAGCGGCATTTTTGGGCAAGCTTTAACCCTTCCTGGAACTGGGAACGGCCGTTTCCGCTTCCCTGCTGCTCCGCTACCGTTTCCAGAATCGCCTCTATAAATTTCTTGCGCCCCGCCGTCAGCGGCGTGTAGCGGATGACCGGCCGATCCCAAACGCGCCACCAGGTGGAAATATCGGCCGTCTCGCCCTCAGCACGCAGTAATTCCCGCTTCACCGTGCGGCGAAACTGGGGGATCTGTGTCTGCCAAAAATGGCTCAACGATTGCACCATTTTAGGCGTCAGCACTTTTTGCAGCCGGTCAAACTGCTCAATCACCTGCACAAACAGATCAATTGCCAGCGCCTCGGTAAGTCGCTGCCAGAGCAACCTTTCGTCGAGCTGCACCGGTTCCCCTTTGCCCAACCCCAGCGATAACACCAACGTTTTTTCCGGCAGGGCACGGCATTCGGCTTCGAGCATGGTTTTTACGGCCGTTTTCCCTGTCCCCGCCTGCCCGTACACACAACTCGGCTGCGGTGCCTTCAGGTGATCCAGCAATGGCCGACGCACCTGCGTTCCAGTCAGCCGATAGGGCGGATCAATAAAATAAGAAAAGAAGGGGGAATCTGCGGGGTTGATCTGCAGCTCTAATTCGGCCGTGGGCGCGCAAAAAGGATCATGCTCCAGGCGCAATGTGCCCAGCAAATAGCGGGCACGACGGGACGCAAATTCGTCTGCCTTGGGGATGGCTTGTGCTGAAACTTCTGGATTTTTCTCGAAATCGCCACTCATGAAAAGTTCTCTAAAGCACAGCTTTGCAGAAATATGTTCCAGGTTTTACGAAACGTGCTGTACTAGCCAGGCGCAGTCACAGATTAGCCACTCACCGCGCCTGCCCTTAGCTTATCAGCTCGCTGGCTCATGAATCTGACATGTATCTGACAGGAGGTGCAGGGAGTAGGCGAGTCTGCGGGTATGCAAGTAGAGAATCACTCGCCCACTCGCTACTCGCAAACTCACCTAGGCAAAGTTCTCCAGCCAGTAGCCTAAATCCCGCCTGTTGTGGATATAAATGTTGGTTTTAGCGATGGGTTCGATGATTTTGCGAATACGGCCGATCAGCGTGTTTAAATTGGCCTGTGTACCCGCAATTTGCAGCAGCGCATCCGGGGCGGGCTGACCTTGCAGCTCAAACAGGGTGCGCAGCAGTTCAAACGGCTGCCGGTCCAGCGACAACAGTTGCGGGCCGCGCCAAACGGCCATCTGCTCAGGCACCAACCGCAGAGGAACATGCCGTTGATAATAAGCCAGAGTGACGGCTTTGGCATCGGTGAGCGGTGTTGGTTTTGGCTGAGCCAAATATTGAGTGAGAATCGTTTCGGTCCAATGCAGCCAACCGGCAATGGTGGGGGCGGTGTAAAGCGTATTGAGTTCCTTTTTGGCGCGATTGAGAACGGCCGTTCCCGCCAAGTCCTCTAATCTTGACACCTCGCCCCCCGTCGCCATCTGCAAATAGCGCCGCACCAGCTCCGTAATGTCTGCTCCCGATAAATAAATGGGGATGATGCGCAGGTGCCCACCCACCCGATTTTCAATTTGAGCTTGCAGCACCACACTTTTGGGCAGCGCCGCCCGCAGCATCACGCCCGGATTTTCCAGCAGGTCCAGCCGGAACAGCTCACTTAAATCTTGCCCGCTTAGGGACGCCTCTTGCTCGTTCAGGTCGATGGTGAGCATAATGCCATCGAACCCCAACGCCTGCACCAGCTCTGCCAATTCATCGATTTGGCCGCGCACATCGGCGGTATGTTCGTCGCTGGGGTAAATATCTTCCACGTCATCTCTGTGGGGGATGGGCAAATTGGCAGCGGTGGCGCGATTTATCTGCTGGAGCAGTCGCACCAATGTGCGCCGCCCCAAATGCTTCTGCACCAGCCAGACGAGGAACTCTTGCAGCAGTTCATGGCACTTTTGCATACGCTCGGGTTCTTGGTTGAGCAGCCGCACAATTTCGTTGGCCGTAGCAGCCATTAGCTGGCTAACATGGTGGCGTCCAGGCAGCCACGGGCGCTGTCCTTGGGGCCAGTTTTGTACGGGGTAAGCAACATGCAGTAGGGAGTCGGCCGTTTCATGCAGCAAAGCTTGTAAGGCCACCGATTTTCCTGAGCCAGCTTCCCCCATCAGAATAGCAGACCCAGAAACGGCCGTAAAATCCCGGATCGCCTCGGTGTGTAAAAAACATGCTTGCCACCAACGGTCTATTTGCGCAGATGTGAAGGCATTTGCAGGTAAAAAGGGCCACGGTTCGTACTGCATCATCAAATTTCTACCCTGTCTGGACTGGACCTGCATTGTAACAGAAAGACGGCCGTCCGTGTACCAGTTGTACCGCAAACTGAATTATGTTAATATCTTCCCACTGTTACCATGCCATCTATGAGAGAACAAAGCAATGAGTGAACTGAATGCAGAACGCGCAAAAATGTTGGGGGAACTGGTACAAAAGGCCAGAGAGCATTTTGGACGCACCAAGAAAGAGTGTGCGGCCGTTTTAAGCCTGAAACCTGCCGACTACCGCGCCGTCGAATCCGGTGAGTATCCTATTTCGCTCCCCCAGTTAGAAGCCATTGCTCTTTATCTCAACATCCCCATGGGCTACTTTTGGGGCAGCGAACCGCTCAAAACGGAAGCCGAAATTGATTTTGCCAATCTTATTACCCTGCGCCATCGGGTGATTGGCGTCTTGCTCAGCCAGCAGCGTCTGCGCAAGCGTGAATCGCTAACCGATATGGCCGAAGCCCTGGACATGGAAGAGGATCTGCTCAAATCATATGAAATGGGCGAAGAATCCATTCCTTATTTACATCTGGAACAAATCTGTCGTCATCTGGACGTTTCTGTGAGCTATTTTCTAGATGATTTGCATGGGCCACTAGGACGGCACGAAGCCAGGCAAAAGTTGGAACGACAGTTCAATCGTATGCCAGCCGACATGCAAGCCTTCTTGATTAATCCAGTAAACGTCAGCTATCTGGACACCGCCAAAAAGCTGAGCGAGATGGACGTGGATCGGCTGCGGCAAGTGGCCGAAAGTCTACTAGAGATCACCTACTAATTACCCAATTACAAGTTTCTATTCTGTAATTGAGTAATTAAGTAATTGGCTAGTTGCTCAAAATGAGTCAATCCCCCTCCCCACAAGAGCTAAAAGATGAAGGAATGCGCCTGTTTCAGCAGGGCAAGCATAAGCAGGCGTTGGCGGCATTTGAGCAAGCGGCGGCGGGTTTTGCTGCACAAGAGGATGTAGGGAATCAGGCAGAAATGCTCAACAACATGGGAGTTGTTTTGCGGGTGCAGGGGGAGATGGATTCGGCCGTAACCACCCTCAATCAAGCTGCCCAACTGTTCGCCCAAATTGGCGACCATAACCGCCACGCCCAAACCCTGGGCAACCTGGGCGACATCTACGCCCAGCAAAAAAAGTATACCGAAGCGGCTCGTCATTACAGCGATGCCGCCGCCCAATTTGCGCAAAGTAATGAAAAAGAAAACCAGGCCCAGGTGCTACGCGCCCTGAGCCTGATGGAACTCCGCCGGGGCCACTGGCTGGCCGCCATCATGCGGATGGAAGAGAGCTTACAGGTCCGCCCCCGGCTCTCATTTCCTCAACGAATTTTTAAATGGCTGCTGCGCTTCGCCAACCGCCTCCTCGGCGGACAGTAAACAGTCATCAGTGTGTCAGTATTCAGTTTACCGGCCACTGACCTACTGATGACTGAATACTGACCTACTGGTAGTTCTCTCCTTGGAATCGTTGAATTAAATTAAAACCAACAAACGGCCCTAGCCAGCCGCAGGGCATCACCAGCAGCGCCAGCCAGCCAAACGGACCGCTTTGCAAAAATTGTTCGGGAGCCAACAAGGCGTCGCTGGGATTGAGTCCGGCACTGGTAGCCAAAGAAAGAAAGAGGGATTGGCTCATGAACAACACTAGCAAGGTAACGGCCGTTACTAAAATGCGTTGATTCCAGGTTTGCAGCCGCCAGGCAGAAAAAGCAGCAACGATGATAAAAGACCAGATAATCATATAAAGTGTTGGCATCATGAACCTCCGAGAATAAATTGTCAATCGGTTTCCCTAACTATTTACAGCCTACGCGTTTTCGCATTGGTGTTGCTCGATGGTTGGGAAACGGCCGTCTAACGGCTTCCTGACGCTGTGCCTCTAAAACGATCCCAATCCGCCAAAAGTTCCCGGCAAGTTAGCAAATCTTTAAACCAGGTGGGAACAAGCCGACAATCTCGGTAAAATCCAACTCAGACATTTGTATGAATGATTAAAATCAGCCGATTGTGTTGATGATTCAGATTTTTATCTGCGTTCATCAGCGTTAATCAGCGTCCTATTCTTAAAGGAGAAAAACATGACTGTTGGTGAGATGGCTCCCGATTTTGAACTGATTTCTGATGAAGG
>JBNKLQ010000340.1:0-5777 GCA_050292445.1 Promineifilaceae bacterium (SeqCode) | reverse complement strand
TGCCAGACCGCAATTGGCTGAAACGCTCCTTTCAGCAGCAAAAGCATCGCCTGCACCGGATGCAGGTAGATAAGCGGCGACTGCCACAGTCCCAGATAATCCACCAGTGGCAGCGCCAACAGCGTGGTAATCAGAATCGAAGGCATGATGAAGCGATTAATGCTGTCATAGCGAGCCACGACAATGAAGCCAAGCAAGATATTGAAGCAAGCCGTTAGCCCAATGCCCAGCGCTAGCAATATTAGGTTGTAATTCAGACCGAAAACGGCCGTTACAATCAACATATTCTCGCCAATGGTCAGCAGCGTCAGGCTGGCCAGCTTGGCCCCCAGGTATTCCGATTGGCGCAGCGGCGTCACAACCAGCCCTTCCAACACACCATCCCCTTTTTCCAGCAGCACCAAACCCGCCATGAAGTAAAACGTGCCAACGGTCATGTTGCCCAGTACAAAAACGGGCAATACGGTGGGCAGCTCTGCGTTGGGAAACTGCCACAAAACAATAGTCATGATGACGGCGATAAATGCTGCCGCGTAATAAAAACCGTTGCGGAATTGTAGGCGCATGTCCCAACGCACGGCCGTTTGTAAACGTGTCATGCCAATTCCCTCCCAGTCACTTCAATAAAAATATCTTCCAGGGTTGCTTCCTGTGTGTGCATCGTTTGGATGGATTCATCGTGCAGGAGCTGTTGGAAACGGCCGTTTGCCGCCAACCCCACTAACTCAAACATCGCCTGCTCCACATGCCCATTTTGCTGAAAGGCCACCTGCACCTGCGGCTGGCCATATTGCAAGCGCAGCTTGTCTGGCGCATCGATCAGCTTAATCTCGCCATCCACAATAAACGCCACCCGATCACACAGCTCATTGGCCACGTTCATATCGTGGGTGGTAAGAAAGATGGTTTTACCGGCGGCCTGCTGCTGCCGCACAATATCCTTTACGCGGCGGGCGTTGACCGGATCAAGTCCGGCGGTTGGCTCGTCCAAAAAGAGCAACTCCGGACTGTGCAGCAAGGCACGAGCCACGCTAAGCCGATTCTTCATCCCTTTGGAGAATTGGGCCACGGGCATGTCACCATCGTTTTCCAGACCAACCAGAGCCAGAAGTTCCTGCGGCGGGCGGGTTTTGGCCTGGTAGAGAGCGCTGTAGTAAGTCAGATTCTCCACGGCCGTTAACTTTAAATAATGGTTTGGCAGCTCAAAAGATACGCCGATATGTTCATAATAATCGGAACCCCAGTTGGTTAACGGCCGTTCCATAACCGTCGCTTCGCCTTCAAAGCCGCGCAGCAGCCCATTCAAAATCTTCTGCGTGGTCGATTTGCCCGCCCCGCTTGGCCCCAAAAAGCCAAAGATTTCGCCTTTGGCTACGTGGAAATCAAGCTGGCGAACGGCCGTTTTTTGGCTGCCCATATAGGTAAAACTAAGATTGGCTACACGAATCATTGCTAAGACTCCATTTTTTGCAGCGAGATGAGCGTCACGCCCAAATCGCGCAAACGGTTGAGGAAGCCATAGACGGCACTTTGATCAGGCAAAACGGCCATTATAACCGTATCTTGATTGACATAACAAATAGAAACAGCTGCAAACTGAGCGATACGAGCCTCGTCTAAGCGGCCCTGTACGCGAATTTGGTATGTCATGGCCTCAATCACAACCCGGCAAACCTCCAATATGATTACCTGAATCATACGGCCGTACCTATTCAGTTGTCATTCATCCAAAGTAGAATTAGGGGGTTGATTCGTGGAAAAGCCACCAAACAGTGGCCCATATTTCCCCGGAAACTTTTCAATAGCACATGTACCGAAATACAGTTTCCGGGAAAATTCTAAGTTACTCCAAACCATCTTCTACGCGGGTAAAAACATACAGCTCCCCAAAGATAGTGCCTTCAAAATTGATGGTTAAATCCAGCTTGTTTTCGTAAAAATTGATGGTCGCTGAGCCGTTAAACTCTTCATAGCCTGACAAAAGAACAGTATTTTGGGCCACAAAAACGTAGGACATTTCGATCACCTCAGCCGTCTCTACATCTTCAATGAGCAAACGGCCGTCTTCCTGGAAATCGAAAATTTTGTGGCCAAATCGCCCCTGGTTAACACGCCATTGGCCCAGGAGATACTGTGCCTCCGTTGGAACCTCCGCCACACTCTGCTGTGCGGGGGTTGCAGCCTCACTGTCGGCTGCTGAACCGCACCCCACAAACAGAAGAATGGCCAATAAAGACAACCAGATCAGAACTAAATAAAAACGAAACGATTTTTTCATTAAATTTATGCAACCTTTTGTAGCAACCATTTCCTCCGGAAACTGTCTTCTTGAACATTCGCCCATTTAGAAGTTTACAGGGAAATTACGTTAATAAATGTAGCTTGCGTGCCTGGGCCACCGCTTCGGTGCGGCGGGCCACGCCCAGCTTGCCATAGACGTTATTGAGATGTTTTTTCACCGTGCCCACCGTCACAAAAAGCTGCTCGGCAATTTGACGGTTGGAACGGCCGTCTGCCACCAAGCGCAACACCTCTAGCTCCCGCTCGCTCAACGGCTCCAGCAATGGCTGGGCAGTATCTAACCCAAAATCTACCAGGAGCGCAGCCACAAACGCGGGGGCCACTGCTCGCACCGCAGGCAGCATCGTGGCAATGGGTTCTCCTTCGTTGAGAAGCGGTCGCCGGTAATTTTCGGGTGCAGCCAGGCGAACGGCCGTCACCAAAGCAGCCTCCGCCTCAGCCGCCTGCCCCAACGCCTGAAACGCTTGCGCTTGCAGCAGCGAAACACTAATTTGCACTAGCCAGCGACCCGCCTGCTGTACGGCATTCGCCAGCTCCGCCAGGAATTCTAAAGCGGCCTCGGGTTGATTTTGCCGCAAACGCAACCTGGCCAGCACCAATAAATCCAGTTCCCGCTGATAGTAACTTATCTGGTTCAGGTGGGAAACGGCCGTTTCCGCCCAGCGTTCCACTGGTTCTACCATCCCCTGCCGCAGCAGCAGCTCTGCCTCCACCGCCGCCAACAATGGTGCGTAAGCATCAAAGCGGGCCTGCAAAATGCGCTGCCGCACCGCCTGAATGATCTGCCGCGCTTCGTCCTGCGCACCTTGAGCCTGTCGCAATGTGGCCAGCGCCATCTGGCCAGAAATATCTGCCCCCATCAACTCATACGGCTCGATAAGGGCCATCCCCTGCGCGATCAACTTCTCCGCTTCGGCCAGCTCATTGGCCTGGTAAACCAGTTCGCCTAACGTCACCAACGCCAGACCGGCCATCGGCAGCGGCTGTGATTGGGCATCAACAAATTCAGCCGCCAGATTGCGGCACAGGGCCACCGCCTCGCTGCGTTTGGCCTGCATATTTAGCGCCTGAGCCAAATTTACCGTTGCGCCCACTGTCATGAATGGATCGTCGCTGGCGCGCCCCACAGCAGCAGCCTCACGCAGCGTGGCCACCGAGCCAACCACATCCCCCTGTGCATTTTGTGCTTCGGCCAAAATGAGCAGCACCATGTTGCGAAAAAATTGCTCCGACTCACCTAACTGGGCCAGCGCTTGCTGCGCCTGGGGGATGGCTTCCTGACTGGCGGTTTGTGTCAAAGTCAGGCAGGCTTGCAGGGAAATGAGACGGGATAACGGCCGTTCACCCACCACAGTTTGCGCCAACGCCGCCAAACGACCTGCTTCAGCCCCCTGCCCCATCAGCCAGTTCAGCCAGCCAAGATTAGCCGCCAATTCTGCATCTGCTTCGATCAGTGCCGCAGGCAGCGCCGCTAACCAGCCATACAAAGTTGCTAATTCTCCCTGCTTAAACGCTGCTAACGCCTCCCGCTTAATAAGGTCGGTAGCCAGGGTCATTTCGCCAGCTGCCAGAGCGTAGCCAATCGCTTCTGGCAACAGATTTTCTTCTTCCAGCCAACGTGCCGCCTTGGCTTGAATCATTGCTTGTCGCGACAGAGGCAGCTCGCTGCGCAACAATTCAGCAAAAAGGCGATGGTAGCGGAACCATTGACGACGGCCGTCTAGCGGCACCAAAAACAGGTTAGCCTGCTCCATTTGGCGCAGCAGCTCAGCACTATCATCCCGCCCGGTGACGGCATTGGCCAATTCTGCTGTGAACCGGTCCAGCACGGCCGTTTCCTGCAAAAAGGTTCGGCGATCTTCTGATTGCTGTTGCAGCACCTCTGCCAGCAAATAATCTAGCACGTACCGGTTGCTGCCGCCAAAATCGGCCAATCGTGCCGCCAGCGCCGCTTCTTGTCCAGCCACAGCAGAGAGGGCCAGCGCAGCCAGCTGCAAGCCAGCCGCCCAGCCTTCCGTGCGTCGATTCAGAATCGTTACGGCCGTTTCTGGCAGCTCAATCTGCATCGTCTGGCGTAAAAATTCGGCCGTTTCGGCTGGAGAAAATTGCAAATCCCGCTGGCGCAGTTCGACTAGCTGTCCTCTTGCCCGCAGGCGGGGCAGCGGCAAGGGTGGATCTTCACGGCTGGTGAGCACCAGGTGGGCGTTAGGCGGCAGGTGCTCCACAAAGAGGGCAACGGCCGTTTGCACTTGTTCGTTTTGCATCAGATGATAATCGTCCAGCACTAGCAGCAGCGGCTGGTTGAGAGCGGTTAGCTGATTCAGCAGTTGCGTCGCCAACGGCTGCAGCGTGGTCAGCGGGGTGGGCAAGCCAGCCAACAGCCCCGCGCCCAGCGTAGGAACCAGCTGCTGCCCAGCGGCCAGCCAGTAAGCGGCAAAGCGTGCTGGATCGTTATCAGCCTCCTCCAAAGAGAGCCAGGCAATGCAGTTCTGGGGCAAAGTGTGGGGCAGTTGCCGCAACCATTCCACAGCCAGCGAAGTTTTGCCAAAGCCAGCGGGAGCAGAAATGAGAGTAAGGGGGCGATGGAAACGGCCGTCTGACCACAGTCCATCATTGAGTTTTTGCACCAATTGAGAACGCGGAACGCGAAACGGCCGTAGCGGCGGCATAAACAACTTCGTTTGCAGCAAAGATCCAGTATCAGACATGATCCCATTATAGGCAGTGCTGCTGTGTTTACCACAGCTTGGCCGTTTGGCACAATGCCTCCTTTCTCAGATAATCGCTACCAAATGATATGGAGGTTAACTATGAAGATCAAACTACACCGACCCCGACGAGCCGTTTGGAACGTCACCGCCATCCTCTTTTTACTCAGCCTGGCTGGCTATTTCTTGAACGTACCGGTTTTGAATTCATTTGCTTATTACCTGATGCTGTTGGCCGCTAGCCTACTTATTCTGGGAACATGGGTTATCTAATGAGCAAACATCTTGTGATTGTAGCCGGCAATATTGGGGCCGGTAAAACCTCTCTCACCGAACGCATTGGTGACCGGCTGGGCTGGCGCACCGCCTATGAATCCGTTATCGACAACCCCTATCTGGCTGATTTTTACGCCGACATGCGGCAGTGGGCCTTTCATTTGCAGGTGTTTTACATTGGCCACCGCGCCGCGCAATATTTGCAGCTGGCCCGCAGCCCGGAATCGGCCATTGCCGACCGCAGCATTTTTGAGGACGCCTACATTTTTGCCCGCGCCCTGCACCACATGGGCAACCTGAGCGAGCGGGATTATCAGGCTTACCGCCGCGCGTTTGATCTGGTGGTGAATGGCTTGCCTAAACCAGACCTACTGCTTTATTTAAAAGCCCCCGTGCCCGTATTAATGGAACGCATTCAACAGCGTGGCCGGGCAATTGAAAGCGGCATCACAACCGAATATCTCAGCCTTCTCGATTCATTTTATGAAGATT
>JBNKLQ010000339.1:0-5778 GCA_050292445.1 Promineifilaceae bacterium (SeqCode) | reverse complement strand
TTTTGGCCGGCGAAGACGTGGGTCAGTTATCCCGACGGCAGCGGGCCACCATTCGCAATCAGCAAATTGGCTTTGTGTTCCAGACGTTTAACCTGCTGCCGCGACTGACGGCGCTGACCAATGTGATGCTGCCCTTGCAATACGACGGTCGCCAGCCAGAGGTACGGCAGCGGGCTGAGGCCGCTCTGGAACACGTTGGTTTGGCCGACCGCATACACCATCGCCCCACGGAACTGTCTGGCGGGCAGCGGCAGCGGGTAGCCATCGCCCGCGCCCTGGTGAGTGACCCGGCCATCATTTTGGCCGATGAGCCAACGGGCAACCTGGATAGCAAAACCGGGGCGGACATCATGCAATTGCTGGGTGAGTTGAATCGTGAAGGGGGGAACGGCCGTACCATCATCCTCGTCACCCACGATCCCGAAGTAGCCCGCCACACCCAGCGCATTCTGCATCTCCACGACGGCCAAATCATCCGCGAGGAAATGTTAACCGCAGAGAACGCAGAGAGCGCTGAGAAAAGAAAAAACTCCGCGTCCTCCGCGCTCTCTGCGGTGAGAAAAAAATCATGACGTTACTAAACACGATTGTTACGGCCTGGAACGGCATTATGGGCAACAAGTTGCGCGCCGTGCTGACGACGCTAGGCATTGTCATTGGCGTGGCCTCGGTGATTAGCATGTTGGCTCTGGGCAACGGGGCGCGGGCGGCGGTGGATGCCAATTTCCGCTACCTCGGCTCCGACATGGTGCAGATTGCTGTGAAGGAAAAGATTGACCAGGGGGAACTGGTGCCCGTCGGCGAGATTCTCTCTTTTGAAGAAGGCTTGCAGATGCCAGAGTCGGTGCCGCTGGTGCAGCGGGTCATTATGTCGGTGGGCGGTGAGGGCAAAATTCGGCGGGACCGCAGCGTGCTGGACATGAATGTGGAGGGCACGACGGCCGACGGGTTGGCCAATCTCATCACGCGGGGACAGGTGCAGCTGGTGGGCTGGCCGGATGGGGTGTCGCTGACGCCAGATGGTTTTTTGGGAGACGGCCGTTTCTTCACCCCGTCTGAAGTCATTGCCAATGCCGACGTGTGCGTGCTGGGCCACAAAACGGCCGAAGATTTGTTCGAGGGCGATCCGCCACTAGACGAATTGATTTGGGTCAATCGGCGCAAATGTTTGGTGATTGGGGTGTTGGCCGAGCTGGAGGTGATCAATCCCGCCCTGCGCAATCAGCTGCGTCCCAATGAGGCGCTCTACCTGCCCATCAGCACGGCCATTTTGAATTTGTTTGATGAGGAACCATCGGTGGACATCTTTGCCCGCGTTAGCGATGAGTCACAAATGGCCACGGCGCGCCAGCAAATTATTGAATATTTGCGGGAGCGGCACGGCGTGGAAAAAGATGATCTGGGCGATTACGAAGATGATTTTGAGCTGACAACGCGCCAGGAAATTTTAGGCGCACAGCAGGCGGCGGCGCGCACTTTTGCCTTTTTGCTGGCGGCGATGGCGACGGTGTCGTTGGTGGTGGGCGGCATCGGCATCATGAACGTGATGTTGGTGAGCGTGACGGAACGCACGCGCGAAATTGGCGTGCGGCTGGCCGTCGGGGCGCAGTCGGGCGACATTGTGCGCCAGTTTTTGCTGGAGGCGGTGTTGATCAGTGCGGCGGGCGGGCTGTTGGGAACGGCCGTTGGCATTCTCTCGGTCCCATTGGCGGCGTCGCTCAACCGGGGTGTGGCGCTGCTGGACCCGCGCAGCATCCCGCTGGCCTTTGGCGTGGCTTTGTTGACAGGGCTGGTGTTCGGGCTGTACCCGGCGGTGCGGGCCTCGCGTCTCGATCCGATTGAGGCGCTGCGGTACGAGTGATCGGTATTCGGTATTCGGTAATCAGTGAATCCGTAGGGGCGACCCGCCGGGTCGCCCTTACGAATCATGTAGAAAAAGTAGCCGCGGTTTCTTACCGCGAGAAAAAGGAGTTTGATATGAAACGTTCAGTTTGGATAGCGATTGGTGTGATTGGTTTGTTGGCGGTGTTGGGGGCGGGGGCGTTTACGGCCGTTCAACTTCTCACTGCCCAAGATGAACCGGAGATTCCTGCCGGGGCGCAGGTGTTTGAGGATGTGTTTGATGACGGCAGCGGCAATCCGGTGACGGTGCAAACGGTCATCCTGCCTGCGCCAGAACTGCCCACCGAGGAGTTTAGCGCAGGCGGTGTCTTTTTGCGGCAGGAGGATAACAGCTACTTTATGGGGACTGGCTCGACCAGCGTCAGCATTCAGGTGGAAAATGGCGAAACGTCAACGGCCGTGGATCACAGTGGGCCAGAGGTGGAAGTGGTCGTCACGGGAGACACCGTTTTCTACGAAGACATCACCAAAGTGAGCTTTGAAGCCTCGGAATCGAAGGAGCAGACGGTGCAGCAGGAGGTGCGGCAGGTGGATCAGCCATCAAACTTGACAAAAGGAGCCTCAATGGCGGTTTGGGGCGAACGGCGCGGTGATCGGATTGTGGCTACGGTGGTGGTTTTTGCGGAGGGTCGGTAATGAATAAGCGAACTGTTTTAATTGGCGGTTTGGTTTTGGTAGTGATTGGATTATTAGCGGGTGGGGCGGTTACGGCCGTTCGGCTGTTAGCGCCTGAGAGTGAAAGTGTGAGTGGGGAGGCGGATACGGCCGTTGCCGATTCTGGTGGCGGTGGGCGCGTGATGCAATCCATCTCCTCCCAAGATGGCGGGCCGCCTGTGGCGGTGCAAACCACCATTTTGCCCGCGCCGGAGCTGCCTGATGAGCCATCGGTCACCTTTGGTGTTTTGGTAAGCCGGGAAGACAACACGTTACTGGTGGGTACAGGCAACATCGATCTGGAAGTGGATGTCGAAGTCAATCCCGAAACCGGACAGGAAAGCACAACGCTCATCCCACGCACCGATGGCCCGCAGCTGGAAGTGGTCATCACGCCAGACACGCTCATCTACCGCGATGTGACTGATTTGAGCATCCCGCCTGAGCAGGAAAGCGGCGAGCGCGAGGTGGTGCAAGCGGTGCGCCAGATTGATTCGCCCGAGGACATCACTGGTAATCTGGAGTTAGAGGTGTGGGGCGAACGGCGCGGTGATCGCATTGTGGCGACGGTGTTGGTTTACGGCCCGCTGGGTGGCGGTGCCTTTGAGTAGGTAGGTGTGTCATGAAACGATCCATTTTGTGGGGTGGTGTGGCGTTACTGGTGTTGGTTTTGTTGGCGGGGGCGGTGGTTACGGCCGTACGCCTTCTGACCAGTCAGGAAACTTCAGGTGCCAATGTCGTGGAAGAAAAAATTACGGATGAGGGTGCGGTGATTGCCTCTGGCAATCGCGTAATACCTGCTGCCGAGTTGCCAGAGCGTGAAGCAGACGCCTGGGGCATCTTCCTTCGACGGCAGGATAACGCCATTATTATTGGCACAGGCCCATACCACGAGAATATAGATATGAATGATCCGGAACGGCCGATTATAGTTGACCATGAAGGGCCAGAGATCGAAATTGTGACTAATCGGGAGACGCTCATTTACAGGGATGACACCATCACGGCAGGGACAACCGGCCCGGTGCCGCAGGTCATCCAGCAAATGGATTCTTTAGAAGAAGTGGGGGATCTGACTGGCATTTCTGCCTGGGGGTCGCGACGGGGTGACCGTCTGGTGGCCGATGTGCTGGTATACTCTTTGGAACGATGATCAAACCACTGTATAAATTGTTATTCGTAGCCGCAGTTTCTTACTGCGCGCCAGATGCGCGATAAGAAATCGCGGCTACTGATGATTCGGGCAAATTCATTGGGGTCTGGTAAGGGAAACTGGATGATACCAAAATCACTTCGTTGGCGTTTACCTCTCAGCTATGCCGCTGTGGCGCTGCTGGCCACTGTTGCTCTGGGAGCCGCCTTGCTTACCATTTTGCAGCAGTTTTACCGGCAGCAGGAGCTTGACTATCTGGCCGGTAATGCGCAAACGATTAGTGAGCGCATTGTGCCCATCATGGATGAGATGGACATTGGGGAATTGCAAGCGACTATCAAGGGACTGGCCTTTTTGTCGCAAACGCGGGTAAGCGTGTTTAGCCCGGATGATTCTTTGCTGCTGGCCGATTCGGGCGATCCACGCCTGGCTGACAAAAACACCCAGATTGCCGTTTCGGTGGCGGTGGACGGGGTTGAGCAAACCTTTAGCCAGTCAGCTGCGGCTCCGGTAAGGGAAGTGTCGGAATCGACGATTGTGATCCAGCCTGGTTTATTTGGTGAAACTGTTGAGGAAGATGTTGTCAGGCAGATCGTGGAACAAGATGAATCACCAGAGTCCGCCAGTGTTGTTGATTCCTCTGGGACGATTACCCGCACCACGACAGTGACCCGCGAGGTGGTGGGCGAGGCGCTGCCGGTAATTGGCACGCAGTTTGGTTTTGGTTTTGGTGATGGGACGGCGTCGGAAACGGCCGTTTCTAACCTCATCGTCCGTCACCCCATCGTGACTACAGACGGCCGTTTGCTGGGCTTTGTGGAATTATCACAGGGACCAGCTTACGGCCGTGACATTTTGCAAAGTGTTTTTGGCGGCTGGCTGATTGCTTCGTTGGTGGCCGTGCTGCTGGCCGGATTGGCGGGCTGGCGAGCCAGTCGGCGGCTGGTAAACCCTTTGTTAACCCTCACCTCTGTGACCACCCGCATGGCTAATGGGGATTTGGCGGCAAGAACGGCCGTGCAGCGGCATGACGAGCTGGGCATCCTGGGCAGCAGCTTCAACAAGATGGCTGACCAATTGGAAGGCACCATCACCACCCTGCGCCAGTTCATCGCCGACGCCGCTCACGAACTGCACACCCCGCTCACCGCCCTGCAAACCGATTTGCAAACCTTACGCCAAACCGATTTAGAACCGGGGCAAGTAGCCAAAATCGAGCGGGCGCAGGCGCAAGCGGTGCGGTTGCAAACCCTCACCAACAGCCTGCTGGATTTGTCGCGCATCGAGGCCCACAGCAACGGTGAAAGCGAAATTGTCAATCTGAACCAACTGTTGCAAGAAACGGCCGAACTGTTTGCCTCCCGCGCTGAACAAAGCGACATTCACTTTGGCCTGACGCTGCTCGACGCGCCGCTCCAGGTGCAGGGTTCCCCGCTGCTGCTGCGCCAGGCGGTGCAAAATCTGCTGGACAACGCCCTCAAGTTCACCCTCGCTGGCGGCGAAGTGATGGTTGCTTTGGCGCAGGAGGATGAGTTTGCCTGTCTAACCATCACCGACACGGGCATCGGCATCCCCGAAGAAGATGTGCCGCATCTGTTCGGCCGTTTTCATCGCGGGCGCAACACGGCTGATTTTCCCGGTAACGGTCTGGGTTTGGCCATTGTGCAGGCGATTGTATTGGGGATGAACGGCCGTATCACCCTGCAATCGCTCACCCCGGGCACCCAGGTGCAGGTTCGTTTGCCAATGATCAAAACCCCTTAAATTGTCATTCCCGCGCAGTGCCTGCCCCCGCGAAGGCGTGGGGCGGGAATCCATTCCTTTGCTGGCGCATTTTCTGGCCGTGCTTGGGCGAGGCAAGTGGAGAGAGGGTGCTGGTGAATTTCAAGGGTTTTATCCACCTGCCTCGCCCCTACGGCAATTTGCTATTTTTGCCGATGGTTTTACACTATGGGCACGATTTGGTTTCCAACCTTGCCTGTACCCATGATATGAAGATTACGGCCGTACAAATCGACCCACCCAAGCTGCACAAAACCATCAAGGCTTATTTTAGCCTCGATGAGATA
>JBNKLQ010000338.1:0-5800 GCA_050292445.1 Promineifilaceae bacterium (SeqCode) | reverse complement strand
AGCAACGCCAGCGGCACATCTGGGGCGGCGGAACCGACCAGTAAGCCAGTCGCTGCATCTGGATCATTGGGAGCGATGGCTTTTTGGAAAACGGCCGTTAACAAAAAGTGTGAATATGTTTGCATAGCTATCGCTTTTGGAACATTTTTTTGTGCTGCCAGTTGAGTGTTGTTCGGGCGTAGCGCAGCTTTTCTTTGGCCCCGTAAACCAGCAAATCCCGCATCGTGAGATTGCCAAAAAAGTGGGCTTTGTACGCGCCTGAGCGCATAAACCCCTCACCCGGCTTAAGCAAGCTGAGACGGATTTTGTTTTTGGGCAGGTAGGTTTTACCATCCAGCAAAGCCACAAATGGATCGGCAATCCAGGAAAGATTGCGGAAAATTTGGTTTATTTCGTGGACGGTGTGGTTGACGGCCGTTTCATCCTTTGGATCAACTTGTTCAATGAGCTTATCAACTTTGTCCGCTACCTCGTCAAACTCCGGGTAGCCACCCCCAACCAACTTCAGCGTCACCAGCTGGTCGTAATAACCTTGCCGATCCTGACCCGCCTGCATGGCTTGCGCCCGCATCATGTTCAGCTTCAACAGCTCCGTGTAAGCTCCCAACAGCCACATCACGCTGTACACCTGCCATAATTTGTAGTTGCCAAACGAACGGTAGCTGCTGGCAATCAGCCGGTCGGCGGAACAAACAAAGTTGTGGGTGACGGTTTGCAAATCGGCAAAGGCGGTGGCGGTGTAATCGCCCGTTTTTTTAGATTGCAGCAGTTGATGGGCCAGGAGGAAAACGGCCGTTAACGAACTATACAATCCCTTCGAATAGAGTGGATCGATAAAACCGGCCGCATGCCCCAGCAGCGCCCAGCGATCCCCCACCACCTGGCGCGTGTTGTATTGCAAGCGATCCGCCCGCACCCAGTCACGCACCGCCTGCGCCCCCTCAAACTGCTTGGCAATGTTAGGAAACTGCTTGATGAAGCTGAAAAACTCTTCTTCCGGGCTGAGATCGGGACGCGGCGGATGCTGGCGCGGGTCTAGCAGCAGACCCACGCTGCACAGCGGGTTGGTCGATTCAGCATAATTGTCGAAGGGAATCACCCACAGCCAGCCACCCTCGAACAGGTGGTGCAGCGTGCCCTCGGCCATGGGGAAGGGCAAATCGTAAGCAGATTGGGCCTGATTGGCACGGGCGTGGCCGGGCACGTTGATCATGTGGGTAAACATGCCGCGTGAATGGGTTTGCAAATTGAAATCCCGCTCGCCAAACTTTTGCGCCAAAATGGAGCGGAAGCCGCCGGCATCCACCACAAACTTGGCGGTGATGGGTTCCCCTTTGGCGGGGAAAACTTTTACGTGGTCTGGGTGGAGGGTGACGTCCTGTACGGCCGTATTTTGCCGAACCTGTGCGCCGTAGGAAACGGCCGTGCTCATCATGAAGTAATCCGTATCCTGCCGGTACAGGTGCAGCTCATGGCCGTGCGGCTCCTTGGGAATAATCGCCTGGAGCGTGTGCTGCGGATTGTGCCGTTGGCCTATTTCGTGGTGCAAAAAGCCAAAATGGCGCTTAATGCCGTGGGTGGTGCCAGCATATGCCAGAAAATTCTCCGTGCTAAAGTAGGCCAGCTCCGGCACGTCGTAAAAATGGGCCAGCGCCCGCATCATCTCCGATGTTTCCAGAATGAGCGATTCGCCAATGGCAAAGCGCGGGTGCGACTTGGCCTCAAAGATGACCACGCGCTGCCCCTGCCGGGCCAAAATCGCCCCCAGCGCACTCCCGGCAATGCCCGAACCAATGATGGCGATGTCGAAATCAGTTTGTGTCATGCAGATTTCCTCTTCAACATATAACCCTCACTTGTCGTTCTGAATGAAGCGCAGCGCAATGAAGAATCCCTTCGGAGACAATCCTACATTAGCCATGTCCGCGAAAGTTAATGTTCTCAGGGATGCTTCGTTTCACTCAGCATGACAAAATTAGCTATTGTTGATCATACCAATAACCCAGCAGGCGAGAACCGAGCCAGCGCACCACTGATTTGGGCAGTAAATAATTCAGCCCAAATAAAATAACGGCCAAAAAGTTAGAGATGAACAGTCGTCCCAAGGAGAACAAGCCGATGTCTCCTTTTCGGCCTGAAGTAATGACGGGATGCTGGTGCAGGACAGTGAACTTTTTGTTTTGTTTACGGCCGTATCCCTTCAACCGAATCACAAAATCAATCTCCTCATAAGCATACAGATCGGTGCTAAAGCCGCCAATCGCCTGAAACGCCTGCCGCTGCACCAGCAGAAACGCGCCACCGCTCCAGTTAAACAGCCGGAAGAGCGGATTGAGCCGTTCCATACGCAGCTTGTTAAACAGCGTGCCACCTTCCACCGAAACAGTCGTGCCACAGCCAATAAATTGCCCAAGTTGAATCACTTCAAGCGTGTCCGCCATCAGTTCTGGCGTTGGGTATGAATCGGCATCAATAAACAGCAGCCAATCGCCCTGCGCCGCGCTGGCCCCAGTATTCCGCGCCCGCGAAATTTGGTTGATGGGTTCAAAGACGACGGTTGCCCCTGAGTTTTGGGCGATGACGGCCGTTGCATCCATCGAGTTATTGTCACAAACAATAATTTCCCAGGTGATTCCCTCTCGCTCATTAACCTCGATGGCACTGTGAATCTCTTCCAGCGTCTGCCGCAAGAAATCCCCTTCGTTGTATGCCGGAATAATTACCGAAATCAGCATCTTTACATATCTCGTTCCACGCTCTTAGCCTTTAAAAAATATAACGGGCAATGCTTTGACCCCCTCTCTAACTCTCCCCCTCAAAGGGGGAGAAAACAGGCTCCCTCTCCCTGCGAGGGAGAGGGCTGGGGTGAGGGTGGTTACCCGATTTAAAACCTAAACTACAACTGCGGGGAATGAATGTTTTACGCTCCGCGTCGCAGTGGACGCAGAGCGTCCTGCCCCACGTTCCTACGCAGAGCGCAGGAACGTGGGGGGGTGATCTACCGTCGCCAAGCCAGCCACTTTTTGAACAGGTTGGCCACAAACGGCGTCAGGCGGGTGCGGTTCCAGGCATCGGCCGTTTTTTTGATGGCTTCTGCCTGGGTCGGGTACGGATGAATCGTTTGCGACAACATGCCTAATCCCTTGCCAGCCATCATCGCCGTGGTGATTTCGCTAATCATCTCGCCAGCGTGCCGTCCAATGATGGTAGCACCCAAAATCTTATCCGTCCCTTTTTTCACGTAAATCTTCACAAAACCGTCGTCGCCGTCGGTGCGGCCTCGGTCGGTGTCTTGAATTTGGGTGCTAAAGGTATCCACCGCAATGCCCTTTGCTTCCGCTTCGTAATCAAACAAGCCCACATGGGCAATTTCCGGGTCTGTGTACACCGTCCAGGGAACAATCAAATCGCTGTACTTTTTGCGGCCAAAAAAGAAGGCATTTTGCAGCACGATTCGAGCCGAAGCATCGGCCGTGTGGGTAAACATGGCCGGGATGGCCACATCGCCCGCGCCAAAAATGTCCGGATTGGTCGTTTGCAGCCGGTCGTTGACCGTAAGCCCCTTTTTGCCGTAGGCCACGCCAGCAGCTTCCAAATTGAGCCCGTCCACGTTCGGTTGGCGACCCGCCGCCAGCAAAATCTCATCCACTGCCAATTTATGGGAGTCACCATCATACTCAAAATGGATGATTTTCTCGTCACCTACTTTTTCAATTTTCCCAGTTCGACTTTCCAGGTAGAACTGCACACCGTCGGCTTCTAATGCGTTGCGCACCAGGGCGATGCCTTCGGGGTCACGCAAGCCGCCAATGGTGGGCATCAGGTCGAACACAGTAACCTGGCTGCCAAAGCGGGCAAAGGCTTGCGCCATTTCCAGGCCGATGGGGCCGGCGCCGATAATCGCCAGCCGGTTGGGGCGTTCGGTGAGTTCAAAGACACCTTCGTTGGTGATGTAACCCGTCTCTTGCAGGCCAGGGATGGGGATGTGGGCCGTGCGGGCGCCGGTGGCGATGACGGCTTTGCTAAATTGGATGGAACGGCCGTCCACCTCAAACGTATTTTTCCCTGTGAATTTCCCATCGCCCAGATACATATCAATTCCCAAGTCGCGGAAGCGCTGAGCCGAATCGTGGTAGCTGATGTCGGCGCGTATTCGGCGCATTCGCTCCATGACGGCGGCAAAATCGACTTCTACTTCGCCGCCAACATGCACACCCAACTCCGCTGCCCGACGAATGTCGCCAATGGCTTTGGCCGAGCGCAGCACTGTTTTGGAGGGCACACAGCCCGCATTCAGGCAGTCACCGCCCAGCAGATGCTTCTCTACCAGAGCCACTTTTGCCCCCAAGCCTGCTGCGCCCACAGCGGCGACCAGTCCGGCCGACCCCCCACCGATGACCAGGAGATTGTAACGGCCGTTCGGCGTCGGGTTCTGCCAATCAGCGGGATGGGCATTCTTGACTAAAATTTCATTGTATTCATCAAATGGGGCAACTTTTATTTCCGCAACCATGTGGGCAACTCCTATAACGATGTAGCTTCGCGTTTTTTGATAAAGCGGGACAGGCCAATGCTGACCAGAATGAGGGCTACAGAAGCGATCAGCGTGATGGGATTCACCTGGACATCGCCAGCCACCAGTTCATCCAGAGTGCCAAACGAACCGCCTAACAACACAATGGACACGGTGCCTGGAATGGAGCCAACGGCCGTTGCCAAAATAAACGGCTGCCATTTAATCTTCAAAAAGCCAGCGGCGTAGTTGACCAAATCGTACGGCAAAAAGAGCAACCGCATGATGAGTACCGTCTCGAAGCTGTTTTGGCGCAGCCGCTGGGTGTATTGTTGAATGAGACCGCTGTTTTCTTCATTGTCCAGCACGCCCTGGCCAAAATAACGACCAACGCTGTAAGCCAATAGCGCCGAAGCATTGCTGCCCAGCACAGTCCACAAAATACCAATCGGGCCAAAGAGAAAGCCGCCCAGTAAAGTGAGAATAGTGGCAGGGAAGAAGAGCAACGGCCGTAACGCATAAACCACAATATAAAAAAGCGGCCCATATAAACTGTTGGTCAAAAAATCTACCAGGATGTTGAGGCTGTCTGCGAGGGTCAGATTATTGAGATTGGCATAAAGATAGTAACCGCCCACCACAACGATCCAAAATAGCAGCGCCACCGATTTTGCACCATGTTTTTGCCAAAATGAGGCGGGGCGAGCTTCCATTTGCTTAACTTTTCCTAGTAAATTTTCGTTCATAAATTCCAGCGTTCCTTTTTCCCAAAGTGTAAGTATCCATGACAGAGAGCCGTTGACCGTATAAAATCTTACAAATTAAAGCTTACAAAAGCCTAACAACATGGAGAAACCTACAAATGGCACCTGAGAATGACAACGGCCGTTCCCGCACCTACACTTGGCAAGACCCCACCCCAACGGCTGTGGCCGCTCGTCAAAAAAGTGGGTCAGAGCTGTTTGCCGCTATGATTAGCGGAGACCTCCCGCAGCCACCCATCGCCCACACGCTTAATTTTCAACTCACCGAGACCTCAGAAGGTCGAGCTGTTTTCGAAATTGATTGCTCAGAATTTCATTACAACCCACTGGGCGCGGTGCACGGCGGCGTCATCGCCACGCTATTGGATTCCGCCATGAGCTGTGCTATCCACACGCGGCTGCCAGAGGGCAGCGGCTACACCACCGTCGAGATGAAGGTTAACTTCGTCCGCCCCATCCTGCAAGACACCGGCCCGCTGCGCTGTATTGGCAGTGTCGTCCACGGCGGGCGGCGCATTGCCAC
>JBNKLQ010000337.1:0-5855 GCA_050292445.1 Promineifilaceae bacterium (SeqCode) | reverse complement strand
TGGACACACAAATGGGGAAAAGAAATAATGAATTGTGAATAACGAATTGTGAATTGTGAATGAGGAGGAACTTGACAACTTAACAATTCATAATTCACAATTCATAATTCACAATTCTCATGCGTCTGCCGAGTAAGCCGTTTGCCTCCCAAGGCGGCCCGGTGGTCCTGGCGCATCGCGGCTGGCGCGGGTTGTACCCGGAAAACACGATGCTGGCCTTCCACAAAGCGGCGGAACTGCCCATTGATGGGCTGGAGATCGACATTCACCAAACGGCCGATGGCGTGCTGGTGGTGTGCCACGATGCCACGGTGGATAGGACGACGGATGGGAACGGCCGTATCCAGGACCATACTCTTGCCGATCTGCAAAAATTGGATGCAGGTTATCGTTTTACGCCCGATGGCGGCCAAACGTTCCCTTTTCGCGGGCAGGGCATCGTCATTCCCACACTGGCCGAGGTGTTTGAAACGTTTCCCAATTTGTGGATCAATATCGACATGAAGCAGGAGGAGCCAAGCTTGGTGCAGGCGTTTACCGATCTCATCCGCCAGCACACTGTGGCTCACCGGCTGTGCGTTGGCTCTTTCAGCAACCAGACCGTGGCCGATTTTCGCCGCGCCTGTCCGGAGGTGGCCCGCACCGCCTCCCATGCCGAGACGGTTCGCTGGGTTGCCCTCAGCAAGCTGCGGTTGGATCGGTTTTACTGGGGGGATGGCCAGGTGCTGCAAATCCCTGAAGTTGACGAAGACAGCGGGATCCGCCTGGTGACGTCGCGCTCCGTTCGCGCCGCGCACCGCAATAACATCGCCGTGCATGTCTGGACGGTGAACGAGCCAGCTGACATGCAGCGCTTCCTCGACATGGGCGTCGATGGGCTGATTTCTGATTTTCCCGACCGGGTACTGCGGCTGCTGGGACGATTGTGAAAAGAGGAGAGAGTGTATGCGCGAACGTGTGAGTTTGTATATTTATGAAGACGGCCGTTTCCTTGTGTTTAAGCGCGTGCGTGAGGATCGGATTCATCATGTGGCTATTGGTGGTGGGGTGGAGCCAGGCGAAACGATTCTGGAAGCGGCGCTGCGTGAAGCCAAAGAAGAGACCAACTACGACATCGTTTTAGGCCCCCGCTTGTGGGTGCGCGAGAAAGAAAGCGAGTACCGTGAACACGCCTATCTGGTGACCGAATTCAGTGGCCAGTTGGCATTAGGTGGCCCGGAATTAGCACGACAAACGCCTACCAATCGGCACATTTTTCAATGGGTGCCGCTGCAAGATTTGCCGCAACTCGATTTGTATCCGGGGCCGCTAACGTTGCAGCAAATCAACATGATTCAACAGGCCGTGCCATGAAGTTGACGCGACGCGGCTTTTTAAAGTTTGCCGGGGTTGCGGTGCTGGGCGGCGCTGCCGGAGCGGGCTACGTAACCAAGGTGGAACCAGAATGGCTTACGATTACGCGGCAAACGATCGTGCTGCCCCAACTGCCCATCGCACTGGATGGATACAAAATTGTTCAGCTCAGTGACTTTCATCTTTATCCTTTCACCAGCTTGAAACTGGCAAAAAGGACGGTGGCCAAAACCAACGAGTTGGCCCCCGATCTGGTGGTACTGACTGGCGATTACGTGCTGGAAACGGCCGAATCCATCTTCGACCTTGCGCCTGAACTGGCCAGGTTAAATCCACGCCACGGCATCTTTGCCATTCTGGGCAATCACGATCATTGGACCGAGGCGGCGGTGGTGAAGCAAGGATTAGCCGCCCACGGCATTGAGCTGCTGCACAACAGGGGCGTTTTGCTCAACGAGAGCCAATTGCTCCTGGCAGGCGTCGATGATTTGTGGAGCGGTGAGCCAGACGTTGAGGCGGCGCTGGCCAACTGGCGCGAGGCTGTGCCTACAATCTTGCTGGCCCATGAGCCAGATTTTGCCGATGATTTTTTAGGAGACGGCCGTATTCAGCTCCAACTATCCGGCCATACCCACGGTGGACAGGTGCGCGTGCCTGGTTTTGGACCGATTGTGCTGCCGCGCTATGGTCAAAAATACCACAATGGTTTGTACCAGGTGGGGCAGGGGCAGGTGTACACTAATCGCGGCATTGGTCTCATTGGGCCAGCCGTGCGCCTGAATTGTCCACCAGAAATCACCGAATTTGTCTTGCGAGCTGGTTGACTAATCATCATTTCCCCGGAAACTGCCTCAGGAACCCTGACCTATTAAATAGTTTCCGGGGGAATTCAGGCATTACGTTTGCTCAAGCCAATCGTTCAATTGCTCTAGATGAAACTCATAATCCGCTTTCCGCCCCTTAAGCCAATCACAAACGCGCTCGACTACGTGTCCTTCTGCTGGCAAGGTGGTCAGCCCTTCCTGTAACAAGGCAAAATTGGTTTGTAACTCATTGACCGTTTCTGCCCATGATTGGGTTTGCCTTGGGGTGACGGAGCTTGCATTGAATAAGTTGACATCATAAAGTGGTTCAGGGTTGAAATTTTCTGGATCGGTAATGAATTTGTGTAGAGCTGCATCCCAACCAATCAGATGAGAAACGACGTCTTTTGCTGACCAATCGCCACTGACGCCTGGCTGAAGTTGCTTTTCAGCTTCCAGTGCCTGAATGGCTTGAAGGTAGTTGGTATAAGCGGTGGTTAATTCTATTTGTAACTTTGCTAAATTTGGATTCACACTAATTTCCTTTGGGTATTTGTAGCCTGTTCTTTAGGGCAGGCCACAATCATCCTTTTGTCGGAGGTTTATCTGAGGATTTTGAGCTATCCTCGGCTTCGCGAATAGACTTAATGGAGGCCAAGATGGAACATTTTATTTGCAAGACGTGTGGTACGCAATTTCCGGCAACGGCCGTTCCTCCTGAACATTGCCCCATTTGCGAAGACGAACGGCAATACATCGGTTGGGGTGGTCAGCAGTGGACAACTCTGGCGGAATTGCAACAGGATCACCACAACAAAATTGAAGATGAAGAGCCAAATCTCACCGGCATTGGCACGACGCCCGGTTTTGCCATTGGCCAGCGGGCGTTGCTGGTGCAAACGCCGCAGGGCAACTTGCTGTGGGACTGCATCACCTTACTAGACGAACAGACGAAAGAAGCTGTTGCCCAATTGGGTGGCATTGACGCCATCGCCATTTCCCACCCACATTACTACTCAAGCATGGTGGAGTGGGCGCAGGCCTTTGACGCGCCCATCTATCTGCACGCGGCGGACCAGCAGTGGGTGATGCGCCCCGATCCGTTGATTCATTTTTGGGAGGGCGAGACCAAATCGTTGTGGGATGACCTGGCGTTAATTCGGGGTGGTGGCCATTTTGCCGGGGGCACGATGCTGCACTGGCCTGGAGGAGCTGATGGCGCAGGCGTGTTGCTCACTGGCGACATCATTCAGGTGGTGTCAGACCGGCGCTGGGTGAGTTTCATGTACAGCTATCCCAATTTGATCCCGTTGCCTGCCAAAAAGGTAAATGAGATTGTTACGGCCGTGTCTCCCTACAACTTCGACCGGATTTATGGTGCCTGGTGGGGGCGAGTTGTGAAGCATGATGCCAAAACGGCCGTTCGCCGCTCCGCCGACCGGTACATTGCTGCTTTGTCTGCCGACCGTCGCTAAAAAGTGGAGATTTCTACCGCAGAGGCGCAGAGAGCGCGGAGTTTTTATTAATTCTCTGCGTGCTCCGCGCCTTTGCGTTTTTTAGATCAGTTTTGTGCGGTGTAACTTGCGTTCGGCGACGTGGCTAAGCCAGAGATCGTCGCCAATCCAGGCCAGGCCCATTGGGAGAAAGCCAATGTCGTAACGGGCCTGCTCCGCACCCGTGGCCGGGTCCAGGCGTAAAATAGCGTAATGTTGCTCATCGCCTTCCCAGTTGAATTGCTTGTAAAGCGGGTCGAAAGTCATTGGGTAGGCAATGCCTAGCCAGAGAGAACCATCATGATAATCCAGGCCGCCACCAGCCACCGGCACGGGTATGGTTGCCAGCACATCGCCACTGTCTCGGTCCAGCTTAAACAGCTTGCCGTGCTGCTGTGAGGCCGTCCACAAATGTTCGCCATCCCAGGCCACACCAGCCAGCCAGCCATGCTCCCACACCATGATCGTCTGGTCGAAGTCGTTGGTTTCCGGGTTGATGCGGCGCAGGGTGCCACCATCGTGCAGGGATTGCCACAGGGAACGGCCGTCCCACGTGATCCCGCTTAAATTCCCTGGACAGACCAACTCCACATCACTGTCCATCGTTTCTGGATCAATCCGGTAAATCTTGCCACCGGAAAAATCAGCATTCCACAGGAAACGGCCGTCGAAACACAATCCAACCGGCCCGCGCCCTGGCGCAGCAAAGCTCTCTACAATTTCAACCTTACCCATCAAACCCATCCTAATCTAAAGGACACAGAAAATACAGAGAGCATTTGAGACCTATGAGAAAAATCTGCGCAATCTGCGTAATCTGTGGATTTTTCATTAACGGCCGTCATTGTACTTCACCCGGACACAAACAAAAAGGCGCACAGTTCGTGTGCGCCCTTTTGCGGAGGAAGAAACAAAATGCCGAGAAATATTAAGCAGGCACCTTCTCGTTGTCTGGGACGTCTCGGCCTACTGCCTGGGCGATAGCTTTCATCTCGCGAACCAGTTGGGCAAACCGTTCGGGCTTTAGTGATTGACGGCCGTCTGACATCGCTTCTTCTGGCCGGGGATGAACCTCCAGAATGACCCCATCGGCACCCGCTGCCACGCTGGCTTTGGTTACGCTTTCCACATATTCCCACTTGCCTGTACCGTGGCTAGGATCGGCAATGACGGGCAGGTGCGTTAGCTGCTTTAAAACAGGGATGGCGTTAATATCGAACGTGTTGCGCGTGTATTTTTCAAAGGTGCGGATGCCGCGTTCGCACATCATTACTCGCGTGTTGCCGTGGCTCAGAATGTATTCGGCACACATCAGCCACTCTTCGATGAGGCTGCTCATGCCCCGCTTGAGCAAAACAGGATGCTGGGACTCGCCCACGGCGTGTAGCAGGGCATAATTTTGCATATTACGCGCCCCAATTTGCAAAATGTCGGCATATTCGCACACCAGTGGCACCAGGCTTGGCTCCATTACTTCAGTGATAATTGGCATCCCGGTTTGCTCACGTGCTTCGGCTAAATATTTCAATCCTTCTTCACCCATCCCTTGGAAGGAGTAGGGCGAACTGCGCGGCTTAAAGGCCCCGCCGCGCAAAATGTGGGCACCGGCTTCTTTGCAGGCGTGGGCGGTTTCTATAATTTGGCTGCGGCTTTCTACGGAGCAGGGGCCGGCCATAATGACCAGATCTTTGCCGCCGATCATGTGCCCGCCAATGGAAAACTGGGTGTCGTTGGGCTTGAACTCGCGGCTGGCAATCTTAAACGGCTTCAAGACGGGCACAACCCGTTCTACGCCAGACATTCGTTCCAGCTGTTCCCGGTTAATCACCCGATCATCCCCGATGATGCCGATAATGGTCCGCTCACTTCCGGAGGAAAGGTGAATTTTAAATCCGATTTCTTCGGCCCAGGCGATAACCCCGGACTTTTCTTGCATGGTTGCGTTGGGTTGCATGACTACGATCATCATTAATCTATCCTTTTCAATTAAATAGGGTTCGAGATATAAAATCAAAGATTACGCAGATTGATCAGATTGAAAAAATCTCATAAATCTGCGTAATCTTTGATAGAACTATAATACAGAAGCCATCACTTTGAGCATTGCTTCCATTGCGTTCATTTGGCGCGGGCGAATGGGGGGCAAATTTTGCCGGTCAGGGCGCAACGTTTGGGCTTCGCGTAGGTAGACATGCACAATTTCTTT
>JBNKLQ010000336.1:0-5861 GCA_050292445.1 Promineifilaceae bacterium (SeqCode) | reverse complement strand
AGTGTGGCTTCGCCTACATCCTCCAGAAAATCGGTGGCATCAAGCGTGCCAAAATCTGCCTGATCAAATTCGCTTTCGGAAGTGCTCATGCAGCCGAACTCAGCCATATTCATGTAGGTTGTCCCTTCAATTTGGGTCATGCTCATAGAGTCTATGCCAGCCATGTCATCAAGCCCGGAGAAGGAAAACGTCATTTGGGTTTGGGCTGGATCGGTCGAAACCAGGATCGTGGCCTGGATGACCTGGGTAGTTTCACTGACGATGGTGTTAATTTCCATCGTCATTTCATAACTGTCCAGGGTGTCGAATTCTTGCACTGTGTCGCGTACAGAAAGCGATTCTGGGAAGAGGTTACTCAATAACGAACTGTCTTCTTCGGTTGGTTCTTCAGTTTCTTCGGAGACGGCCGTTTCCTCTTCCACCTCTGCTTCTTCCACAATTGGGTCTGCCGTGCTGCCCTCAACGGCAACCTCGTCTTCCAGAGTATCCACAGCTTCTTCCATCTCAGAACCGTCTTCTTCACTGGCGAGTTCGTCCTCGTCCTCATCATCCGTAGTGGCGACAGTGGGTTCTTCTTCACCGCCAAACGGCAAATTACAGGCCAGAGCAGACATGCCCAGCAGTAAGATAAACAGTAAAAGCCAGCGATTTAAAATATGTTTCATTGGTTCCTCCATTACTTGCAAAATTTATTGGTTACATCATAACTTTTATAGTATGAGTAATATTCCGTGTTTGGCAGTTAAGCAAATCACAACTGGTTTGCAGCCGAAATAAAAAGCCACGCTATCAACAATAACGTGGCTTTAGTCGAATAGATGAAATGTAGCGGGCGTCTATAAGTTATAGGTTTCGTCCACGCTGAGGACAATGGGAGTAACGGCCGTTTCCTTCCGCACATTTTCAGCCCAGGCATCCACATCAATGGCGATGGGTGGCCAGGTGTTGTAATGGCAGGGGATAACAGACTTCGGCTTGAGATAATCCAGTGCCAGCACGGAATCTTCCGGCCCCATCGTAAAATTATCTCCCACCGGTAGAATGGCCAAATCGATTCCTGCCCGGCCAATCAGCGCCATGTCAGAAAACAGTGCCGTGTCGCCCGCAATGTACAGCGTCTTGCCATCAGCCATCACCAGAAAGCCCCCTGGATCACCCCCGTAGGAGCCGTCCGGTAAGCCAGAGCTGTGCAAAGCAGCCGTCATTTTTACACGGCCAAAAGAGAAATTATAGCCGCCACCCGTGTTCATCGCGTGCACATTGTCATGTCCCTGCGCACCTATCCAGTTACAAATCTCGAAATTGGCAATGACCAGTGCCCCGGTGCGTTTGGCCAACCCAACTGTGTCGGCAATGTGGTCCCCGTGACCGTGTGTTTGCAGAATAAAATCGGCCGCAACGGAATCAGCGCCAGTTTTGGCCACAGGATTATTGCCCGCAAAAAAGGGATCGACGACAATATTTGTGCCATTGATATTCAGGGAAAACGTTGCGTGACCGTGCCACGTAATAGAAATTGACATGAGCAGCCTCCTTGTAAAAGCTGAAATGATTTGTAAGGGTCTGTTAGCTGGTAGGAAATACAATCCAAGTATAGGTTGGGGAAGATTGGCCGTCAAACAAACAGACAAACAAAAGCGCAGGGTGGGCTATGACCCCACCCTGCGCTTTTACAGAGTTAAGGAGAGGTTGCTGCGGTAAATTAACGCAAGTTCAACCGACTGGCCGCCTGTTGACAAAGGCTGACGCCGCCCGCTGCATACCATTCTTGTAATGTGGGACTTTCTGTTAGCCCCGCTTTGGCATCTTCATAAATGCCTGTGGTCCAAACGTAATAACGTTGCGTTTCAGCTGCCCAATTGTTCCAGCTGCTGCCCGCTGCGACATGCCCGCCATTGTAACCAGCAAACGCTTTGCCCACATCCCCTGCGGTCTGCACCAGCCGCTCGGCAAAGTAGTTCATACCACGCCTGGCATTTGTGTTGGGTTCCAGCATATCTTCGCCAGCGGTAAAGTGGAAGGGCATCACCTGGAACAAGCCCTGAGCACCAGCGATAGACAATGCCTGGGGATCGCCACAGGATTCAACCTGCATAATGGTGGCCACCATGTCGGGGTCCAGGCTGTACTCATTGGCCCAACGCATGATGTCCGCTTCCCAATATTTGACCTCATCAGAGAAAACGGCCGAAATTTTCCCCTGGTAGTTCACCGTCTTGCTGGCCGCCTCGTTGGCAATGGCCGCTGAGTCACCTGCGGCTGGATTTACAGCTTCGGCTGAACTGCTGCTCAACAAGGGCAAATCAGCTTTTGCCAATCGCGGCATGACCAATAAGGCAAAGAGGAGCACACCTACCAAGACAAAGGTAAGGATCATCATCATGCGCTGCTGCGTGGGGTCTGGCGGCAGATCATACTCTTCAATGATGATTTCCGGTTCGTACTCAAACTGCTCGTACTCATTCAAAGGCGTATCTACCGTCCAGAATGTGGTTAGCTGTTGTTCGTAGACCGTCATAGTTTACCTCGTTCGGTGTGGGGCGTAAACGTGCCAATGGCGCTCAAAAATACTGTCTAGTTTCGGTTGCGAGGACGTGCCTGTAACCCATTCAAGGGGGAGCGGCGCATACCGTTAGGCCGTGGCGGACGTTGCCGTACACGAGAAGAAACGGGCTGCCGCTGCGGTTGCGGTGCTGGCTCATTGTATTCGTCCACAGGCATATGTACCTGGGTTGGCTGGGCGCTAACCCGTTTGGGAACGGCCGTTCGCTTGGGTGCAGCCGTCTTGGCCACAGGGGCACGACGAACGTTTGTGGTGGTTGTGCGACGGCGTGCTGTTGCCTTGCTGGCAACTGGTCGTTTTTGCGGTGTGTCTGCCACATCATTGAAATCAAAGATATGCTCACCCGCCACGGAGAACGCGCCGATGAACAGGATGCGGGTTAGCCAGACCAAAACGGCTACAAAAATGGGCACATACAGTAGCAGTTGTTCCCGACTAAGCACCTCGTTGCCGAAGCTATGATTGAGCAGCGTGAGGGAAATGGCCCACCAGGTCATGACGGCGTTCATCGTGGCGCCGAGCAGCCAGGCACCCATCAGGTACCAGACCTCTTTTGGTTCATCCAGGCCCCGTTCCGGGGTGAAAAGGCGCACCAGTCCGGCAAAGTCGATAGAGCAGAAGGCGATGGCCAAAATAGCCGCCCACTGCATACCCAAAAAGCGCACGTCGCCAATAAGGTTGTTCAGGGCGTACTGGGTGGTGTCAAAGTTGAAAATCTCAAAGGCGACCAGGGCAATAATTAAAATTAGGCCAATGGCCGTTTTCTTGGGCACAGAGCTGGTCAGGGAAGACAGCCGGGTGCCAATGGTTTGGGGTCGCAGGTATTGATTGTTTTGCATGATCCGCATCTCCTTGTTATTTGCCCCTCTGCTTGGGCAATCTTCTAATCCTGTAATCGGCAAAAAGTTTTTGCAGAACAACCAAAGGCAGTTGGGCCGATTACTTAAGTAAAAGCGGGCGCATCAGGTTGTTTTAATTTCAAAGACGTTCCCGCTTTTACACCGTTGCGCCCGCTTGTTTGTGAAGAGGGAGCTGATTGGGGGCGCACCAATCAGCTCCGGGAGGGTGTGGAACATTCGTTCTAGAACGGATATTAGAACAAGCGTGCTAATCTGTCAAGATGAATTTAGGGGTTTTGTGACGATACTTGTCACAGTTGGCGGGGAAAAGAGTAGAAATAAGACAAAAAACGGCCGTTTCTGTTTCTTCATTACCACCACAGGCGGCCACCAAGACCAGCAAAATCGCGCTTACCAAAATCCACATGTGCCAATGAAGTTTCACTTGTTGCCTCACGTATGTTTAAAAGTTTGATGGCAATTGTACTGGGAACACCTGTGGGAAGGGAAGTGGCTGGTGTGTAGATTGTGCTAAAATTTGGCCGTTTCTGGTTAACAACGGGAGGCGAGTCTTGATGAAACTTAAGAAATCACATAATAGTTGGCAACAGCTCCTCTTTATTGTGCTGCTGGCTGTACTAACGGCCTGCGAAACAAAAATCGATCCGACCCAAACACCCACGGTAACGGCCGTAAATGAAGTCACAACTACTGAGACAACTATTCTCAAAGAGTTATCCATTTGCATGTCGTTGGAGCCAGACGATCTTTTTTTGTATGGTGACAGCCGGTTAACGGCCGTTGCCGTGCGCCATGCCATCTATGAAAATCTGTACACCACCCTCGACTATGATTACCAGCCCCAAGGCTTAGAAAAGCTGCCCAGCCTGGCAGATGGTGATGCCATCATAAACACAGTAATGGTCCAGGCAGGTGACACCGTTGTCGCTGCCAATGGTCAGGTTACGACTCTAGCAGCAGGCACCACGCTGCTTGCTGCCGATGGCACAGAGTTCGTGTTTACAGATGATTCTGTAGAACTGCCGCAAATGGTAGTGGATTTTACGTTGAAGCCGCTGGTTTGGTCTGACGGAACGGCCGTTACTGCCACCGATTCCGTCTTTAGTTATGAAGTAGCTGCTTACCACGATGAAGATTCCGACCAGATTAAGCGCACGGCCGGTTACGTGGCCGTGGACATACACACCATCCGCTGGATAGGGCTGCCTGGCTGGCTGGACCAGCGTTACTTCCTCAACGTCTGGACGCCGCTGCCGCAGCACCAGCTGGTCAACAGGGAAATGGCCGAGATCGCAGATTTGTTGGGCCCCAGTTCCGAAACGCCTCTCCTGAGCAGCGGGCCTTTTGTGGTGAAAGAATGGATTCCAGGGGCCAACATTTTGTTGGAAGCTAACCCCTATTATTATCGCCGATCAGAACAGCTACCCCGTCTTGCACAAATCGTAGTGTTATTTGGTGCTTATAATGTGGCCCAATTGTTTACGGGCAGTTGTGACATTCTCACCAGCGATCTATTTGCTGTTGACCATTTCCCATTCATGCAGGAAGCTGAAGCCGCAGGGTTAGTGACGCCTCATTACCAAACAGATAGTGTCTTTGAGCATATTGATTTTGGTATCAATTCCTATGGTGAGTATGGGGATGGCAACGGCCGTCCGGACTGGTTTGAAGATGTGCGGGTGCGCCAGGCCATTGCCCAATGCACCGACCGCCAGCACATGGTGGATGAAATTCTGTTTGGCCAGTCTGAAGTAATGCACACCTATGTGCCAGCAACACATCCGCTATACCCGGAAGACACTCACCAGTGGGCTTACGATGTGGCGGCGGCCAATGCCTTGCTGAATGAAGCAGGCTACCGGGACACAGATGGCGATGGCCTTCGCCAGGACCTCACTACCGGGATTCCCTTCGAGGTGACATTAGACGTGCCCGACAACTGGGAACGTGAAGCAATCGCGCTGATCTTCCAGGAAAATATGCGTGAGTGTGGCATTGCAGTCACGCTAAATTTTGCCCCAACGGCCGACTTGTTTGCCGACGGGCCGGACGGAAAGCTGTTCGGCCGTCAGTACGATCTGGCTGAATATGCCTGGTTAACGGAAATGGAACCGCCGTGCACTTACTGGCTGTCACAGAACATCTCCGGCCCGGTGGCTGAGGGGTTTGCTGGCTGGGACAGCGTCAACAATACCGGTTGGCGCAATGACGCGTTCGACGCCGCTTGCCGCCAGGCCCAACATGCTTTTCGTCCCAGCCCGGAATATGTCACCACCCACCAGGCAGCCATGCGCATATTTGCCGAGCAACTGCCGGTCATCCCCCTGTTCCCGCGGGTGAAAGTGGCCGCTGCCCGGCCCTTTGTGCGCAACTTTTATCTAAATCCAATTCAGCCGTCGGAGTTATGGAATGTGTATGAGCTGGATATGGATCTACCG
>JBNKLQ010000335.1:0-5862 GCA_050292445.1 Promineifilaceae bacterium (SeqCode) | reverse complement strand
AAGCGCATCCAGACGGTGTTATTTTGTCACGCGATACGGGCTTTGCCCGCAGTTACGGCCGTAATCCTTACGCCGGTTACGACACCATCGGCAGCAATCCCTTTTTGTTCGATGGTGAGCTGGACGAGCGCCTGCCTGCCGTCGCCCGCGTCGTCACCGTCTCGCTGCCCAACGGCATCGACATAGCCTATCCGCTGGACGTTTTAATGGCTGAAGGCGTCATCAACGATGAGCAAGGCGAGCAAAATCTAGTCGTCTTCCACGTTGGCGGCACGGCCAGCGCCCTAGGCGCGTCCAACATCGCCGATGGTGCTGACGTGGGAGCCACGGGCGTGTTTGATCCGGTGCTGGATGGCCAGCTGCTCACTTTCCACCAAGAAGGTGAAACCATTGTAGACAACGAAACGGGCAGCACCTGGAACATCGTGGGGCAAGCCACCGCTGGGGAACTTGAGGGTCAGCAGTTGGAATGCATCATCCATGCCGATCATTTCTGGTTCTCCTGGGCTGCCTTCCGCCCGGAGACGATTATTTATCAGCCATAAAAGAGGCTGGAGATTGGAGACTAGAGATGGATTTATCTCCAATCTCTAATCTCCTCTGAATGAGCAAAGCATATCATGTCTCGCCCCCTCTGGCAGCTGTTGTTGGAAGTGAGAAAGGATGCCACCCCACAACGGCCGTTCACCTGCGACGAATGTTTTACCGTTTTGGAATATCTCGCCGAAGCGTTTAGTCAGGAAACGGCCGTTGCCCAACAAGACCAGCTGCACGAAGCCATCAAGCAGCATTTGGCCGTCTGCCCAGACTGCCAAATGCACTATCAGGCCCGCCTGGAAGCAATGGAGCAAGCGTATCATCTGCTAAACAAACCATGAGGAAGCCAGCCCCGCTTTGAAGCGCATCGCCACAATGGGTAAAATCATGACCCATGACCAAATTGATGCGCTTTGCCACCGGCTTTTTACTCTTAACTATCATCCTCGCGGCCAGCTGCGGCCAGGAGCCACCCGAAGAAGAGGCCGACGACACCAATCCAACCCGCACCATTGAGCCAAAAGAAACGGAGGCGCCGGACGACAATCCACTGCCCCCACCCGCCATTGCCATCGCTTTGCCCACCAGCACCCCCGCCGTCGCCGAAGAAAACGACAGCGGCAACGCCAGCATCGTACCATCGCCCATTGATGGCGCGGAAGGTGCGCTCATTAGCCTGACGCTGGACAGCCAGGTGGGCATCTTGCTTGATGAGTATCCCGAAGGAATGCGGGACGCCGTGGCCGATGCGCTCAGCGCCGAATCGGATGCGTTTTGGATTGAGCTGGCCCAGCGACAGGTGGCATTGACCTACAATCGGCTGCATTTTCGGCCGTTTTTCTACCCCGACAAAGGACAATTGCCCCTACCGCCGCAATCGCTGTGGCATGTTGAGCTAAACGGTGCGCCAGAGCGCCAAACCATCAACAACCACGACCTCATTCTCATCAACTACATTTTTAGCAGCACCCTGCTTACTGGCCTGGACGAGCCAGCCAAGGCGGAACCTGCCTTGGCAGAAATCGGCGGTATTTGGGAGGAACCGTTTATCCTGCCGCCTGACCCTACCCAACTGTTCCAGCGCACTGGCAACGCCTGCCTCAACGAAGGTGGCTTCCCGCCCAACAGCTACGACTCAGAAAACGTCGATATTTTTTACGACTACAGCTGCACCGCCGACAGCGGCGGCGCGGCAGGCTGCCATCGCACCACCCTGCCCACGCTTTCCTGTTTGCAGGCTTTGAATGCAACGGTAGGCACGGTTGAAACGGCCGTAACCTTCCAACGCATCGCCTGGGACTCCAATCTGGCCAATCAAGTTCGCATTGGTGAAGTAGTTGCTGCCGACGCGCCCGATTTGCGCGTGGTTGGCGAAGATTTGCCAAACAATCGCATCATTTATCGCTACTTCCCCGCCAACTCCTGCGCCCTGGCCGAGGGCTGCGTCAACGGCACCGGCTGGCGGCGGCTGCTCCAATTCGACGCCACCGCTCACAATTTAGGCGCGGTGGCCCTGGACATTGGCCCGGTCGTGGCTGAAAATCCGCTGACCAACATGTTTGAATACAACAGCTGCCACGATCATTTCCACTTCCAAAATTATGGCGAATTCCAGCTAGGCACCACCAGCCAGCCCAGCAAACAGGCGTTTTGTGTAGAAAGCACCAGTCGCTTCAGCAACAACGAAATGGCTCCGCTTACCCATGATTACAGCTGCACCAATCAAGGCATCCAGGCCGGTTGGGTCGATGAGTACGGTGCGGGGCTGGATTGCCAGTGGATCGACATCACCGACATCGCGTTTGAAGGCGCGTCCACCGAATTACCGCTCAGCTTCCGCTTCAACACCGAGCAATTTTTGTGCGAGGGCTACCCGGTACTTGACGAAGCAGGCAATCTCGTTTTTGAACCCAGCGGCTTGCGTAACAGCAACGGCCTGCCCATCAGTCGGCCTAAATGCGACTTTGTAGCGGATTGGGACGCCACTAACAGCGGCACAGAAGATGTTGTGCTTCCGGCGACGGGCAGCTTTGTGACGGAACCGTGTGCCAGCAGCGAGCAAGGGCCAAGACGGAATTGTGGCTTTACGGCCGTTTCCCTACCCAATCTCCCTGAACCCAGCGAACCCGAAGAGCCACCGCTCCGCTGCACGCCGGGCAGCACGGTGCAGCTCAGCTGCTCGGTTGCAGGAGACACGGCCCAGGTAGTCCGCCTCTGCGAAACGAGTTCCGTGTTGGGTGTGGGTACCGCCTGCACCTTCAGCGATTCGCTGCTCAACCAGGTGGTTTCCGGCAGTTCGGTGCAGCTCAGCTTCACCTGCCCCTTTGTGCGCGATGAAAACGAGCCGGGCGGCGACTACGCGCTCTATACCGCACCACTCTTCACCGGCGATGCCCTGGCCGAAATCAGCTGCGAGCCGGTGGAATAAAAATTTGCCACAGAGGACACAGAGGAAAAAGAGAAATAATTCTCCAAAATCTCTGTGCTCTCTGTGGCCAAAAATTTTGGAGGATTTGTGAGATATTATTTTGCCTGGCTGGGGTCTAAACGGGCCGCCAAGCGGGACGTGGCCGAGCCGGGCTGTTTGCTGGATCGCGCCGCCAACGCCAACCTGCCCGTTCCGGCGGGCGGTATTTTGCTGCATGATTTTTACGAGTTGGCGCTGGACCAAGGCGTTGTTCAGGAAAATGACGGGGCGATAACAGCCTGCCCTGAGCCAGCCGAAGGGGCCGTTTCCCCCCAGGCCCTCCATGATTTACTTTACAACCTGGCCCGCTTTCCTCGGCTGGAAGGTGAGATGGTGTTACGGCCGTTACACAATAACCAGTTTGGCCCCACCCAGGCACCCATCCAGCCAGACGATCCGGCAGCACTCACCAACTCGCTATGCGAATGTTGGCAAAGTCAAAACGGCCGTCATGATGTGCTGCTCATCACCCGGCCCCAAACAGAGTTGGCGGGAACGGCCGTTTCCCCAGCCAACGCCGACGCCGACCAAATTATCCTGCCCGAAGGCAAACTAAGCCTGGCCCAATTGAGCCGCTGGCAGCGCCCAGACAGCACCTTGCCACCCCACGCCCAGCGGCTGCAAATGCTCCTGCGCGGCGTGCGTCGCACCTTTGGTGGTGCTGGTTGGGAAATTGAGTGGTTGGATGACGGCCGTATTTGTTGGCTGTGGGAACTAAAGCCACTGCGTTAAATGTCAAATTATCTGCTGAATTAGTTTTACCCCTACTACAGATGAATAGCCGTCAGGATAAAAGCCTGTCTTCTTCTAAAGCCTTATCCACTTGAATCAAGGCCGTTTCTGCTTTACTTCCCATTCCAATCCAACTAAGATATGAATACGGGTTGTTTAGCCTGCTTGGTTGAGGAGAGGAGCAACCGTATGACGACAAAAGACCAGGTGCGGGACGAGGCACTGCACGTCACGCTCCTGGGTGAATTTCGATTAATGTGGGGCGAAACGGCCGTTTCCGGCATCGTCAACCCTACTCACCAATCCCTTCTTGCCTATCTCATTCTCAATCGAGACCAAATACACACGCGCAGGCATCTTGCCTACCAATTTTGGCCGGACTCTACCGAAGCACAGGCACGCACCAATCTACGCAAAGCCATTTACCATTTGCGCCAACAGTTACCCCATGTTACCGAGCTTTTACGATTGGAACGGCATCAAATGCAGTGGTGCCCTGATGCGCCGGTGTTTGTGGATATGGTGGCATTTTCTTCGGCCGTATCCCAGGCCGACAAAGCAACAACACCGGCACAACGAAAAGAACACTTGAAACAAGCCATTGACTATTATCAGGGTGATCTCCTGCTTGGCCATTACGACGATTGGGTGTTGACTGCCCGTGAACAACTGCGCCAACAATATTTTAGCTGTCTGGAAACCCTGATTCAGCTTTTGGAAGAGGAACTGGCATACGACGCTGCCATCACCTATGCCCGACAACTGCTGTCGGCCGACCCCCTGCATGAAGTGGCTTATCGTCGTCTTATGCGGTTGCAGGCAGAAAACGGCCGTATTCCCGCCGCCTTACGAACCTACCACACATGCAACACCATCTTGCAAAACGAATTAGGCGTTTTCCCCAGTCCAGCAACCCAGGCATTGTACGAACAATTGCTGAACACAAATGTGCCCAAAATCACACCTACCCCGGCGCGAACGCCCCTGGTTGCCCGCGAAGATGCCTGGATCTCGCTGCAAACTGCCTGGCAGCAAGCCCAACAGGGTCCGCAGCTTGCCCTGATTTCGGGAGAAGCAGGCATTGGCAAGACGTGCCTGGCTGAAGAACTGCTGCACTGGGCGGCCCGACAAGGCGTACCAACCATTACCAGTGCCTGTTACGCGGCACAAGGGCAACTCCCATATGCGCCAATCACCGCCTGGCTGCGCACAGATGTGATGCAAAAGCGGATAAATCGTTTGGAAGATAAATGGCTGAGGGAACTGTCACGTCTGCTGCCGGAACTATTGGCGGAACGACCTGATTTAACCCCACCGGGTCCGTTGACAGAAGGGTGGCAGCATCAACATTTCTTCACGGCGCTGGTACAGGCCGTACAGCAGCTCAGGCCGCCGCTGCTGTTGTATATAGATGATTTGCAATGGTGTGACAGCGATACGCTGGATTGGCTTCATTTTTTGCTGCGTTTTGACGGGCAAGCCCACTTTTTGCTGCTGGGTACAGTACGTAGCGAAGAAGTGGATGCCAACCAACCGTTAAAACATTGGCAGCAGCATGTGCATCGTGACCACAGCCTGTTTGAAATCCAGCTGAAACGGTTTAATCAGGCAGAAACATGTGTGCTGGCCGAACAGATTGTGCAGCGTGAGCTGGCTACCTCCGAAGCGGAATGGTTGTATGCTGAAACAGAGGGTAACCCCTTGTTTGTTGTCGAAATGGCGCGTACCGGTTTGCGACGAAGGAATGTCGAGTCGTCTATTGAAATCACCTCCCTGCCGGATAAAGTGCGTCTGGTTTTAGAAATGCGTCTGGCGCAGCTTTCCTCCCCGGCGCGAGAATTGTGTGGATTGGCAGCTTCTATTGGCCGATCTTTTACCTTTGATTTGCTGGCGGCGGCGTGTGAACAGAATGAAGAATCATTGGTTGCCGGTTTGGATGAGCTATGGCATCGACGCATTGTGCGCGAGCATGGGACGGATGAATATGATTTCAGCCATGACAAATTACGCCAGGCCGCCTATGCCGCTTTGGGAACGGCACGGCGGCGTTTTTTGCACGGCCGTATTATCAAGGCACTGGAATCGCTCTACGCGGACAACCTGGATGAAGTGAGCGGCCAATTAGC
>JBNKLQ010000334.1:0-5907 GCA_050292445.1 Promineifilaceae bacterium (SeqCode) | reverse complement strand
GCTGGAGTTCACGCACCAGCTTGACGGCTACTTCATTGGATTTAGCACAGCCAACGATGGCGGCAAAACCAGGCATACGGCCGTCTACCAGCTGAATGCCCCATGACCGGAGTTGAATATCATCAATCGGCCCATTCAGGTGGCCTAAGTTTCCGTTGCCATTACCGTTGCTGCTGTAGGCTGTACCGCCTGCCAGGGCAAACCCTGGCATTGGCTCTGGCTGCGTGCCGTACACAAAACGAATGGCCTCTATGACTTCGGCAGCAATTAAAGTAGACATGCCGCTATCGAGCGTCTCGCCCAGGTAGGGCGTCCAGTTTTGGGCCGAGGGCAGCGGGTGCAGCAGCTCACGAGCGTGGTGCAGCGCAGGCTGCAAATCAGCCAGCGTTTCCACCTTTTCACCAGTCATGCCGTAAATCAGCGGCAGGTAGTAAGCGGTGTTGGGAAAGGTCACTGGCGTTTCTGGCCCTTTCTCGACCAGCGCCTTTTTCAACATGACATCTGCTTCATAAACCAGGGCATTGGCACCCCGGATGGCTCTTGTGGCTATGTATTTAGACATAGTTCCTCCGATTCAGTAATCAGTGGTCAGTAATCAGTATTCAGTTGTCAGTGCTTACTGAATACTGTTTACTGATTACTGGTAACTATCAATCCGCTGCGACGCCGTAGAGCGCTTCGCGTCGCTCGGCAAAGGGCAGTTCTTCCAGGGTCTTCATGCGGTCATCGCCGCTGTCGCCGAAGTTCTCCGGTTTGTACGGCCGTAAGCTCAGCGCCTTCCGTTTTTTGTCGATGTGGGCCAGGGTGCGCCGCACCATCTCGTCCGGGTCTTCTACAAATTCCAGCTTGCCGCCATACATCTCTTCCCATCCCTGGCTGATGTAGTGGGAGACAGCGTCGCTGTCACTAACCTTGTTCGGCATACCGCTCACTGGTGAAGCACCACCAAACATGACGTAAGCGCCGGAGGCCACACAATACGTGCCAATGGCCAACGCCTTTTCGCTCATCCATTCCGGGGCCAGACCCACAGCGGGAATTTGGTCAATGTCGTCGCCCAGGCCGCCTTCTTCCACCATTTGCGTCAGCACGGTAAGGATGCGGGTGTTGTCCACGCAGGAGCCCATGTGCAGCACCGGTGGAATGCCGATGGTTTCGCACACTTCGCGCAGGCCGGGGCCAACCTGATCCAGGCCAGCTTCGCCCAGCAGCAGCCCCAGCTTGGCAGCAGCAATCGCCCCACAGCCAGTTTCCACCACGAGCACATCCTGCTTCAGCAGGTCACGGGTGACTTTGACATGCAGATAATCCTGCTTGCTGCGCGGGTTGTTACAGCCAACAATAGCCGCTACGCCACGGATACGGCCGTCTCGAATCGCATCATTCAGCGGGCGGAACGATCCCCGGTAGCTGCCGCCGAGCATGTAATTGATGTATTCATGAGAAAAGCCAGGAATCAGCTTTTCTTTTACCTGCGGGATTTCTGTTTTGCCGCGATTGGCATAATTGTCAATCGCTACCTTGAGGATTTTCTTGGCCGTGGTCAGGGCATGATGTTCATCAAACTCAATATGGGTAGCGCCTTTAATTTTCACTTTGGGTGAGGTGGTAATCACTTTGGTGTGGAATTTCTCAGCCAACCCTACCAATGCCTGCATGATGCACTGCACATCGACCACCATCGCCTCAACAGAACCGGTCAGAATAGACAATTCTTGATGCAGGAAGTTACCAGCGGCGGGGATGCCCTGGCGCATCAAAATTTCGTTGGCCGTGCAGCAAATCCCGGCCAGATTGACACCTTTGGCCCCCGCCTTTTTGGCATATTCAATAATTTCCGGGTCCTGGGAAGCGGCCACAATCATCTGGCTCAAGGTTGGTTCGTGGCCATGAACAATCACGTTAACCATATCGTCCTTCAAGACCCCCAGATTAGCCTCGCCCAAAATGGGAGCAGGCGTACCAAAGAGAATGTCGGAAACATCGGTAGCCATCATGCTGCCGCCCCAGCCATCGGCCAGGGCCGTGCGCACGGCGTGGTTGAGGATGTGCTCCGGGTCCTGGTCGTCACCGATGTGGGTGCGGTGCAGCGCTTCCACCACTTCGCGGTCAATACCACGCGGCACCACGCCCAGGTCGCGCCACAGCTTGAGCCGTTTGGCCGGAGCGCGGCTGGCAACAACAACTTCACCTTTTTGTTGGCCAAACTGACTGATGTAGAGATCGGCCAGTTCGTCAGCAATTTCTTCGGGGGGACGGCCTTCGATTTCGATGTCATATTTCTGCGCCACGTTGCGCAGCTTGGCCACATCGCGGATGCGGTAACCTTCGGCCTCCCCGTTGGCCACGGCTTTGAGGATGAAGGCCATGTCACGGCCGTGGTCGGAGTGAGCAGCGGCTCCGGCAGCGATAGCCCGGATCAGATTACGCGCCTGAATGGTGTCAATCGTAGCCCCACAAACACCTGTGTCGCCCTCTTTAGTCAGGCGGCAGGGGCCCATACCGCAGATTTTGCAGCACATTCCATTCGCACCGATATTGCAGGGCGACATTTTATCGGCGCGGCTAAAGGCGGTACCCACTGCCAACTCATCGGCACGGATGAGCATTTGCTGGGCCGCCGGATCGATGGTTCTTTCTTCTGGCGTACGCATTTTTTTAGCCATAGAGGACTCCTTATTGGGGATAGTGGTCAGTGGTCAGTATTCAGTAATCAGTATTCAGTAAGAAACGTCTACTGATTACTGCCCACTGATTACTGATCACTGTTTAATACCGGGGCAGGGCCACAACGGCCGTTGCACCTCAGGCACGTCTTGGGTGAAGCTGATGGATTGGCCGGTTTGGGTGAAAACGGCCGTATGGCGGAAGAACGGCTTACCATTTTCATGGGCCGGACTGCTGCCAATTTCTATGGGGATAAGCAATTCTTCCAAATACCCAGCATCGGCCAGCGTGGATTGGATTGTCTCCTTGTCTACCTGCGATTCATCGTAGGTCACCTCAACAATCTGGAAACTACTGCTAGCATATACATTTTCGATACCGGGGAGGGAAATGAGCAACTGGCGGACTTCCAATACGTGATGATCGCCATACATCATCGGTAAAGCAAACGTTTCAGATCTCATAGTGGGGATGCCTCCATCACCTAGAATTAGGGGTTCCTAAACAACGACGAAGTGCAAAAAGCGGGCAATGCGGACCAACAAACCGCATATGCTCCCTACAAGATATTGTTAGCTATCCTCATAAAGGGTCAAGTGATGAATCCCCACCAAATCATGTGACAGATGTCACTTTCATGATTTTATGGTTTTTCGGGAGAGGTTTTGGGCATTTGGAGACGACAAATCTTCTGATTATGTCAAATATTTGAGGAGGCTTTCTACAAAAAGAGTTGCGCAGACCAGAAAAGCCTGCGCAACTCCCAACAGAATTCAACGACAAAAACCTTATGTCAATCTTTCAGGCGGCCTTTGCGCCACACCACCACACTTGCTACCAAACCAATCAACAACAAACTCAAGGTAGACAGTAACTCCCAATCCGTGCCCACCAAGCTGGGGAACACAACTTCAAAACCATCTTCCCAATTTTGCGTGGCGTGGAACAACAGCACGGGGATGAGCGAACCACCGCTGCCATTAAAGAGCCAGGTAAACAGCATGCTCAGCCCAATGCTGAGCAGAGCAAATGCGACAATAGAAAGGGGATCACGCCCGATGAGGACAGGCAGATGCCAGGCGCCCCACAGCACACCAATAATGAGGCTGGCGCGAAAGGGAGACATGCGTTCTTGCAAACGAGGCAAGGCAAAACCACGTAAACCTAATTCTTCGCCCATCGCACCACGCAAGAAGAGGGAAACGAAAAACCCGGCGTGCAAGCTAAAGAGGGCAGTAAGGATCGTGCTGCTGTTGATGGTTGGGGATGCGCCAGAAACGGCCGTTGCCACCCCATACAATCCTATCGGCAGCAGCCCCAAAACGTACCAAACCCAGCGAATCCGCCAGCGTGTCAGCCGTTGCCACAATTCACGCAATCCGATACGACCAGCCGTAACGGCAATCATCACCACGCCAGCAATCGAGAAAGCAAAATCTGCCAGGCGGGTGAGCAAATAAACCAACCATTGCGGCACGCCCAAGGCCGCCCCCTCAAATTGGTAAGCCTCACCCATCGCCAGAAGCGATTGGGCGCTGTCTAAACCGGACTGGCGGGCGATTAACCCGACAATACCAAAGGCTCCCCAGGCAATGGCATAAGCCAAAACAAAAAACAGGATTAAGGGCCAATCAACTGTCCGTTCAGATGTCGTGATTTGCTTTTTGTAAGTTGTCATTTTCTGCTCCATAGGTAACCGAAATTATGAGCCATTTTCTGGTTGTAGATAGACAAAGCGGAAGGGAGAAAAATGTTCGGTGAAGTTTGGTTGGAAATTTACCTCTGTTGCTTCCGTTTGATGAATTACGATAGCATCTGCCATTTCATTAAAAAGTTGAACGACAGGCGCATCAGATGCCAGGTATGATTGAGCATCGGCATTGTTGGGGAAACCATCGCCAATGGGATTAACAACTTTGGCTCCAAGGTATGGTTGTGAAAAGGTGCGGAGTGTCTGGCGCAACCCCATCAACCGGAGTAAAGAGAAACCAACGCGCGGCGATGTAAAGCCTTCAATAAAGTCAAAGGGTGATCTTCAATCGGCAGTGCAGGCTGGTGCGAGACGAGAATGCTGAACTGCAACTCCTGGTGTGGCCCCAGGCTGGCTTGCGTGAAATCAATGACCCAGATGCCCATGACAGCCTTGCCAGCAGTCGTTTGGATGGGATGAACATTTTCGTTCCGCAGTAGTTCTTTGACGCTAGCAAGATCGGCCGTGCCACCGATGAATAAGCCATGCCCATCATAGGTATGATAGGGTATTGGCACGAGGCCCACAGAGAGTTCTTGCTCTCCATAAAGCGGATAATTTTCAAATAGTGGATGTGTATCTGTTTTCATGTGTTTTTTTTCTTAAATTTCAGTGGGATGTGCGTAGAGATTCTCACTCCAATCACCAGCCATCACTCTCCATGACCCAACTATTGTGATAATGAACCTTTCGCGACGGGTCGTGCGCCTCGCTGAAAACGGGCCGGGGTACGGTTGATGCTTTGCGGCATGTACCGCAGAATCAGGTAGATGCCCACTCCCATCACAACGATGGATGTACCTGCTACAACCAGACCAAACGAGTCATCTGTGCCGGGCAGGCGGCTGGTGATTTCAGCCGCAGTGGCAGCCACAAGGCCAACGAAGGAACCGTTGATGTAAGCTGCATGGAACTCCAACCAGCGCCCTTTGGGCCGTCGTGTAAAAACAGGAACCATGCCCACAACCAGACTAAAAAGACTGCCCAATGCCATCCAGTGAAAGGGGCCAAAATGGCCATACAACCTGTAAATGAACAGGGCACTCACGTTAAGGGCAACCATGCTAGTCAGGTAAACATGCCCCAAAGTACGATGCCAGCGTGTGCCTTTTCTGAGTAGGACGACGGCCGTTCCCGCCAGCAACGCCACGATCCCAAAAATTGTGTGAATCCATCCAAGTGTACTCATTTTGAATCTCCAGTAGGTGTTTGAATTAGTTAAGTGTATGGTAAAGGAACGGCCGTCTTCCGTAACCAACCAGCCAGATGAAATTGTTTAGTTTAGAGATTGACTTTGTAATCAACCGATCGGTTGAGTCGGGAAACGGCCGAAAACTGCCAAACGTGCCCAATTAATTCTTCAGTAACCAGATGATGCGGTCATAAGAGAGGGCATAATGAATTAGCACCATCACTGCCAACACATTGCTCACGACTGGCTGCTGGCTCACTCTTAGGAGAATCACCGCAGCCGCAAAAATCAATAATTC
>JBNKLQ010000333.1:0-5914 GCA_050292445.1 Promineifilaceae bacterium (SeqCode) | reverse complement strand
CGGCCGTTTTTGCCGCCCGCCTTGCCCTCAGAATTGCTCATCATCTAGACTGGCCTGCCCAACGCCGCAGCGCCGAAGCCGTGGCGGAGGTGCTGGACAATCCCGACAACCAGGAAGAAACTGAAATTTTTGACCGTATCCGCGCTTTTTACAAAGAACAGCGTGCCTAAATAAAGATTGGACCAATTTGCTCCTTTACACCCTTACCTGGAACAGTAAATTGGTCCAATCTCACTTGAATTGAAAGATTTTTCCCTCTCGAACGTTATACAGGCAGAAACGGGTGAGAGGTGGCAAGTTGCAAGTTGCATGTACAGCACTTGCCACCTGCAACTTCTCACTTGTAACCCAAAAAACCGAGGTTTTTATGCTTGATAACGACCAGCAGCTTGTCGAACAGGCCCGGCAGGACCCGGCAGCGTTTGGCGCTTTGTATGACCGGTACGTTGACCGCATTTTTGTCTATACCGCCCGGCTCATGCAGGATGAGGCCGCAGCGCAGGATGTAACGGCCGTAACCTTTGAAAAAGCGTTACGGCACATCCGGCAGCAGGGTTGGCAAGGCGATCATTTTGTCGCCTGGCTCTACCGTATTGCCCGCAACGAAGCCATCTCCCGGCTGCGGCGGCAAAAGTGGCTCTCGCCAAGCCAATTTTTTGGCAAGCAGTGGTTTGGCAGCACGGAATTACGCAGCACAGAAACGGCCGTGCAGACCCGTCAGACTCACCAAACCATCCACCAAGCCTTGGCCCGCCTGCGCCCCAAAGACCGCGACATCATCGTTTTGCGCTACCTGGAAGAACTTTCCAGCGAAGACGTCGCCGACATCCTGGCCTGTTCCCCCGACAATGTGTACGTGCGCCTGCATCGCGCTCTGGCCCGGCTGCGCGCCGAGCTGGAAGCGGAGATGCCCGCGCCAACGAGAGAGGTAAATCCACATGTCTCGTAACGACAACCTAAACCAATTTGATGATTTGATTGATGAACTGAAGCAAAGTTCGGAACGGCAGTCCCTCCCCTCAACCTTCAAAACCGAACTGCGCAGCCAACTGCTCGATCAGTATGAACAACCCCGTTTTTCCTGGGGGAATGTGCGGCAATGGGCGGGAACGGCCGTTGCCCTGAGCATCCTGGCTCTCATCGTGTTCATCAGCTGGAGCAACCTCAGCCAACAGTCCGGCGCCGCCAGCGCCACCATGGACACCGTCGATGTGCCCGGCCGCGACGAATTCATTGTGTACGACCAATTGCGGCTGGAATTTCCCATGTGGGTTGAGCTCGACGCCGGTTGGGCCGAGATGACGGCCGAATCGTGGCAGTCACTCGACGGCACCTTTTTCCGTGGCGAGGTGGTGGATGCGAATGACAAACAGCGCATTTTTGTGCAGAGTGACAGCCAATTCCTTTGGCTCGGCACCTACGACAGCAATGTTGACCGTATGGAAACCGTCTCACTGCAATACTTCGACATCTACCACGCCCTGGCCCAGGCAGAAGGCTGGGCAGGAAACTTCACCACCCCACCTTTCTACGACGATGTCGGCTGGGACGGCTTGGTCCAGTCTGTTTTGCGGCTGGATTGGCAATGCAGCGGCAGCGACTGCGCGGAAAAATATCTAATCGAGCCGCCGCTGGGCGTTGACATGCGCGGAGGTGAATATGAGCCATATGGCTGGGGGATTAATTTGGTTGGCACGGAGACGGCGGCAAACGGCCGTTCCCTCACCACCTACCGCATCGACTATTCGCCCAACCAAGATGGCGTTCCCGACAGCAAATATCGGCTGGTGAAGCTGGACAGCGACAACCACACCGTCGTTGAAGTTGCCGATTACGATGGCGAGACGATGCTGCGCCGCCTGGAGCGCGTCAGCCACCAACTCATGACCAGCGCCGATTTGCCAGAAGATCAATTCACCCAGCTACCAGCGAGGATGGGCGTCTCTTATCGATTACCCCAAGGCAAAACCACGACAGAAACGCCGCTACTCGAAGAACCCAATGGCGAGCTGGTGACTACTTTGGAAACAGGCACGCGGCTTGAATTAAGTGGCCTCATGAACAACAAACTGGCGATCGTGCGGGATGGCATCACTTGGCGGCACGTCACGGTCATCGGTGTGGGTCAAGGCTGGGTCGATGAGTCATTCTTGCACTGGCCAATCACGCAGTACGGTAACTTGATCAACATGGACACGAGTGCATTGCCAACGGCCGTTCCCACCCAAACCCAGCTCATCATCCTGCGAAACTACCAAGCTGAACTGCAAGCCTTACTCCCCGAAACCAACGGCGAGCGATTGGCCCAGCTAGAACAAGTGCTGGCCCAAATTACAGCCGAAATTGCCCGCCTTGAAGAAGATACGACCACAGCCAACGATCCGACGATCATCACCCGTCACCTCTCGGCGTCAGAGGTGAATCCAGGTGAAGAACTAGCAATAATTCTAGATTGGGGAAATCAGACAGCAGCAAATACAACGATTGCAGTTCATCTCACAGACAGTAACGGCACTTTATTGAGCCAGGTGGATGAACCATTTTCTAACATCATGCAACTCACGCTTCCTATTCCAGAAACGGCAGCTGACAGCAGCTACACGCTTGCTGTAATTCCTTACGATGCAACGACGGGGGCTCGGATCAGTTCATTAACCTTGAAAGAAATGTTGGTGGAAACGGCCGTTAATGACCCATGCCCCTGCGTCTGGCTCACTTCCGCAACACAATATCCGCGCACTTCAGTTGACGACCCAATCACGCTCATCATCGACATCGCTTACCAACTCAATCCTGATGAAAAAGTCATTCTAAAACCGTTCTACGCTCATCCTGATTGGGAAATGGCTGGAGACGGCCGTCTTCCCATTGACGGCTTAGGTGACGAGATCGTGATGGACGGATCCAAAAGCAATTTTGGCAGTGAAACAATTACTTTTGTGGAAAATCCAGCCGTCATGCGCGACATTGTCGGCACCAATTACCCGGTTTTGGTCATGCAGCTCGGCTATTTCAGTGAAGATGAAAATGATGACGAACGTTTAAACGTCATCAGCATGGATACCATGCCAGAGTTTGCCCTCGATCTGACCAGCACCGAAGAGGTTTCTTACCAAATGGATATGGTTGGTTTTGAAAGCGTTCCCTTCGCGGTCGTCAGCGGTACAGATGGCAACGGCCTAACCCTGCGCAGCACGCCTGGCGGCCAGGATATAGGCATTCTCGGCGAAGGCAGCGTCGTCGTCCTCATCGATGACACCTTAATGGAAAGTGATGGACTACTTTGGCAATCTGTATCCACAACCATTGGCAAAGGATGGGTGGTCGCTGATTTTCTAGAGTATCCTGAGGGATACACACCAGCAGAAACGATGCCGTGGTCGCCGGATAGTCTTTGGATAGTCAAGGCAACGCAGCTACCTCGCTCTGATCCCAATGAGGCTATCACCCTTGAAGTTACTGTCGGCTACAAATTGGTCACTGCTGATGAAGCTGTTTTGAGTCTCAGTTTTATTCATCCGGAATGGGAAACGGACACATCTCTGGATGAAATTCGCTACCCAAACTATAACGCTTTGGGGGAACAATACCCCATACAAACTGGGACAGGTTCTGTAATTATCACTGCGACTGTCGAACCTGAAACAATCACCTCGGCCGTAGGCTCAGATGAATTTGGGCTCATGCCAAGGCTTTGGGCAACGGACGAAAACGGCCGCATAATTTTTGATCCAATTCTTATGGGGTTCAACAGGGCCATGTCCTTCAACGCGCAATCCCTTGAGGAAATCACCTATCCAATGGATTCGTCTGAACCAGCAGCGGAGGAAGGACCAATCGTACTTGAATCTGTGGTTCAACAAAAACGGCATACGGCCGTTGTCACCTTTCAGGTCATCGTAGAGCAACCCATTCTAAATGCGAGTCTTCAATTATTTTTGGTCAACCCAAACTGGGACTTTGATCGCAGCAACATCCAGTCATTTCAACGCTTTCTGCCCCGAACTGGTGAGGAAGGATTCTTTGTCACCGCCACGCCTGAGCAAATTCGGGAGGCCACGGGAACCGACCATCCCATCGTTGCGGCCATCCTGGAACCGCTCGACTCCACAAATGGCACAAATGTCGTGCAAAAGTTCCTTGAATTTCCCTTTGACCTGACCAGTCGTGAAGAGATTCGTTTTGCGCCATGATGACATGGCCGTGATCAAAAACCTCCCGCAGGTTCCGTCCAAGACCACGTCTTAAGATGAAACCTGCGGGAGGTTGCCCCTGGACAACAGCTATGGCTACAATACCCCCTTCAACTAACCGAAAGGGGTATTTTTATGCCTGACGTCACCATTTTACGACCCACATTTAGCCTGGAAGAAGCCGTCCAACTGGCACATGATCTTTACAACCTCACTACCATCGCCCGCGAACTGCCCAGCGAACGCGACCAAAATTTCCACCTCATCGCCACAAACGGCCGTCAATACATCCTCAAAATCGCCGGACGCACCGAATCTTTAGAGGCCCTGGAATTGGAAAATAAGTTAATGCAGCACCTCAATCGCCAATCCTTCGACTCCGCTCAGGACAAGTCTCCAATCGCCAATCTCTTTCCGCAACTCATTCTAACAACCAACGGCCAACCGATCGCTCAAACAACTGCCCCCGACGGCACCCAATTCCCCGTACGGCTCATCACCCACCTACCCGGCACGCTGCTGGCGCACACCAAACCGCACAGCCCGGCGCTACTGCACAGCCTGGGCCACACCCTCGGCCAGCTTGACGCCGCTCTGGCCGACTTTGCTCATCCCGCCGCCCACCGCAGCCTGCACTGGGACCTCAACCGCGCTGACTTCATCGCTGACTACCTGCACGCTATTCCCGATGCGGCACAGCGCACACTGGTAGCTGGCTTCCTGAAGCAATTTGTGCAGCACACCCAGCCTCGGCTGGCCCACTTGCGCCACAGCGTCATCCACAACGACGCCAACGATTACAACGTCCTGACCGCCAACCAGCAAATTAGCGGCATTTTTGATTTTGGCGACGCTATCCACACCGCCACCGTAAATGAACTGGCCATCGCTGCCGCCTACGCCAGCCTGCACAAGCCAGACCCGCTGGCAGCGGCGGCTCACGTCGTGCGTGGTTACCACGCCGTCCACCCGCTCACCGAAGAAGAAGTGTCGCTGCTCTTCTCGCTCATCGCCATGCGCCTCTGCGTCAGCGCCACCATGAGCGCCTACCGGCTTACGCAGGAACCAGAGAACAAGTATCTACAAATCTCTGCCCAGCCAGCCTGGCAAACTTTAGAGATTCTTACCAGAATCAGCCCACTGCTGGCCGAAGCCACCTTCCGCCACGCCTGCGGCTGGGAACCCGTAGCCAAATCCACTCAGGTTGCAAACTGGCTACGCGAAAACGGCGATGGGTTCGCCAACGTTTTGGGTGTAGACTGGCGTGAAACACAACCAATCGTCTTCGATCTCACCCCCGGCAGCCTGCTCCTCGGCCAACTAACCGACCCAGATGATACCCAAATATTCACCAACCTACTTTTCAACCAATTGTCAAAAGGAAAATTCTCAAAATCAAAGATAGGCATTGGCCGCTACGATGAGCCGCGCCGGATTTACACAGCGGACAGCTTCCGCACCTCCGGCAATGACCGGGACGAATGGCGTACCATTCACCTGGGGATTGATTTGTTTGCGGAGGCAGGAACGGCCGTACACGCCCCGCTCCCCGGCAAAATCCACAGCTTCGCCAACAACACCGACCACCTCGACTACGGCCCCGTCATCGTCTTGCAACACGATGTGGACGAAGAGCTAACTTTCTACACACTCTACGGCCACCTCAGCGAAACCTCGCTGGATGGCCTCACCGTCGGCCAGCCCATCGTCCAGGGAGATCG
>JBNKLQ010000332.1:0-5960 GCA_050292445.1 Promineifilaceae bacterium (SeqCode) | reverse complement strand
ACTCGTCATACTCAATACACTGGTAGAACCGTTACTTTTTCCACTGCCAGAGGCAGTGGTTTAATCTGATTAATTAAATGCAAAGAAGATTTCCCAACCAATGAGAAATCTTCTTTGCTGATCTTTTCGGCTCAGTATTCGATACTAAAGCTTAACGCTTGCCCCCCCCTACAAGTTTAGAGGAAGCGCATGACGATGGGGCAGTTCACAATGATGCCCACCGAACCATAAGGCGCACCGCCAGGACCGGTGATCCAGCCACGTTCCACGAGTCCCAAAATCTGGAATTCTTCAGTAACGCGGGAACGGAAGCCGCGATCAATGGCGTCCTGCGTCCATTCGCCCAGATTGACATCCCACAAAGGACTGTAATCCGTGGCAACTGTCGGAATGCCACCCAGCACATTTAGCGGCCCGCCTTCACCCATCAGGGCGCTGTTCAGTCCTTGCCGCTGCGGGTTAACCACGCCGTCAGGGCTGTTTGTCGGGCCGTTCAGCGTGAGGAAGATACGTTCAACAGCGCTGAAAGCACTATCATCACGACCTACGGTGATGTCGGCCAACCCTGGAGCCAGGGTTGCCCCTTCTAGAGAAGCAGCCAGTGGATCGGAAGCTTCTGTGCTCAGGTAGAGTACCGGTTTAGCAAAGCTAAAGCCGGGGGTAAGCGCCAATGTCACCGTACCGCCACCATTCCCATCAGGGCAGATGCTGACAACTTTGTCATGAACCAAGCTGTAATCAGGATTGCCATCACAGAAGGTTATTTGCTCGTCGGAAGCATCAAAGGCGATGACTGGGGCATTGTAGATGTGATTACCAGCATTCGTGATGCGCACCAATGGGCTGTAGGCTGCGTCTCCGACAGAACCGGGCTGAAACTCAGCCGGTGGGAAGGGGTCTGGTGAACCAGGCACAACGACACGTTCAGGAGAGAAATCGACCCGTCCTGATTGGAAGGTAAGACTGGCATCTGCTTCTAACCTGGCATCACGTACACCTTGCCCAACAGCGGCATAAGCCAGCTTAGGGGAGAAATTTAAGCCCAGTGCTGCGGCATTGCCCTCATCAGTCGTATCTGTAAGAATAAACCAGACATTTTTGCCATTTCGCATTTGCCCACGATACAGCGGCAGCGTAATGGTTCCTTCATCCTGGTCAACAGTACCCGCATTTAACAGCTGAACCGGCCCAACCAATTCTTTCTGTACGGAAGAAGGTGCCGGGCCAAAGTAAGTCACGGGCACATCTGCACCGATAGATGGTGGTGCTGGTTGAAAGTCATTGTCGCTGGCATTTTGAGCGAGTGTGCGTATTGCAGGTGAGGCAATGAAAGCTGCCATAATTAAGGCACTCAACAAACCAACGAACAAAACGATCTTGCGTTTGGTTAATAGGTTTTTCATGAATAGTCTCCTTTTAGAATGATTAGCGTCTTAAAGTTTTCAACCCAACCCGCTGTAGCTCACCCCAAAATCATAGGGGGCGAAAGCAAAAGACAGTAATGAGAAAGTGGATCTGATATGTTTGTCCGGACGAAAATAATGTAACATTCAATCCTTGTGTTTCTATTTCAAGTCGTTACAAGAGCATTGTGGAAATATTACGACTGGAATTGTTCAAAAAGAAAGGAATATGTATGCCCCAAGACCTACGAAGTTTAGAAGCATTTGCCGACACCAAACGGCTCATTGTCATTGCCGCCCACCCGGATGATTTGGAAACAATGTGCGGCGGCACCATTGTCCAACTGGCCCAGCGTGGCGTAGAAATTTTCTCCGTCAACTGCACGCTGGGCGACATCGGCGCGCAAGATGCCAGCTTAAGCCGCCCGGCCCTGGCCGCCAACCGCCTGCAAGAAACCGAAGATGCTGCCCAACTGCTGGGCATTCAACAAACGTTTAACCTGGGTCGCCCTGACGGCGAACTGCTGCCCGATCTGGCGCTGCGAGCCGAGATTGCCCGCCTCTACCGCCTGACGCAAGCCGATACGCTCTTCACATTTGATCCACACTGGACCGGACAAATTCACCCGGATCATCGCGCCGCAGGGCAAGCGGCGCTGGATGCCTACATGCCGTCGAAGATGCCTCTGTATCATCCGAACCAGCTTAATGAACAAGGTGCTGATTTGGGCTGCCTGGAGCGCGTGTTTGTGTTTAGCACGGATCGTGACCCGGATGTGGTGGTGGATGTGACGGCCGTTTACCCCCAAAAAATCGCCGCCACCCTGGCCCACAAAACCCAGTTCCCCAACGGCGAAGCCAATCTCGACTGGCTGAAAGAACTGGATAAACGCCCTGGCGAGAAAATCGGTGTGAAGTATGCCGAGCAATTTAAGCAGATTATGGTTTGGTAATGAGATTGGAGATTATTTGAATCACTGAGTCTCCAATCTCCAAAATAAAGAGGCACGATGAAAATAATTGGTTCCGGCTTTGGCCGCACCGGCACGCTTTCGCTCAAGGCGGCACTGGAAATTCTGGGATTTGACCCTTGCTACCATATGGAAGAAGTGATTAAACGGCCGTCTCATATCAACATGTGGTACCAAATCGGGCAAGGCCAGACCGTGCCCTGGGAAAATATCTTTGGCCGCTTCCAGGCCACGGTGGATTATCCCGCCAGTGCCTTTTACTGCGAACTGCTGGACACCTACCCCAATGCCAAAGTGATCCACACCGTGCGCGACCCAGACCGCTGGTACGATAGCACCAACGAAACCATCTTCCGCTCAATGGATGGCCTGCCGTTTTGGGCGTACAAGCTGCCCTGGCCGTTGGGCTACTTTATTGATTTGCAGGAACAGCTCGTTTGGCAAAAGATTTTTAACGGCCGTTTCTCCGACCGCACCTACGCTATCCAACGCTTTCACGAGCATACTGAAGCCGTCAAACAGCACGTCCCACCTGAAAAGCTGCTTATCTTCCAGGTAAAAGAAGGCTGGGAACCGCTGTGCGCCTTTTTGAATGTGCCAATACCCGACGTCCCTTTCCCCCACGTCAACGACCGGGAGATGATTTTGTGGCGATTCAAGATGCTGCGACGCACCTTGACCTGGCTACCTGTTGGACTGGCCGCATTGGGTGGCTTCATCCTTTGGCGCAAATTCCGTTCACGCAACGCTACCTGAACACTCAGTGAGATTGAGGCGAGTGGACTCGTCTCTGTTTTGAGAACGGCTAAAATCTTCCCATGAGTGGGCCTTTGTCGTTTAAGAATCGTATCGTTTGGCTAATCATCGGTTGGCTGCTGCTCAGTTTGGCCGCCTGTACCAATCCGGCCAGCGATGCCACGCCCCTGGCAGCAAACACACCAGTAGCAACGAGCACGCCATCGGTCACATCCACGTTAACGGCCGTTCCCACCGCTACCAATACCCCAACACCGACCAACACCGCCACACCCACGCCGACCCCGACGGCAACGGCCGTTCCCCTCAACATCCAGGGTGATATTCGCAGCTTGCAGGTCAGCGATCCGGTTCCCAGCGGCAATGCCGCCTGCGGCATCGTGGACCTGTTCGACTTCCCCATCGATCCACCTGATGCGGCCAACGTCAGCCGGGGCGGCGGCGATTTTGGCATCTTCCGCGACCGCTACGCCAAATACCATGCTGGGGAAGATTGGAGCGCGCCATCGGGGCAGTCCAATCTGGGCACGCCCGTTTACAGCATCGGGCATGGGCTGGTGACCTACGCCCAGCCGCTGGGCTGGGGCCGCGACCAGGGCGTGGTTATCATTCAGCATACCTTTGCCAACGGCCGTACCATCCTCTCCTTTTATGGCCATTTAGACCCAGACAGCGTACTGCTGGAACCCGGCAACTGCGTGCAGCGCGGCGATCTTGTCGGGCTGATTGGCCAGCCGCGCGGTTTTCCTCATCTCCATTTTGAGGTGCGCACCCAGGCACCGTACCAAACCCTCACCGGCTACTGGCCGGAAGACCCGACCACAGCAGGCTGGCTCTGGCCCTCGCAGCAAATTTGGGCGGCACGGATAGGGGCGATTCCAGGGGTTAGCTGGGTACGGCCGTTTACTCACAGCGGCTCTCGCCCCATCGGCCCGATCCCGATAGACAACCGCAGCTATCTCCTGATGGAGGACAACCAGTTACTCAGGCTCGATATGGGCAACGGCCAAACCAATCCCATCACCTTCTCCCTGGCAAAACTGGACGACGCCCTGATTCACGAAGCCAATAGCCTGCTCTTCCTGGCCGACATCAACAACACGCTGGCAGCGTACAGCCTGCCCGATCTGACACAGGAATGGCAAACCACCTTGCCTACCAATCTCACAATCCACCTGCTGCCCCTGCCCGATGGCGGGGTCGTAGCCGCCACGCGCAATTCACTCACGGCCGTTTCCACCACGGGCGACTTGCTCTGGACCGAACCTCTGGAAAGCCGCCTGCTCGACTGGCAGCTGAGTGACGATGCCCTTTACCTGACAACTGATGGCAATGACGGCCGTTTGTGGCGCATCCAAGCCGAACAGGGCAAACCGATTATTGATCTGAGTGGAAAATTGGCGCTGCATCCTGACGGGCTGTGGCTTTACAACCGGCAGGGACTGTACCAGATCGATCTCAGCAGCGACACACCAGTTGCCACTCTGATCGATGCGCTGCCCACCGGCACCATCAGTTGGGGCGACCTGCTGGCGCTGCCCGACGGCGGCTTGCTGCTGGCCCACGCCGATGTCCTTGACCGCCGCCTGCTACAATTTGATGGGAACGGCCGTCTCATCTGGGAAAGATCCTATGCCGGTGAAGTCCAGGGCAACGTCACGCTGCACCTGGTTAACGGCCAACCTTACCTGGCTGCCAGCCTCGGCAGCGGCAACAATGGCAAATTGACCGTTTTTGCCCTCGACCAGACACAAAACAGCCTGACGCGATTATTTGAAGGCGGCTCCCGCACGCCCATCACAAATGATATGTGGGTAACGGCCGTTGCCAATAACCAGCTCCTCATCAACGTCGGCGGCGGGCCACTCGCCTTGTTTAATCCAGTGAACAGTGGTCAGTAGGTCGGTAATCAGTGAACGGTAATCGGTAATCGGTGCGCGGTAACCAGCCACTAACCACTAACTACCACCGACCATTAACCATTTTTTTGCCCCTCACCCCCTCATCCACTACACTTCACGCATGGCTGACATCCCCGCTGAATTCCGCTACCCGCATCGCCCCACCATGCGCCGCATTTTACGCAGGCTTGCCCGCCTGGCGCTGAAAACCTTGACCCACTTTGAGGTCATCGGCGAGGAAAACATTCCAGACAGTGGGCCGCTGTTGGTGGTTGGCAACCATTTTTATTTTGCTGATCCCGTAGCGATGCTGGCTGCCTTGCCTTTTCCCCTGGAATTTCTTGCCAGCACAGATCGGCCGGCTGCCCCCACGATTGCCAAATGGATTCCCGACCTGTGGAAAGTATATCCGGTGGAACCCGGCACCGGTTCACGCTACGCGCTAAAAGCGGCCGAAAAAATCATGCAGCAAAATGGCGTTCTGGGTATTTTCCCTGAGGGCGGTGCCTGGGCACAGGTGCTGCGCCCGCCGCGCCCCGGCACCGCTTACGTGGCGACGCGAACTGGCGCGCCCATTCTGCCCATCGGCATCACCGGCATGACGGAGACATTTTCAGCATTGCGGCAGGGCAAACGCACCCGGCTAACGATTCGCGTAGGCCAGCCATTTGGCCCCTACCGTGTAAACGGCCGTGGCCGTCAACGCCGCGAGCAGCTGGATGCTATCGGTCATGACATCATGCAGCACATTGCTGCCTTACTGCCACCAGAAGAACGTGGTGTTTATGCCACCGACCCTGCTCTCCGCGCCGCAGCCGAAGCGGTTGCTGCCCATCCCTGGTATGCAGATAGTGAGTTTTAAACGACGGCATATCATCAATACAATACAAAAAAAATAATCAAAGATTTCGCAGTTTAAACAAATTAAA
>JBNKLQ010000331.1:0-5982 GCA_050292445.1 Promineifilaceae bacterium (SeqCode) | reverse complement strand
GCTGGAAGCGGTGGCGGGCTTGGTTTTGGGAACGGCCGTTGGCTTAGCCCTGGCGATTCTCATCACCTTTTGGCAGCAGTTGGAGCAAGGCGTCATGTCCCTGGCCATTTTGATCAAATCCACCCCGATCATCGCCATTGCGCCGATCCTCACCATCTGGCTGGGCTTTGGCCCCGCACCCAAGGTGATTGTGACGGCGCTGCTCACCTTTTTCCCGGTGCTGATCAACGCGCTCACCGGCTTTCGTGCGGTCGATGTGGCACTGTTAGATTGGCTGCGTTCGCTCAACGCCACGCCCCAGGAGATTTTTTTGCAGGCAAGGTGGCCAGGCGCACGGCCGTATCTGTTTGCCGCATTACGAGTGGTCGGGCCGCTGGCACTCATCGGGGCGGTGGTGGCGGAGTGGATGGGCGCGTCCAGCGGCCTGGGGCGGTCGATGTGGCTGGCCTACACCAATCTGAACATGCCTGCCCTGTTTGCCGCTGTGTTTATTTTGACTGGATTGAGTACGGCCGTTTACCAAACCATCGTCTGGCTGGAAAAACGTCTTTTATTTTGGGAGTAATCCGCAGATTACACAGACTACGCAGATAACTTTTCTCTCTGCGAACCTCTGTGACTCCTCTGCGCAGCTCTATGTTCCGCTTTTATAAGAAGGAGAATGAACTTTGACACGAATTCGAACCATTGGCTTGCTGCTCATTATTTTGTTGATCACTGCCTGCCAAACTAATCAGGCAGATTCGCTACGCGAAATGACCTTCATGGCTGGATTCCGCCCACAAGCCAATTTACCCTTTGTCGGTGCCTATGTCGCCCAGGAAAAAGGTTTTTTTACCGACGAAGGCCTGTCGGTAACGATTGAGCATTCCGCTGGTGGCGGAGAACACCTCCAGCTTTTAGCAGCCGGTGAAGTACAGGTTACCACGCAAGATGCGGCCGTTTTGCTGCAACGTCGCGCCGATCCTGGTTTGCCCCTTGTTTCCATCGGATTGATTGGCCAGCGTGGGCAGCAAGCCTTTGTCGCTTTGGCTGACAGTGGCCTCACCACCCCAGCTGATTGGTCCCACCACACCGTTGGCTTCAAAGGCACACCGCCGCCCGACCTGTTTGCCATCCTCGCTGCCAACGGCCTGACGGAAGATGATGTGGAGTTGGTCAACGTCGGCTTTGATCCACGAACGCTCACCGAAGGGCTGGTGGACGTCTACCCCGTCTTCAAATCTAACGAACCCAATCTAATTCGTGGCTGGGGATTCGATGTGGTTCAGTGGGAAGCGGCCGATTATGATGTGCCAACGCTGGGCCTCACTTATGTGACAACTGAAGAGCTCATCGAGTCGGACCCAGAACTGCTGCAAAGCTTCATGAATGCGGTCCTGCGCGGGATTGACTACGCGCAAGACAATCCCGATGAGGCAGTGGAAATTGTGTTGCAATACGCGGGTGAGGATGCGGATGCCGATCACATGCGCTTCATGCTGGACAGCGAACTAGCGGACGCCGTGTCAGCCAACGGCTTCGGCTGGCAATCAGAAGCACAGTGGCAAGCGCTGGCAGAGATGCTGCAAACGTACGAATCGCTGCCGGAAAATGTGGATGTCACGGCCGCTTTTACCACGCAGTTTTTGCCTTAAAGGAATTTCCCCGGAAACTCCAAGTTTCCGGGGAAATGGCATGAACCATTATGAACCTCTGGGCCATCCTTCCCGTTAAATCGCTGCGCCAAACCAAATCACGACTAGCCGCCGTGCTCTGGCCAGAGGAGCGGGCAAAATTGACGCTGCAACTTTTAGAACGCACGCTGGGTTTGTTACAAACGGTGCCGCTGATTATGGAAACGGCCGTTATCACCCAGGACCCCATCGTGGCAAATCTAGCCGCAACTTTTGGCTGCCAATCCGCAGCAGAGCCAACAAGCAGCGGTCTGAATGGTGCAGTGATGACGGGAACGACACTGGCAGCGCAAAATGGAGCCACGCACTGCCTCGTTTTACCATCGGATTTGCCATTTTTGGATGGTGCGGAGCTGGCAGAATTGGTGCGGCTGGCGAAAACGGCCGTTTCTCAACCCACCCTCTTTTTATGCAGCGATCAGCAACAGCAGGGCACCAACGCAATGATTTTGCCAACCAGGACGAGATTTCGCTTTTGGTACGGCCGTAACAGCTTTCACCACCATCAACAAGAAGCTGCCCGACTTGGCCTGGCTTGCCAGGTAGTCCCGTTGGCTAGTTTTGAGTTCGATCTAGACACGGAACAGGATTACACAATCTACACAAAAAAACGCAGCCCCCATCTTTACTAAAAAGTTGAATTCTCTTCAATTTGAGATACCTTAAGGCTGGCTATTTCGCGCTAAAATGCGCGACCAAATGGATGCCAAACAAAAGGAAAAACAATTATGAAATGTTCCGTGTGTAAAGGGACGATGGTGCAGGAAGCCACCAGTTACAAAACAGAAATTGACGGCGAAGAGGTTATTATTGAGGATGTGCCCATTTGGGTTTGTGAGCAGTGCGACTCTTCATTTTTAGACGATGACGTGATTGAGGCAATCGAGGATATGCTGGCCAGTTTGCAAGGCGGATTAGGCAATGAAGAACCACCTGAGGAAATTGAACTGGATTGATTTTGCGCAACAAAATAGCCCCATATTTCGTAAAATATGGTAGATTTTTCGTTTTTAACCCCATATTTGGGACTGTAAAAGGAGCGAACTATGTGGCGTAAGTTAATCATCTCCGCAATACTTTTTTGCGCACTGCTCGGTGGCGTGCCCAGGGCTTTGGCTCAGGATAAATCATACAGCGCCGACCGCTTTGATGTGGACGTGGTGGTGCAGAATGATGGCTCGCTGCTGATAACAGAGACTGTTGTTTTTAGTTTTGTGGGCGAACCATTCACATTTGTCTTCCGGGAGATTCCCACGGAGCAGACAGATGGTGTTGAAATTTTAGCGGCGTCGGTAGACGGCCGTACCTATCCCCAAGGCACAAATGCTGGACAAGTTGAAATTGAGTCAGGCAGCAATATCCGCGTAACCTGGCACATGGAACCCACAGCCAACACGACACGCACCTTTGTACTGGAATACCGAATGCTGGGCGTTGTACGCCAAACAGATAACGCCGACGTGCTGCGTTACCAACCGCTGCCAGATGAATTTGAGTACACCATCAACAGCAGCACCGTTGCGGTACGCTACCCAGATTCAGCCGATCTGCAACAAGCCCCATCCATTACCGCAGGCACCGCCCAAATGGAACAAAGCGGCAACATGGTGACCTTCACCCGGCAAAACATCAGTCCAAATGAAACATTGGTGTTTGGGCTGATTTTTGCCAAAGGCAGCCTGATTTCTGCCCCGCCCGCCTGGCAAACGCGGCAAGCCGAGCAAAGTACACTTGTGCCCGTTTGGGTGGGCATCAGCCTGGTAATCCTGGTCGCTGGTTCTCTTGGAGCCTTCTGGGTATGGCGCACTCACCAACCAAAGAAGGTGGCAAGTACGGCCGTTCTCTACGAGCCGCCCAACAATCTGCCCCCAGCCATTGCCGGCGTGCTTAATAGCCACGGTGTCAAACCAGCCTGGCCCAACGCCCTGGCAACGCTCTTTGACCTCGCCGATCGGGGCATTCTTAGCATTGAGGAAGCCGAAGATAAAAAATGGTACCAGAGCCGCGACTTCACCATCGTGCAGCAGAAGGCATCTGGCAGCTTGCGGCCCCATGAACAAGGTCTCTTAGATTTGCTGTTTGATAGCAAGAAGGGTCGGCAAACGGCCGTAAAGCTCTCCAAACTCAGCGGCATGGTCAATGGCAAGCAGTGGAAAAAATTCAGCGATCCACTCGAAGCAGAAATAAAGGCAGCCGGTTACATTGACAAAGCTCGCCAAACCCGGCGGCAGTGGGTCATAGGAAGCAGCTTTATCTTCTTGATCCTGGGGATATTGGGAATGATTCTTCTGCCTGCTGTTTTCATTAACCAATTTGGCCCCTGGTCTGCCCTGATGGCCTTTAGTCTGCTCGTCCTCTTTGGCATTTGGATCACCATGGGCAATACCCTTACCATCCTGACAGATGATGCCAAGATGATGGCTGACGAGTGGCAAAGTTTTTACAACTACATGAAGGATGTGACCCGCAAAAAAGCGGCCGTTGGCGGCACCAACATCTTTAACCGATTCCTGCCCTATGCCGCTAGCTACGGGCTGCTGCATCAGTGGGCCAAATTCTTCCAAAAGGAAGGCTGGACAGACCTGCCGCCATACTTCCATGCCCTCAGCCGCTCTGGCGAAGAAAACATGGCCGCTTTTGTAGCCATGGCTGGTAGCTCTTCCTCTTCGGGGGGCAGTGCGGCTGGAGCCGGTGGTGCAGGTGCTGGCGCAGCCGGCGGTGGCGCCAGCGGTGCAGGCTAACGACTTCTCGCATTTCCCCGGAAACTTTCAGTTAAGGTAATCATCTGAGATGTAGTTTCCGGGGAAATATTCTCGCATCATAGAGAGACGCTGTAAACCAGCGTCTCTTTTTTTCTTCCAATACCTTCATCCAATTTTTAAGTAGCCTTTGGTAAACTGGCAACGTTGGGAACTTTTCTTCCCGTGATCCCGTTCTACTTTGCAGGGATTGTCTTGCGTTCATAAGTTAACATTGGAAGGATTCTATGCGTCGTTTTGTAAAAACTCGTTTTTTTGTGTGGTTTACCACGCTTATGCTGCTTTTGGGGTCAGGTACGGCCGTATTGGCCCAAACCATCGTTGATCCCCTACCAGAAAATAATCTCATCGAAAATCCATGGTTTCGTGAGGGCAACAAGCCTAGCCTGGCTGGCTGGACTGATGCCGCTGGCAGCAATGTCATTTGGTCCTTAAGCCAAAAACAGTCCAATCCTGGACCAGACCAGGTGCTAGGCACCTCTGCCCGGCTGGCGTTTGGCTCTGGGCAGGGCGGTGGCACCGGCCAGGCAGGCGTTGATGCTTACCTTTACCAGGTGGTCGCCGCCGATCCGTCCCTCAATCACTTACGGTTTAAAATTCATTGGGTCACTCAGTGGATTGACCGAGCAACGGTGACAATTTATGGAGGAACTTCAGCTAGCGGGCCGTGGACGGCCGTTTGGGTGCCGCTAGACATTAACCAATCAACCTCAACTGGCGGGGCCTGGACGCAAACCGACCTGCTAGACACAACCATTGCCGAAGGGTTCCCTTTTTACAAGATTGAGCTATACGGCCGTTACCCCGAAGGAAGACAACAGGGGGCAAAATACACCGGTGTTTACTTTTCTGTAGATGGCAATGCGGGGGAAGTTGTAGAGCTGGCTGCTCCGGCAGCAACCGAAACTGCTCCAGCTGATGATGCGGAACCAACCAGACGACCTGTGCGGCAAACGGCCGTTCCTCCCACAAACACGCCATTGCCAACCGCAACCGCTATGCCAGATGAAAGTGGTAATGAGGAAGAACCTGTGGCGGCAACGGCCGTAGCTGCCGTCAACACCACGGAACCCGAAGCAACCCAACCGGCAGCACGTCCTACGCAGCCAGTCCGCACCACACCGATTCCAAATGACGCCCCCAACTCAGCCAACAACAGTATCAGTCCTGTCTATTTGGTCATTATTGGCATTCTTTTACTTTTAGTAATCGTTTTGGGGATTGGCTGGGCACGCGCGGCCCAGCGCTAGAAAACAGATCCTCTAGGAAAACCTCCCGGAGGCTCCAGAAAGGAGTGAGGTTCCTTAATGAACCCTCCGGGAGGTTGATTTTTGAAATGACTTTACGACTCGTCGTCTCCGTCAGAATCGTAACGCCCTAGTTTTCTCTTGCCACCAAGCCGGGGCAAAATATCGCCATTTTCCGCTTTACCCGCTTGACGCATCGCATCGGGCAACAATTGGGCCATCAGCAGCGTAGCCAGCGCCGAATTTTGCTCGCCACCACCGCTCTGGTTCACAATCACCGGGCGTGGGGCGCTGCGCAGC